>CAZBYX010000224.1:0-6745 GCA_964496055.1 uncultured Saprospiraceae bacterium
GTACGGTGTCGTTCGGAGGCCGCTCCTGAGCGAAGGGCGAAAAAAGAACAGCCATGAATTTCCCCCCCGACATCCGCCTCATCGGTCTTCCCTGGGATCGTTCCTCCTCTTATCTGCAGGGGGCGGCGCTGGCGCCGGGGCGCATCCGCGAAGCCTTGCACGACGGCGCCTCCAATTACTGGACGGAGGGGCTCGTCAATCCCATCGAAGACCCCCGGTTTCGCGATTTGGGCGATTTTCCCGTGAAGGAATACCTCGAAATCGAGCAGGTGGCTGAGAACCTGCTTTCCCAGGGCGTCCGTTTGCTCACCCTCGGCGGCGACCATTCCATCACCTACCCCCTGATGCGCGCCCACGCCCGCCACTTCCAGGATTTCGACATCCTGCAAATCGATGCCCATGGCGACCTGTACGATGAATTCGAGGGCGAGCGCTACTCGCATGCCTGCCCCTTTGCCCGAATTCTGGAGGAAGGGCTCTGCCGACGACTGCATCAGGTCGGCATTCGAGCCATGAACCCGCACCAGATGGAGCAGGCCCGCCGCTTCGGGGTGCAGACCATCGACATGCGCGCCTTCGACCGCGGCGAACGCCCCCGCCTCACCCGACCCCTCTACCTCTCCCTGGATCTCGACGGTCTGGACCCGGCCTTCGCTCCCGGCGTATCCCATCAGGAGCCCGGCGGCCTAACCTCGCGGGAAGTGCTGCGCCTCCTTCAAGGCATCGAGGTTCCCATCATCGGCGCCGACATCGTGGAGCTCAACCCCCACCGAGACCTCCAACACACCACCGCCGCCCTCGCCGCCAAACTCCTAAAGGAAATCGCCGCCAAGATGCTCGGGCGCTAAGCTCTTCCCGTCTCCCATCCGTCAAGGGGGCTTTGCTCTCGGGAAGGAACCGGTTCGAGGGTGCGCTCCTTCCGACCAGTCACCCCCTCGAAGATTTCGTGATAGCGGGGGTGGTTGGTTTGCAGCAGGGTGTCCCAGAAATTGAAGTACAGCCCGTAATTGCAGCGGCCGTATCGGTGGTGCAGGTTGTGATGGGTGGAGGTGTTGAACCACCGGAAGACCGGGTGCCGCGTAAAGCCCGAAGGGAAGAGCTCGAATCCCAGATGCCCCACCACATTCCACACCAGCGCCCACACCCCGAAGAGCCCCAATGCCAGCGGATGCAGCGGCAGTACGAACACCGCTACCGGTACGACGGCCAGCTCCAGCAGAGCTTCCAGGGGGTGGAAACAGAGCGCCGCCCAGGGAGTGGGGTTGCGCGACAGGTGGTGCACGGCATGCACCCAATTGAACCAGCGGGGGCGGTGCACCAGGCGATGCATCCAGTAGAAATAGGTGTCGTGCAGCAGGATGAGCAAGAGGGCGGAGAAAAACAGATAGGGCCAGCCCCGCTCCTCGATGTTCAGGTAGAGGCGCGTCCAGCCCTGTTGGTGGAAAAAGTACAGCAGCCCTCCAATCAGGGCGAAGATGAAAATGGTGGCCAGCGAATGCCGGATTTCCAGCAGGATCTGAGCGCGGCGGGGTGCGGAAAGCTGGATTTTCCGGTGCCACCATTTTCCTCGCTTCATCTGGTAGAAGAGGAACCACGCCCCACCCGCCACGAGGGCATAGCGAAGAAACAGCGAGAGCGCAGCTAACAAGTACCCGCCCGCCGGACCGAACTGGTGATAGAAGAAGAACATGACTTTTCACCGTTTCCGAGTGAACGAAGGCCGGGTGGAGGAGGGCGGAAGGTGGGGCTGCGTCTGCCGGGTCGAACCCGAACCGCCCACCCCGTTCCTCCCCCAATCCCGGCAGGGGGAGGGTGTTTGAACTCAGAGCTGAATGTCGTAGGACTGGCCGTTGATGGTGATCGTGGCGGCGCCGTCGCCGTGGAAGACGATTTCACCCTCGAAGCTGAACTGATAGCCTTCGGAGGTTTCCCCGCTGAGGGCGAAGGTGGCCGTTCCGCTTTGGAGGGTGAGGTCCAGCTTGCTGATTTTGACCTCGATAAACTCGAAGCTGAGTTGGCTGGTCACGCTCAGGGGGTTGACGCCCTTGAGGTTCTGGGTGCCCTGGCGGCTGTAAGTGCCGTTGAGGGTGAAGTCAGGCCCCTGGACCAGGTCGGTGATTTCGAAGCCCATCTGGGAGGTGGCGGCGCCGCTGATTTTGGGGGCGTCGTAGCTGCCATCCGAGCTCCCCGTGAATTCGATGGAGGTGGGGATGTTGAGATTGTTGCAGTGGATGGTCCAGGCGAATTCGGTGCTGAGGTTGGCACTGACCAGCCCTTGCTGGTAGGTGTAGGTCAGCGTGGTGTCGAAGGTCTGGTTGCAGTACTGGGCGTAGTCGCCTTCCTCCAGGTCGGCGGCGATTTTGCTCGCCTCGGCCATGGCGTTGGCCGCGCCGCCGGAGCTGTTCTCCATGGCGGATTGGACCAACAGGACGGCCTGCTCGGGCTCGAGGGTGCGTTGGGGGTCGGGCAGAACCGAGTCCCGCTTCTGGCAGGCGGTGAGAACCACCGTGAAAAGGAGGGCAAACAGAGCGAAAGACTTGAAGACTGGTTTCATGGCTTTTGAATTTTTTGGTGAACGAATCGCGTTTTCGCCCCCAAAACAAGCCCCCGCCCCCAGCCCCTGAAAATTTTTTCAATCAAATGCAGCCCGATTTCAACCACCGGAAAAAACACCCCTTCCCTCCCTGCCCACACCCCTCGGAAAGGGTGGGGTGGTGGGGGTTCGGGGCGGGTGGTTGAAGTTTTGCCACCGATGGTAGGTGCGCCGTTGCCTTTCATTGATTCGGGGCGGGGCATTTGCCCCCGAGGCCTTAGTTTTGAAGCCATGAGCGGGAGATTCATCATGCCGGGCAAGGTGCTGCTCGCTTTGCTGCACTTCATTTTCTGGGGCATCTTCGTCTTGCTGCTCACGATGGCCTTCGACAACATCCTGCCCCTGGGCATCAGCTTCGTTCGGGCCTTGGCCAACGTGGCGCTCATGGCGGTGCTCTTCTATCTGAACCTCTCGTTCGTGG
Organism: uncultured Saprospiraceae bacterium; assembly: GCA_964496055.1. GTDB lineage: Bacteria > Bacteroidota > Bacteroidia > Chitinophagales > Saprospiraceae > CAZBYX01. Next base: position 3,015 of record CAZBYX010000224.1, read on the forward strand.
ACCGCTACCTCGAACGGGGGCGATACGGAGGGTATCTGGTCTGGGCCCTGGGCAGCCTGGTGCTTTTCAGCGCGTTGCGGGTGGGGCTGAACGAGCTGTTTCCCGAAATCCACCTCGAAGGAAGGACCTACAGCCTGACGGCCACCTTTTGGATTACTTCGCTGGCGACGAACCTCAGCGTCCTGCTGATGAGCACCTTCTACCAGGTGCTGAAAAACCGCTACGAGAACGAGCGCCGCAATCTGGCCATCATCAACCGCCAGCGGGAGGCACAACTGCAATTCCTCAAGGCGCAAATCAACCCCCACTTCCTGTTCAACACCCTGAACAACATCTACTCCCTGGCGGTGATGCGCAGCGAAAAGACCGCCGAAATGGTCTTGCAGCTGTCCAACCTGTTGCGCTACGTCATTTACGAAAGCCAGGACGACGCCGTGCCCCTCCAGCGGGAGGTGGAGCAGGTCGAACGCTTCATCGAGCTCTACCGCCTGCGTTGCGAACACCCCCCCGACATCACCTTCCAGTACCCCGCCGACCTGAACGGCCTGCTCATCGAGCCTATGGTGCTCCTTCCCCTGGTGGAGAACTGCTTCAAACACGCCGACCTGGAAGAAAACCCCGAGGCTTTCGTGCGCCTGGAACTGGAGCTGCAGGGCGAACGGATGGTCTTTCACACCCTGAACACCCAAAACCCCGGCAATCGCCAGAAAGACGCCCGGGGCGGGGTGGGGTTGGAGAACATCCGCCGGCGCCTGGAGCTCAAGCACCCCGGCGCCTACACCCTCGAAACCCACGACCGCGGCCCCCATTTCGAAGTTCGACTCAGCCTAATCCTCAGCCATGGAACCCATCAAAGCCCTGCTGGTGGACGATGAATACCTCGCCCTGAAGTTGCTGGAAAACTTCCTGGAGCAAGTGCCCGACATCGAGGTGGTGGCTGCCGTCAAGTCGCCCCTCAAAGCCCTGGAAATCCTCCAGACCCAACCTGTGGACCTGCTTTTCCTCGATATCCAGATGCCCGCCCTGAGCGGCAACAACCTGTTGAAAACGCTCCGCCAACCGCCCCTGACCATTTTCACCACCGCCTACGCCGAGTTCGCCCCCGAAGCCTTCGACCTCAACGCCGTGGACTACCTGCTCAAGCCCTTCTCCTTCGAGCGCTTCCTGCAGGCCGTCAACAAAGCCCGCGAGCAAATCCACTGGCGCCGCCGCGCCCCCGGCACCGCCCCCACCCCTGCCTCCAACCACCTCACCGTCAGGGTGGACGGCAAAATGGTGCGCCTGGCCTTCGACGACATCCTCTTCATCGAGGGGTTGAAGGAATACGTGCGCTTCGTTTGCCGGTCGGGGCGCTACGTCAGCCTTTGGAGCATGAAAAACCTGGAGGCGACCTTGCCTGCCGGGCGCTTTCTGCGGGTGCACAAATCTTTCATCGTCAATGCGGAAAAGGTGCGGGCTCTGGAGGGCAACCGCCTCGACGTGGAGGGGCACATGGTGCCCGTGAGCCGCCAGAAGCGGGAGGAAATCGTTCGGCGCCTCTTCGGCGGGGGCTAACGGCCGTTCAGCGCCCGCGCCAGGTCTTGCCGCAACTCGAGTGCCTTGCCTTTCACCAGCTGGTAGTATTGCAGGGTGAAGCGGCGGTTTGCTTCGATTTTCCACAGGTGCGCCAGCAGGCGGTTGGTGGTGGAGGCGGGCAGCCCTTCCGGGGCTCGGATGCGGCGCAGTTGGCCCTCGCGGTTCCAGACCATGTAGTCGGCCAGGGCATCGTTGAAGGCGTGGTAGAAATTCTCGTTGAACTGCATCTCCGAATAGTCTTCCTCCAGTTTTTGAAGGACTTCCATGTCGAAGTCGTACAGGGCGACGATTTTCAGCCGCAGGGAATCGTTGCGGATGAGCCCCAGACCCTGCGATTTCAGGGACTCGTAGGCGGCGCTGTTTTGCAGGGAGATGAAATCGCGCAGCAGCACGAAGTAGTGAAAGGGCATGGAGTCGAGGTTGACCGCCTGCCCGGTGAGGTACTTGCGAAACACCTGCACGGCCGCCAATCCCATACGGTGCCCCTCGATGTTGGCTTCGAGGTCTTGCAGGTCCATGGCCAGGCCGGCGTCGATTTCGCGCAGGATTTGGGTTTCGACTTCGTGGAGTTTGCGCGCTTCGTTCCACTTGTCCAGGCTGAAGGCCAGTGTGACGCCCAGAAAAACGCCGAGCAGTTCCAACAAAAGCCATTGCCAGCGGCGGGGGAGGGGTTTTTCCATAGCCGGAAAGGTACGGGCTCCCGGCCGAGAATGGGCGTTTGGGGTTCTAAATCCTGAATTATCATGATTTTTTGGGATTTGAAACTGCAAAATCTAATATTTTCGTGGAAAAAAGATGATCGCCCGAACCCTCGAAGTACCTGTGCAGGAGTGGATGAGCCGTGGGAAGGCCATTGTGGTCGTAGGGCCGCGGCAAGTGGGGAAGACCACCCTGGTAAAAGCCATTGCGGAGAAAAGCGGGAAGAAAGTCCTCTGGCTGACTGGCGATGACCCCGCTACCCGCACGCTGCTGGAAGGCATATCGTTGGAGCGTCTGAAAGTGATTGTGGGCAACCACACTCTGGTGGTGGTGGACGAAGCGCAACGCATGCGCGACATCGGCCTGACCCTCAAACTCATCGCGGACCATCTTCCCCAGGTGCAGCTGTTGGTAACGGGCTCCTCGTCCCTCGACCTGGCTTCCCAAACCCGGGAGAGTTTGGTGGGGCGCAAGGCGGAGTTCGTGCTTTACCCCATCTCGTTCGCCGAAATGGTGGCTCATCAGGGCTACTTGAGCGAGCGCTCTCTGCTCGAACACCGGATGGTCTATGGCTACTATCCAGAGGTGGTGACGCACGACCTCGACTATGGGCGTCGGGTGCTGATGGACCTGGTCGATGGGCTGATGTACAAAGACCTGCTTACGCTGGAGCAGTTGAAAAAGCCAACGCTTCTGGTCAAGCTGTTGCAAGCGCTGGCCTTGCAGGTGGGGCAGGAAGTCCGTTACTCCGAGCTGGCCCATCTCATCGGTTCCGACCCCGGTACGGTGGAGCGTTACATCCGCCTGTTGGAAGAGACATTCGTAGTTTTCAGGCTGCCCTCGTTCAGCCGCAACCTGCACAACGAAATCAAAAAGGGACGCAAAGTCTATTTCTTCGACACCGGCATCCGCAACGCCTTGATCAAAAACTTCAGCCCCCTCGAATTGAGGCAAGACGTAGGTGCGCTATGGGAAAATTTCCTGGTGGTGGAACGCATGAAGCGCCACCACTACGCCGGGCACCCCTTCAATGCCTATTTCTGGCGCACCACCGCTCAACAGGAAATCGATTACCTGGAAGAATCGGGCGGGAAGCTGAAGGCTTTCGAATTCAAGTGGAATCCACGCAAGCGCGCTTCTGTTCCGATCACCTTCCGCAAGGCTTACCCCGAAGCTGAAACCCACCTCGTCACCCCTCAAAATTTCGAGTCCTTTCTGGGATTGGAGGGCTTCGAGCCGATGTGAACGGTGGTGTGGGGCAGTTTTGCAGGTACACCGAGAACCCCAGAGAAGCCACGGAGAGCCACCGAGGGCCACCCGCAAACCCGCGCCCCCACCCAACTCTACACTTTCCACTCTAAACTCTCCACTCTATCACACCCCAACCCAACGAACAACGATTAACGAACAACGAACAACGAACAAAGCTCAACGACCACCCCCAATCCTCGCGGTGT
>CAZBYX010000225.1:0-6724 GCA_964496055.1 uncultured Saprospiraceae bacterium
TTCCGACCCCGGGCCTTTCCTGCAAACAGGTACACGGAGCAACACCGAGAAGGCGCAGAGCCCAAACGGCCACAGGAGCTGTCGGCATCACTTGATTCAAGTGATGCCGACAGCCATTTCCAAGGGTTGGAAGGGAGGAGCAGGGGCGTGCGGGAGGGGACTTTGCCCCCACCCGGACAGGTGGCTCAGAAGCGGGCGCTGAGCCCGAAGAGGAGGTTGAGCCCGTAGGTGGGGTAGAGTTCCCAGCGTTGGCGTTCGTTGTCGAAGAGGTTGTTGACTTCGGCCCAGAGCCCGAAGTTTTCGGACAGGTAGTAGGCGGCGCCGAGGCTGAGGTCGAGCAGGGTGTTGAGGTTGTCGGGGGTTCCGTCGGGGCGTTTGTAGGGCACGCCGTTTTCGACGAAGAGGTTGGCTTTGAGTTCGAGTTGGTTGTCGAGGGTGGTGTAGAGGGCGGTGCCGGAGAGTTCGAGGCTGGGCAGGTGCCAGGCTTTTTCCTCGGTTTTGAGGTCGTAGATGTTCTGGCTGACGGTGCCGATGATTTTGAGCCCTTTGAGGGGTTGGACGGTCACCATTCCCTGGATGTTGAAGATGTCCACGTCGTCGTAGAGGACGCGGAAGGTGCGGTGCACGGGTTTGAGGGGCAGGGAGTCGCGCAGGAAGAGCGCCAGGTCGTTGGTGCTTTTGTAGCCGATTTGGCCGCTGTATTCGAGGATTTTGAGGTTGCCCCGGATGCCGCCGAAATAGTGGAAGACCTCGGTGTTTCGCATGGGGATGCGGGCGCTGCGGGGGGTGACGTAGGGGTTGTAGTCGGTCAGGTTGCGGAAGTTGTTTTTGCGCAGGGTGCCGTTAGCGCCCAGGAAGACGACCAGCTCGCTGCCGGTGACGGGCACGGCGACCTCGATGTCGGGGAAGACGAAGAACTCGTCGTCGTGGTTGGCGATGTTGCCACCGACTTTCGCCACGAAGCGCTCCCCGTGGAAGGTGAAGGCCGGGGTGAAGAAGAAGTTGTGCAGGGTTTGTTTGGCGGTGTCCTCGAAGGAGCTCAAGTCGGCGCGGATGCCGAGGTCGAAGGCGTGCACGCCGTTTATCCATTTGGTGCCGCGGAGGTGAATGTCCAGCCCTGTTTCGGAGGCGGCGTAGTTGTCAGAGCGGGTGTAGAAGTCGATGCCGGCGCGGTAATTCACGTCGCCGACGGTAGGCACCCCGTTGAAGATGTCGGCGCCGAGCTCGAAGGTGTTCAGGTGCTGTTTGACGTCGTTCTCGTCCACGTTTTCGGGTTTGGGGTCGTCGAAGTTGTAGCCGTAGAAGCGGTAGTTGTGCTGGGTGTAGGCGGTGTGGGCGCCGACGGCGAAGCCCTGGGGAAAGAAATACGACCCGCGGGCCCCGAACCGGGTGCGGTTGAAATCGCGGTTTTCCACCGTTTCGTTCGACTGGTTGGTGCTGTGGTGCTCCAGGTCGATGCCGAAGTCGAATTGGTCCTTCACGGCGGTGTGGAAACTGCCCTTCCCATAGAAGCTGCTCGGCAGGCCGGCGCCGACCTTGAGGTAGGCCTTTTTGGGCTCCTCCATTTGGGCGCGGGGGTGCGCCAGGGGGCGGATGCGCGGCGCGGGGTAGGTGACCGGGAGGGTCTTCAGGGGGATGGTGTAGGTTTGAGCTTTGGTGGTGGTGTCCACGGGGGGCAATTCGGGCAGCACCGGGGTCTTTTCCGATTCTTCCAGCTGGGCCTCGAAACTCTTGATGACCTCTACCTGGCCGGTGGGCAGGTCATCCTGGGCTATGAGGAAGCAGGGCAGAAAAACGAGGAAGGCACTGAGGAGGAGGCTTTGGCGATTCATATCAGCGAGTGGTTTGCGTTGAGCGTTCGGGAAAGGGGTGTGAAGGGGTGGGGGTGGGGTGTGCGGGTCAATTCCCTTCGTCGAGGAGGAAGTTGCCGGATTCGGAGCTGTTGTCCAGCTTGCTTTCCTGCTGGAGGCGTTCCTCCAGTTTCTGGAGCTTGGCTTTGGCGATTTCGACCAGCTCGGGGTCTTCGTCGTAGTTTTTGAGCAGGGCTTCGAGCACGGCCTTGGCGTTGAACAGGTCGTTTTGCTCGGCGAAGATGTCTGAGAGGAGGATGACCGCCTTGGCCACCCAGTAGGGGTAGTCGCTGGCGGTGCGGTTCATTTCCAGGCAGAGGTTTTTGGCGGTTTCCAGGTCGCGTTGCAGGTAGTGGATGTAGGCGATGAGGTAGCGCGCTTCGGCGGCTTTCTCGTCGTTGGCCAGTTGGATGGTTTTGTCCAGAGCCGTCAGGGCGGTGGGGTAGTCTTTGTCGTCGAAGGCCATCTTGCCGAGGTAGAAATTGGCGACCGCCAGGTGGTGGGGTTCGGCCGCCGGGTTGTTGATGACCTTGCGGGCCATCTCCATGACTTTGCGGCGGTCGGGCACCAGGTAGGCGCTGGCCAGGGCGCCGAGTTGCGCCTGGAAGCGCTTTTCCGGGGAGTCGGCCAGGCCTTCCAGGCGGCTGTAGTAATCCAGGGCTTTGGTGTACTCTTTGGCATACTTGTAAGCCAGGAAGCTGGCTTTTTCCAGAGCCTTGACGAAATAGCGGCTCTGGCCCTGCTGGATGACCCAGTCGTAATCTTTCAGGGCTTCAAGGTGGTGTTCGAGGGCCGAATGCGCATCGCCGCGATAATAATGAGCCACGAGGAGGAAGCGGCCGTTGGGAAATTTGCCGATGTAGTCGTTCAGCCCCCGGATGGCGCGTTCGTAGTTGCCGTTTTCGAAAGCCAGCTCGGCGGCGCGGAAGGTGAGGGTGTCGCGGTCGTAGTTGTCGAGCTTGTAGCCGGGGATGGTTTCGAGGAAGGCGGCATAGCCGTCGGGGTCACCGAGGTCGGAGAGGTAGATTTCCTGCAGGGCGGTCAGGGCGCTGTTGGCGTCCTCTTCGTCGGGGTTGTTGCGGAACACCTGCTTGTAATACTCCATCGCCGTCTGGTAATTGCCCCGGTTGTAAGTGATGAGGCCCATGCGCAGCAGCGCGCGGTTGACGAAAGGCGAGTTGGGGTACTGGGTGACGAGCCGTTTGAGGGGTTCGAGGGCTTTGTCCAGTTGGCCGAATTCCTGGTAGGTGATGCCCAGCTGAAAGAGGGCATCGTCGGTGTATTCCGAGCGGGGGTGGTTGTTGATGAGGTTCTCCAGGGCCAGGATTTTCTCGGTGGTGCGCCCGCGCAGCCCTTCGATGAGGGCTTTTTGGTACAGGGCATACTCGAAGCCGGGGTAGCCGTTGCGGATGGCTTCGTTGTAGAAGCGCGCCGCTTCGCTGTAGCGGTTGCGTTTGAAGAGGCAGTCCCCTGCCCGGAGGGTGGCGTCGGCGAGGATTTCTTCCCGCACCACGGGGTTGCTGATGAACATGCTGTTGCGCTTGATGCCGGCAACCGCATCCTGGAAATAACCCAGCGCACCGGTGTAGTTCTTTTGCTTCAGGTAGTTGTAGCCCTGCAAGTAGTTTGCGGTGAAGACGCTGGCTTCGTCCGGCAGGTCGCGCATGCCCTTGGCCAGGGTGAGGAATTCATTCAGCAGGTTGATGCTCTCGCGGTACTTCTTCTGCTGGTGGGCGATGTCGGCCAGCCAGTAGGTGGCCAGGGCTTTGTAGTACAGGTTCACGGGCTGGCTCAAGGACTTGTTGAAAAACTCCAGCGCCCGGTTCAGCTCGCCCTCCCGATAGAGCTGCAGCCCCCGCAGGTAAGCCACTTTCTGGTAGGCCTCGTTGAGTTGCGGGGTGCGCTTGGGCAGGTTTTCCAGGATGCTCAGCGCCCGCTCGTAATCGCGCGTGTTGAGAAACAGCTCGCTCATCAGCTTCTGCGCCTCGTTGTAGTATTTCGACGAGGGGGTGAATCGCTGCAGCGCCGACAGCGCCTCCCGGTCGAATTTGAGTTCGTAACTCAGTTTGGCGTAGTTGAACAGGGCCTCCTCCTTGAGCGAGGGGTCGTAATTCATCTCCGAGGCCCGGAAAAAGGCATTGCGGGCGGCCGTTTTGCGCCCCAATTTCAGGTTGGCATCTCCCAGGTAGTACAGCGCGTATTGCCCCAGCTCCGAATCGGAGCGGTCCAGCTCCTCGAAGTTGCGAATGGCCTCGCGGTATTTGCCCACCTGGTACTGGGTGAAGGCCAGCTGGTAAAACTCCTCCTCGCGCAGCTTGCCGGAGCGCTCCTCGTAAAATTCGAGGTGCGGGAGAGCCTTGGCGTATTCCCCCAACTCGAAATAAGCCTGCCCCACCAACTGATGCAGCTCCTTGATTCGTTTGAGGGAGGAGTCGTTGAGTTTGGGTTCGGCGTAGCGGATGACGTCTTCGTATTTGCCCTGCGCGAAGTAAATCTGGGCGATGTAGTAGGGGATGTGAGGCTGGTAGCGGCGGTAGCGTTCGGCCACCCGAAAGGCTTTGATGGCGCTGTCGTAATTGCCCAAAAAGAACTCACACAGTCCGTAGTAGTAGTTGGCGGGGAAGAAATAGTCGCCGGGAGTGTTGCGTATCTCGTTGAAGTTGTTTTTGGCTTCCCGGAACTTTTTCTGGACGAAGAAGGCATAGCCCATTTTGTAGCGCACCTCGGCACGCTTTTCCTGGCTGAGCTCGTAGGTGGGCACCTGGCTGAGGTATTCCACGGCCTTGTCGTACTGCTTGTCGTCGAAGAAATAGTTGGCCACCTCGATCAGCGCCTGGTTGGCCAGGGGGTCGGGGCGATAGGTGCGAATGAAATCGAGGATGTTTTTTTCGCCGTCGGGCAGGTTGAGGCGGATGGCGCATTTGGCAACGCCCAGTTCGGCGAATTTGCGCAGGGTGGTGAATTCCGGCTCATGGGCGGGCTCTGTCAGGCGGATGGTTTGCCGATAGGCTTCGTGGGCCTGCCCGAAGAGATTCTGTTCGTAGAACTGCTCCGCCTCGCGGAAGGCTTGGTGGGCATCCGTGAAAACGGCGGTTTGCTGGGCTTGCAACAAGCTGAAAAGCAGGCCGAAGGCTACACTGAGGAGAGTCCGTTCATTCATAGTCAGGGGGATGGATTTTGTTGCGAATGTAGCAGTGCTTGGGGTTTTCTCCCTTCCAATCGGGCAAAAATCTTCCCTTCCACAGATCCGAATGGAAGGATGGGGCATCCCGTTGCAAAGGGGACGGGGAGGGCAAGGCAAGGGTTTCAGGTGGCCGCTCCCGGGGTAGGAGAAGGCGCCTATTTAACGATTCAAACCCTTCGGCTGACATGGCCGGGCGCCGAAATCCCCGGCCATTCCCGCGATTTTCAGGGGGCTTTGCAGGTTTTTCATGTCACAGAAAGTGCCCGGAAGCAAGATTCTCCCGAGCGGGCGGGAATACTTTTGGGGCATCCAAAGGGGAAAAAATATCCGCTCTGAACCGATCGAAGACAAACACCGAAACAAACCTTGAAAACGCTTAGGGAATTATGAAAGCCCATGATGATCACTCAAACGGAACCCTGATTGAAAACCCCACCCTGGTGAAAACACTTTTTGCTCCTCTGTTTCAAAACGGAGGCTTGGCCGCCGCCCTGGTCGATGACTCGCTCCGCGTGGTGGATGCCAACAAGTCTTTTCGTGCCATTCTGGGCATGCCGGAGGAGTTTTGCCTGCGCCAATACGCTGCCGAGCATCTGCCTTTTTTCCACACGCCCGGTTTCGGAGAAAAAGTGGAAGCCCTGATGGCGGGGCAAGGGGGGGCTTTCGAAATGAGCTGTGCCATCGATTCGCCCGGCGCCCATGAAAAGCAGGTGCAGGTGCGGGTCTTGCGGCTCGGGGGCGGAGAATCCCCGCCGGCTCTGTTGCTGCTGCTCAGCGACCAGACCGGTGACCAAACGCGCTTCCAACTGCTCGAAGCTCAGGTGCGCACCCTGACCGAAAAAAACCAAAAACTCAAGCAATACATCGACTCCAACCTGCAGGTCGAAAACTTCGCCTACCTGGCCTCCCACGACATGAAGGAGCCCCTGCGCATGATCGGCAACTTCAGTCAATTGCTGGCCAAACGCTTCGGCGACCGCCTCGACGAAGAAGGACGAGAATACCTCCAGTTCATCCTCGATGGGGTCAAAAACATGAACCAGTTCATCAACGACCTGCTCGAATACGCGCACCTGGACAAAATCGAACACCGCCTGCAGCCCCTCGAAGTGCCCAATATGCTGCTGGCACTGCTCAACAGCTCCTTGCGCGCCGAAATTGCGGAAAAGCAAGCCCAGGTACAAATCGGCGAGCTGCCGGAAAAAATCTTGGCTTGCAAGGAGAAAGTCCGCCTGTTGTTCTATCACCTGCTCTCCAACGCGCTGAAATTTCACAAAGAGGGAGAACCGCCGGTGGTCAAAATATCAGGGAAAGACAAAGGCAAACACTGGGAGTTCACCGTCGAGGACAACGGCATCGGACTCAGCGAAGAGTTCTACCAGAAAGTGTTCCTCATCTTCAAGCGCTTGCATCCGCGCCACGCCTACCCCGGCACGGGCATCGGCCTGGCCATCTGCAAGAAAATCGTCGCTCAGCACGGTGGCGAAATCTGGGTGGAAAGCCAACCCGGCAACGGGGCCACCTTCACGTTCACCCTGCTGAAGCCGGCAACGAGCTAATTTTCGGGAATCTATTTGAAGCTTTGGAAGCCCTCTCGGCGGTTGTTTTCCGCGGTGGGGGCTTCGTTTTTTATCGGTGGGGTTGTTCGTTGTTCGTTGTTCGTTGTTCGTTTATCGTTGTTCGTTGGGTG
>CAZBYX010000226.1:0-6715 GCA_964496055.1 uncultured Saprospiraceae bacterium
GGCTGGATTATGTGCTGGACTGGCTCAACGGTCGGGCGGGGGCATGCCGCTTCCATCGAACCTGCCATGCGGCCGAGTTCGCGCAATACGAGGGCCCCCGAATCCACTACGGCTCCGGCCTTGCCGGTGGGGCGGCACTTCGCCTGCCCCTGGCGCCCCTGTTGTTCGAGGGAGGGGTGAAACGGCAAGAGGTGGGTGTGGGGCGGGTGGGGGAGGAGCCCTGTCTGTTTCATCGGCCCGATGCCCGGGCGGACCTGCCCTTCGACCTGTTTGCTGCGGTGTTTTACATGCTCAGCCGCTACGAGGAGTACCTGCCCTTCGAATCCGATGCTCACGGCCGCTTCCCGGCCGAATGCAGTCTGGCGGCGCGGGCGGGTTTCCTTCAGCAGCCCGTGGTCGATCGGTGGGTGATGCTTCTGTGGGAAGCCCTGCAGCGGCGCTGGCCCCGCCTCCCCCTGCCCGAACCCTCCTTCCGCTTCCTGCCCACCTTCGACGTGGATATGGCCTGGGCCTTTCGCCACAAGGGAGCCCTGCGCTTTGCCGGGGGGCTGGCGAAAGACCTCTTCGCGGGGCAGTGGAAGCGATTGGGGCGGCGCCTGGCCGTTCGTTTCGGGGGGCATACCGACCCTTTCGACACCTTTGCCCGCCTCGATGCCCTGCACCGAGACTTCCACCTGCGCCCCATCTGGTTCTTCCTGGTGGCCGACTACGGTTCCTTCGACAAGAACAGCCGCCCCGGACACCCCGCCTTCCGGCAGTTGGTGCGCCGATTGGGGGAAAGCTACCCCATAGGGCTCCATCCTTCCTATGCTTCGGCCGAAGAACCCGAACGCCTGGCCCTAGAAAAAAAACGCCTGGAGGAGATGCTCGGCCGCAGCGTCTGGCTCAGCCGGCAGCACTACCTGCGCCTGCGCTTCCCCCAGACCTATCGGCGCCTGCTTCGAGCCGGTTTCCGGCAGGACTACTCCATGGGCTTCGCCGACGCCACCGGCTTCCGGGCCGGAACGGCACACCCTTTCCGCTGGTACGATTTGCCTGCCGAAACCACCACCGAGCTGCTCGTTTACCCCTTTCAGGTCATGGACGTGACCCTGAAAAAATACCTGGCCCTGAGCCCCGAAGCAGCTCTGGAACACACCCTCGCCCTGGCCCGCACCGTCCGCCATTCGGGGGGCATCTTTTCCACCCTCTGGCACAATTCCTCCTTCGACGAGCAGGAGTGGAAAGGCTGGGGGGCGGTGTACGAAGGGTTGTTGCATCGGCTGTGAACCCCTCTTTTTGCGCTCCCCCCGAACGGATTTTCTCCCCGAACTGTTTAACTTTGCCCCCCATTCGGAGAAGTGCCGGAGTGGTCGAACGGGCCTGACTCGAAATCAGGTGTACCCTTCTGGGTACCGGGGGTTCGAATCCCTCCTTCTCCGCTTCTTTCATTTCCGTCCGCTTCCCGGAAAGCCGCACCTGCAATGCCCTTCTTCTCTACTTGCCTGCTTCCGGGCTTTGGTCCGGCTTTCCGAAACCCCCGATCATGCAAGACCTCCGCTCCAAAATTTCGGAATGGCTGCGCCCCCGGGCGGAAGCCCTCCGGGCCGGTATGAAGCGTTGGGCGCAGGAGCTGCGCCTTTTTCTCACCAGCGGCCTGTTCCTGAAGAACTTCGCAGGCATGGTGGGCACGGTGTTGTTCCTCTTCCTGATGACCAACTGGTGGCTGCGGTGCTACACCCGCCACGGGGAAGCCCTGGAACTGACCGACTTCGTGGGTATGAAGCTCGAACGAGCCCGGCAGGTCGCCAAGCGCCACCATTTCACCCTGGTGGTCAACGATTCCATCTGGATGGAGGGGCAGCCCCCCGGCGTCATCCTCAGTCAGGTGCCCAAGGCCGGGCAGTACGTCAAGGAATACCGCAAGGTGTACGTCACCATCACCAAACAGCAACCCGACCTGGTGCGCCTGCCCCTGCTGAAGGAAAGCAGCTACGACTACAACATCTACAGCAAGAACCTGAACCGCAAGAACATCCGCACGCGCATCCGCGAGCGGGTCTTCGACAACAAGCAGGCGGAAAACACCATCCTGTTCCTCTATCACGAGGGCAAGAAAATCACCGAACAAGACATCGCCGAGGGCTACGAGGTGCCCATGGGCAGCGTGCTGGAGTTCGTCGTCACGGAGCGCACCTCCCAGATGGTGGAACTGCCCGACCTGCTGTGCATGACCTTCGACGAGGCCCAGTTCCTGCTCACCGCCAGTGACCTGGAAATCGGCCTCATCCACGACGACGACACCGTCTATGACCGCACCAACGCCTACGTCTGGAAGCAGGTGCCCTCCTTCGAGCCCGGCCGCATGGTGGAGCGCGGCACCCGCGTGGAGCTGTTCCTGACGCAGGTGCGCCCCGGCGCCTGCCCCGAGGAAGGCTTTTGACGGCAACATCGTCCCCGAATTTTCGTTTTTCAAACCGGAAACGCAGCAGAGCTCACCCGCCTGCTGCGTTTTTTCCTTTTCTCGAAATTGTACGACTTTTGCGCAGCCCCGAAGCGGGAAGGCCTTCGCCGCCAGCCCCTTAGCCGCTTCGGGCGCAGCCCCATCCGCAAATTTTCACCGCCTCGCTATGCGAAACCTCTACCCGCTCTGCTTGTTCCTGTGGTTTTCTCTGCCGCTGGCCGCCCAAACCCTCGAGGTGGCCCCCCTGACGACCAACCCCCTCCTGCGAAGCCTGGAAAACCAGCGCCTCCAACAGCAAGGCGAACAGGTGCGCAAACTCCTCGGCACCCGCCCCCCCACCGCCCCCGAAAACGGCCCGAGCGACTGCCCTCCGGAATCCTCGTATCGGGTGGTCACGGCCGGTGAGGTGCTCGCTTTCGAGGTGGATACCTTCGGTTTGGGTGGGGGGCAAGAGGGGGATGCCCTGCGTCTGCTCGATTGCCAGCCCTTGCAGTTCGGCAGTGCTTCCCTGGACAGCACCACCCTCCAGTACGCAGCCGCCGCCGGCGTTTCCGGGGTGGGATTCGACCAGCTTTGCGTGGAATTTTGCCGCGAAAACGGCCCCTGCGACACCCTGCTCTTCGAGGTCGTCGTCCGGCGGCCGGGCACGACCTTCGTGGCCGAACCCCTGACGGTGGACCCCGAATCCGTCAGCGTCTATTGCCTGGGCGACGTAATCACCCTGCCCGGCTCGCTGCGCTGCAGCGCCCTCTTCGACGCCCCGGACGACTACGACGGCAGCGGCCGCCAGAACTTCTCCTTCACCACCTACCTGCGCCCCGACACCTGCCTGCTCTACTACGCCACCCGCTTCCCCGGAACCGACACCGTGGGTCTGGTACTGTGCGATGAGTTCGCCGTGTGCGACACTTTCAAAATCCCCATCCGCATCCCCGGGGACACCCTCGCCCTGCCCTTCTTCGAAGACTTCAGCCGCGGCGGCCCCTATCCCAACCCTCACCGTTGGCTCGAAGACGACGTCTTCGTCAATCGAACCCTCGCCGCCAACCCGCCCTCCGTCGGGCTGGCCACCTTCGACGGCCTGGACCGCGGCGGCAGCCCCTACGACCTCATCGCGGGGCCCGCCGACCACCTCACCAGCGCCCCCATCGACCTCTCCCCCTTCACCCCCGCCGACAGCCTGGCCCTCAAATTCTACCTGGCGCCCAAAGGCTTCGGCCTCGGCCCCAGCTTCCAGGACAGCCTCCTGCTTCAGTTTCGCGATGCCCAACGCCAATGGCACACGGTCGCTTCCTTCCCGGGCTTCCCCTTCAACCTGCCCCTCGACTCCGTGCCGCCCTTCCAGTTCTTCGCCTTCCGCCTCGATGACCCCGCCTTTTTCCACGAGGCCTTCCAGTTTCGATTCGTGGGCTATAGCTCCCCCGGCGGCATCAGCGACCTGTGGCACCTGGATTACATCTGGCTCAACGCCAACGAAACCCTCGACAACAACTTCCCCGACATCGCCTTCATGGAGCCCCCTTCCGGCTTCCTCAAAACCTACACCGCCATGCCCCTGCGCCACTACCAGGGCTTCGAGGACGCCGAAACCCGCTCCGAGCTCCACAGCGCTTTCTTCAATCACTTTCCCCTGGAGGAAAATCTTGACGACAGCCGCGCCAATTACCGCGAAGTGACCACCGCCACCAACCTCGGCATCGACGTCACCCTGGCCGACAACAACCTGGCGGAAATCTTGCCCAAAACCCCCGAAAGCCGCGACAAACCCGTGGATTTCGGCTCCCTCAAAGCCATCCTCAATTCCTTGCCCCCCGACGAACCCCGCATCGTCGAAACCACCTTCAAAATCGCCATCCAGTCGCAAGGTGAGCCCTTCCGCATCAACGACACCGTCCACCTTCACACCCCCTTCGCCGATTACTTCAGCTACGACGACGGCAGCGCCGAACGCCAGATTTTCATCCGCTTCGCCCAGGGCACCGAGCAAATCGCCGTCAGGTTTCACACCAATCAGGACGACACCCTGCGCGCCGTCCAGTTCATGTTCCCCCACGTCAACGGGGACGTGCAAAACCAGCTGTTCAACCTCCGCATCTGGGTGGACAGCCTCAACACCGAGCCCGTTTTCGAACGCCAGCTCCTGCGCCCCTTCTACGCCGATAACGTGTACGACACCCTGCAGGGCTTCACCACCTATCGGCTGGAAGACCTGCTGGGCCAGGAGGTGCCCGTCTTCATTCCCAAGGGAGATTTCTTCGTGGGCTGGCAACAGGCCACCGCCACCGAGTTCGGAATCCCCGTCGGCTTCGACATCAACAACACTTGCGAGGACTGCAACTTCCTCAACCTCGACGGCGAGTGGAACCCCTTCCCCAGTGACGTTCGCGGCGTCGTCATGGTCCGGGCCGTTTTCTCCGAAACCGCTCCCAAAAACACCGTGGATGCCGTGCAGGAAACCGCCCGGCTGGAGGAGCATCTGCAGCTATTCCCCAACCCCACCTCGGGCTTGCTCCGAATCGAGGTGAAGGACCTGCCCTCGGAGCGCCTCCGCTACCGCCTGATGGACGCCACCGGGCGACCCTTACGGAACGGGCAATTGCCCTCCACCCTCGACCTGAGTGCCTTTCCTGCGGGCTTGTACACGCTGCAAGTTTGGGACCCGAAAACCGGGGCCGTGGCGGCCCGCAGGGTGGTTCTTACCCGATGACGGAAGGGGAGCATGGAAAGCGGTGAGCACGGCGAAGGGCGCCCCGTTCGGGGCGCCCTTCGCGTTTTTTCAGCGCTGGGCGGTGGAAGTCTTGCGAGGCTGGACGTAGGCGTCGCTGATGCCGTCGGCTTTGAGCCGTTCGACCAGGCGGCGCGCTTCTTCGAAGTCGTCGAACTGGTCCACTACTACGACGGCATACTTGCCGCGGTCGAAAATTTTGCTTTCGGCGTGGGGGTAGTCCAATTGGCGCAGGCGCTTGGCAAAATTTTCAGCATTGTGCCTGTACTGGAAGGAGCCTGCGATGACCAGGTAGCGCCCGGCAGGGGCGCTGTCGTAGGTGCTGGGCACCGGTTCGGGTTCTTCGTCGGGCAGGGGTTCTGCTTCGGCGGGTTCATCGGTGCCCGTAGCATAATCGAGGTCGTCCTCGCTGTAGAGGTCTTCTTCCAGGTATTCGTCTTCCTCCATCGGGGCGGGGGCTTCCTCCACCGGGGGCGTGGCCGGCGGTTTGATCTTGTCGGCGGTGGTGATGCGGTAAATCAAGAAACCGATGGCGAAAACACACACGGCCACGATGAAAATCGTCAGCCAATCCATTCGGGACATAGGGCTTGTGTTTTGAGTTCGAAAATGGGCAACCGTTCCCACAATCTGTTTGGAGAGAGGCGAATCGCGTCCGAAAGATAGCGGTCTTCCGCTGGAGTGGGTTTTTTTCTCCCACTTTCCGTTCCTTCATCGGGAAAGAAAGAGCCCCTCGACTCCTCAAAGATAGTTACAAACCGGTTGTCGGGCCGCGAGCCCTCGAAGAGGGCTCGCTTTTGGCTTTTGGGCCGTTCGCTTCGCTCACTTTTGGCTTTTGGCTGGGAGAGGGGGAGAGTGAGGAAGGGTGTGTTTGAAACCACAGATGGAACCATACGGTCAAGCCAGAGTACCAACAGAGTGAACAGAACCCGCCCCCTCAAACCCACACCCACACGAACTGCGTCAATCTGCGAAGTAGCTGCGACTTCTGCGGTAATTTCCCTCAAACTCAAGCCCAAACCCGCGCCTTTCCTGTAAAATCGTAAAACTGTAAAATCGTAAAATCGAAGGGAGGGTGTGCGGTGAGGGGGCGGGGGCATTCTGGTACACAGAGGAGCACCGAGAAGGCACAGAGTTCCACCGAGGGCTCCCCCCAAACGCGCCCCCCACCCAACGAACAACGATCAACGAACAACGATCAACGAACCCTCGAAGAGGGTGAGCGGCCCAAAAGCTTTTGGCGCGCCCCTTCGGGGCTTTTGGGCCGTTCGCTTCGCTCACTTTTGGGGCGCTTGCCCGTATGGGCTTCGCTTTTGGCTATTGGCTCTTGGCGGGGCGGGATTGGGTGAGGGTGTGTATGAAACCACAGAGACATAGAAACAAATGGAAATGTGTGGAGACAAGTTGAAATAAATTGTCCCCAAACCCGCCTCCCCACCAACTGCGGTCAACCGCGAAAAAAGCTGCGTTTTTCTGCGGTTCAAGCCCCCCCACCCAAACCCCCACCCAACTCTAAACTTTCCACTCTAAACTCTCCACTTTATCAC
>CAZBYX010000227.1:0-6703 GCA_964496055.1 uncultured Saprospiraceae bacterium
ACTTATCATATCAGTGAGGATGTCTTTCAAGAATTTTACCCATTTAATATTAAAGTATTCACAACCACGGGGGTGCAAATAAAATCGTGGACAATTTATAATCCTAATGGAACACTTGAGTTTAATAATTTAACGAGTTCCAATGCTCTTTACTTTTCACTATCAGGAAAAGATGGTCAATTATTTGAAAAGAAAAAAGTGATGATAACTCAATAATCAGTGAACTGTTTAAACCATGAGCACTTGCAGGTGAATAAATTATTCACCAGCAAGTGCTCTATCCTCTGATAAAAAAGCCTTGATGATTAACAAAATTACGGACATTGTCCCCTCACCTCCCAAAGACCTGATATTCAACTTGCTGCCTCATCTCAAACCCAAACTATGTGTTGACATTGGCGCGGCTGCCGGATTCGTATCCAAACGGCTCATGGAAGAGGTGCATCCGTCAGAGGGGGTGGTAGCCTTTGAGCCTTTTCCCAACAATTGGCCCTATTTCGAGAAAAACACTTCCGGGTATCCCAATGTGAGATTGATAAAAAAAGCGGTCAGCGACCGGGTTGGGGTTTCACGGTTCGTTGTCTCTTCTGTTGTTCAGGGTAACGAAAAAAATTGGGAGCAACTTCCAGGATATTCCTCTACCGGCCACCTGGAAGAAGCCGCCCCCTCCAACTTAACGGGCACCCGCATTGAAAAAAAAGTCCGTTCCCTTGCAAAGGTTTTTCTGAATAAATACGTGCGAAAAAAGGGAGCCCAATCGCTCTTGGTGAAAACCACCACTTTGGATCGAGAATTTCCATCCGAGCGTCTGGATTTCATAAAAATGGACGTTCAGGGCTCAGAAGCCCTCGTGCTGAAGGGGGCGCAAGGGCTGTTAAAGGAGGGACGCATCGGCCTGATGTATCTGGAATGGGACGGTGACCAGGAGGTGTTGGATATCCTTCACGGAAATGAGTTCCTGCTTTACGACTCCCATTACCTTTTGGGCAATCCAAGACCGAGGCATGGGATCTATGAAGAAATGGGTTTTGAAATCATTGGGGAGACATTCTTGTCAACGGGCAAGAAAGCCTTGGAAATGGTCTTGCGAAATGGGGAACCAGTCTGGGCGGTCCGTGAAATCAAGAGACGGAACCTGGGTTGGATTCAAACCGACCTCATGGCCGTGCACCGGAGTGTCGAGGGGGTCTTCCGTACGGCGCTGAAAAAGCTCACCTCCCCTTGAAATAGAGGTGATTATGCATTGGAGGAGCCATTCCCTGGCTGTCAATGCAACCCAAAAGCTTTCCGCTCTACTCAAGGACGATTCCCCCTTCTCTACTATCTGCGGGGGGCGTTTCCTCTACCCGAATTTTCCCTACCTTGCGCCCCGGATTTCAGCATCGAATCAGTCCAAGGAATTCTTTCCCATGGCACACCGAAAACCACGACGCAAGAAGCCGACCCGCCCCAAAGGTTCGGGGGGCGGCCGCCGAAAGATGAGCCTGCGACAGTGGCTCATCGTCGTTTTCATGGGGCTGGCGCTCGTCGCGCTCATTTTGCCGAACCTGCCCAACCGGGGCGGCAAGCGCACCCAGGGCAACGTGCCCGAAAAGCCCGCCGTCGAGCCGCAGTTTCAGAAGGAGGGGGAGCTGAGCTTCATCAACGGGAACACCGGCCGCGTCATTCGGACCATCGACATCGAAATCGCCGAAGACGAAGTGGAGCGCACCCAGGGCCTCATGTGGCGCCGCCACATGGACGACACGCAGGGCATGCTTTTCATCTTTCCCAAAGCCGAACCCCAGGGGTTCTGGATGAAGAACACCTACATCCCCCTGGACATCATCTTCGTCGGGCCCGACATGCGCATCCTGAACATCCACGCCAACACGAAGCCCGAATCCGAACGCACCCTCCTGTCCGACGGCCGCGCCCAGTACGTGGTGGAGGTGCCCGGCGGCTTCTGCCGCCGCTACGGCATCGCCAAGGGGGACAAGATTCAGTTCACGCGGAACTGACCCCCTTCACTCCCCTGCTTCCCAGGTATTTTTCTCCACCGACACATCCGCCATCCGGCCCGAAGGGTCGATGACCACCCGCTTGATCTTTGCGGGGTCGAGGTTCAGTACGGCCTCGTATTCGGGGTGGGTCCAGGGCCAGTCGTCGAGGATGGTGTAGGGCACGGCGGGGTCTTCGGCGGGTTTGGCGCCGCGCATGATGCGCAGGGGAATGTTGAACAGGTGGCGCGTGCCGTCCTCGAGGGTCACTTCCAGGTCGATGGGCATGGGGAAGACGCCCTTTTTCTTCAGGAGGATGGCCGTTTTGCCGTCGGGGGTGGCGCCCACCCGTTCGATGTCGTAATCGATGGTGTGGGTGGTGTACACCATGTACTCCTTGTACCAGTCGAGCTCCAGCCCCGATTCCTTTTCCATGATGCGGATGAAGTCGTTGGGGTTGGGGTGTTTGTAGCGCCAGGTGTGGTAATAGCGCAGCATGCCGCGGTCGAAGGCCGGCTTGCCGATGGTGTACTGCAATTGCGTGAGGAAGACGTGCCCTTTGATATAGGCCCCCACGCTGTAGGCGGTGTTGGTGGTGAAGTGGTCGGCGTGGATGGAGAGGGGTTCTTCCCGGCCCGATTGGGCGAACCGGATGTAGGTTTCGTTGGCGCCGGCGTGGGGGTTTTCCAGTACTTCGCCTTCGAGCAGTCCCTCCCGGCGCAGGAAGTTCATCACCTCGTCCTGGGCGTATTCGGTGAAGCCTTCGTCCATCCAGGCGTAGAGGCTTTCGTTGGTGCCGAGCAGCATTTGGTACCAGGAGTGCAACAACTCGTGCACGCTGACGCTGACCAGCCCCTGGAAGCTGCGCCCCCCCGTGATGAGGGTGGCCATGGGGTATTCCATGCCCCCGTCGCCGCCCTGGATGAAGGAGTACTTCTTGTAGGGATACCGGCCGTAGTGGCGGTTGATGAAGTCGAAGGCGCGGTCCATCACCCGGGGCAGGCGCTCCCAGTTTTCGGTGGTGTTTTCGGTGGGCTGAAACAGGAAGTGCAGGACGATGCCGTCCTCCCGCTCGTAGCGGATGTGGCGGTAATCGGGGTCAGCGGCCCAGACGAAATCGTGGACGTTCGGGGCGATGAAGCGCCAGCTCAGTTTTTCGCCCTCCGGGCGGCGGACTTCCGCGCCCTCCTCCTCATACCCGTAGCCGATGGTTTCGGGGTTTTGAAGGTAACCCGTGCCGCCCAGGATGTAATTCCGGTCGATGTGGATGGTCACGTCGAAATCGCCCCAGACGCCGTAGAATTCGCGGCCCACGTACGGGTTGGCGTGCCAGCCCTGGTAGTCGTATTCGCAGAGTTTGGGGTACCACTGCGACATGCTGTAGGCGATGCCTTCGCGGTTGTCGCGGCCCGAGCGGCGTATCTGCACGGGCACCTGCGAGTCGAAGCTCATTTCCAGCAGGGCCGAGGAATGAGGCAGGATGGGTTCGTTCAGGGTCACTTCGAGGATGGTGCCCGCCACTTCGAAATGAACGGGCTCGCCGTTGTGCTTGAGCCAGCGGATGTTGTGGTAGCCGATTTCATCGGGTTTCAGCTTGGCGATGCGGTCGCGCACGCGGGAGTCGGGGTCTTCGATGGTCCGGGAGCGCACGTCCATCATGCTGCCGGGCTGGAAGGCATTGAAATAGAGGTGGTAGAACACCCGCCAGAGGGTGTCGGGCGAGTCGTTGAAATAGACCAGTCGCTGGTAGCCCGTGAAGCGGTGCGTGTTGACATCGAAGTCGATGTCCATGAGGTAGCTGACGCGCTGTTGCCAGCGGTCGGGTTGGGCGTTCAGGGTGGCAAAGCCGCTCGAAAGGAGAAACAGAAGGAGGATTCTCGAAAGCATGAACCTGATTTTTCGGTGAAAGAATGTTCAGTCGGGATGGCTTTCCAGGGGTTCGGGGGCGGGTTGGAGGCGGGTTTTGCCCAGGCGTTTCCAGGACCAACCGTATTTTTTCCAGGCTACCCAGGCAAACAGCACACCTCCAAGGACAAAAGCCAGCAGCATGGCTTGCACGTTCACCTCCTGCAGGTGGAAAAGGGCGGGCGTGGGCAGCGCCGAAGAATCGAAGGTGACGAAAACGGCGCCGTAGATGTTCGTGGCGGCATGGATGCCCAGAGCCAGCTCCAGCCCTTCGTCCAGCAGGGTGATGAGCCCCAGAAACAACCCCACCCCGATGTAGTAGGTCATCATGATGCCCAGGCCGAATTGCTCCACTTCGGGGTTCATGAAATGCAGGGAACCGAACCCGACGGAAGTGAGCACCAGCGGGATGACGGGATGCCTGGCGAGCAGGGACAGCCCCTGCAGCAGGTAGCCCCGGAAGAGAATCTCTTCGAAGGAAGTCTGAATGGGCAGGAAGAGCACCGCCACGACGAGGAGCAACACCCAGCGCCCGCCGCTCCACGCGAAGCTGTAATTGGCGGGCTCCAGGAGGAAAAAGGCCAGGTCGGCCAGGGCACTGACCCCCAGCCAGAAGACGAATGCAAAGCGGATGCGCCCCCAGTCCAGATTCGGGCGCCCGGTGAGGATGCTCCGGAAGGGTTTGTCGTGGGCGCGCGTCACCATCAGCCAGAGCATTGCCAGCCCACCGGCAAAGGACAGCACCGCCAGCACCAGGAAAAGCGTCTGCCCGATGCCCAGTGCCTCCAAATCCATGCTCTTCAAAGCCGCCTGCATCTCCAGCACGTCCATGCCCGCCTCCTCCGCCCGCTTCCAGACCAAATAGGTCAGGGGCACCTGCCCGACAAAGGTGCCGAACACCACGGCTACGAGGGTCAAGAGGTAGAGCCAAAAGGCGTTGCTACCGGTGCGGGCTTGCTGAAGGAAAGCATTCATGCGGGAGAGCTTGCGAGGTTTGGTTCCGGCACCAAAGAAAGCAATTCCTTGGTCGTTGTGAAATTGTCAAATCGTCAAAACGTAAAATCGTGAAATCGTAAAATCGTGAAATCGCCGTGTGGGTGTGGGTTTGGGTTTGGGGGCGTCAGAATCAGGATGCTCCCCTACGGGCAGGCAGGATGAGCAGGATTATCAAGATGGGCGTGGGAGGGCGGGTTTGGGACAATTTATTTCCATTTATCTCCACCTATTTCCATTTGTTTCGATGTCTTGCCCGCCCTCATCCCCCCTCTTCCACACCCACACCACGGTTTTACGGTTTTACAGTTTTACGATTTTACAGCAAAGGGCGCGGGTATGGGGGCAATTTATTTCAACCTGTCTCCACATATATCCATTTGTTTCTATTTCTTGCCATTCTGCTGGCAAATTTTTTGGGCGGTAACTTTTTAAACCTGCCACTCGCCACGGCGTCTTTCCCTTTGGTTCAAAATCACGCGCCTATGAGATTGCTCCGAGTTCTACCCTTTGCCGTTCTTTCCTTTCTTTCCCCTCTGACAGCGCAACACGGCCTCAGCCCCGAATGGGAAGTGGACTCCGTCCCCATCCCGCGGCCGAGTGCGGATTACCGGGTCTTCACCAACGACGGGGTTTGCCTGGCTGCCACCCACGACAGCATCTATTTCTTCTACAAATTGCAGTATCAGGGCGGGGGCAGCACGGGGCCCATCATCCCCATGGTGGCCCGCTCGGCGGATGGACTGGTCTGGACCACCGACACGGTGACCGTTGCCCAAAACACCCCGGGCATCTTCTACATCGGGGCGGTGGCTGACCAACACGACCGGCTGCACTACATCTGGACGGGCATGGCCGGCCGCCAGCTTTACTACGCCCTGTACGACCCCAGCACCGGCTCCTGGAGCTCCCCCGAGACCCTGGCCACCGCAGATGCCCCCCTCATCAATGCCATCAGCATCACCGTGGACCGCAAAGACCGCATCCACGTCATGTGGAACGAGGGCCAAACTTCCGACCCCACCCGCGCCGTGGAAGCCAAATACCGCCGCAACCCCGGAACGGGATGGGAGCCCATCGTCGCCCTCAGCGCCGAAGACGGCCGCAGCTCCGCCTTCCCCCGCGCCGATTTCTCGGGGACGAGCTCCGACACCCTGGCCATCGTCTTCCGCGACTCCGTCGGCCCCGGCAACTGGGACGTGGTGCTCAACTACTCCCTCGACGGGGGCGCCACCTGGCTCGACCCGCAAACCCAAACCCTCCCCACCGCCCTGGGCCACCCCCAAAGCCTGGAGTGGGACCCGGGCATCGTGGTGGACAAACGCGGCTGGTGGCACCTTCACTGCCACGTCTATCCCGCAGGGAACTACCTCGATGCCCGCATGATGGCCGGGTACTCGAAAAATCCACCCCAGGTGCCCACGAACTGGGAACAGATTTCCCCGCAGGGCATCCGCAGCCAGCTCTCCGTCTATGCCTACGACCCCGACAACGACCGCATCTGGATTTCCTGGAAGGACGAGCGCGACTTCATGCCCCCCGAAGCCAATGCGGATGTGGCAATCAAGTATTTCGACATCCCCTCCGAAAGCTGGGGCCCCTTCGAATTCGCCACCGACCTGGGTGATGAGGAGATGGGTTTCAAAAAAATCGCCGTCAGCCCGGGCAGCGGCACGGTGCACGTGACCTTCGAGCTGCCCTCCACCAACGGCGCCTACTACAAGCAGCGCAAAAACACCCTCACCGCCCTGGACCCCGCCCCCCCCCCCCCCCCCCCCTCCCCCTCCCCCCCCCCCCCCCGCCACCCCCCCCCCCCCCCGGGGGCC
>CAZBYX010000228.1:0-3276 GCA_964496055.1 uncultured Saprospiraceae bacterium
GGGTTGGGTTTCGACGTCCAGGGTCTCCTCTTCGTCCTCGACCGGGAAGGGGGTGGGCGGTTCTTCGCGGGTGTGCAGTTTGGGGCGCTCGGAGGCAGGTACTTTGAAGCCACGCAATTTGATGCGTTCGCCGATGGCTGGTTCGGAGCCTTCCGGCATCAGATTGCGTTTGTACAGCTTCTTCAGCTTCACCCCGTAAAGCTGCGAGATGGAAAGCATGGTTTCCCCGGCTTTGACGTAGTGCCATTTTTTCTTTCCGCGATAAGCGTTGCGTTTGGGTTGGAGGAAGACCCGCGTATTTTCCGCCAGGGTGTCGGCCGGTTCCCACTGATGGTCGTTGTACTTGAGGATGCACTTCAACTTCTCGCCGGTGGCCAGGGCGATGTTTTGAGGGGTGTCGCCTGCTTTGGCAAAGACGACCCGGGCATCGTTGACCAGGCGAATATCGAGGCCGGCGATGGGCTCCAGGCGCCGGTCTTCCCGATCGACGACCAGGTCGTCGCTCGACAGGCGGTCGAAGCGATACAGCTCGTAAGTTTCGATGATCTGGATGAGCTTGCGGTCGTAATTGGCACCCGTGGCATAGCCGGCGCGCTTCAAGCCGCGGGCCCAGCGCTTGTAATCGTAGGGGTCGAGCCGGAAGAGGAAGCCATAGCGATGCTCTTTGCGCGGGTCCCGAAGGAATTCGGAGTGGGCGATGTAGGAATCTTCCGCGCGCTTGTACGCCCGAAAACAGGACTCGCGCAGGCGCCCCTGCTCGTCGAAGTCGTCGTCTTTGCGCCAGACCTTACGCCCTTTCCAGTCGTTGCCGCACTTGATGCCGAAGTGGTTGTTGGCCTTGCGCGCCAGATAGCTTTGCCCGGCATTGGACTCCAGCAGGGCCTGCGCCAATTTGATGCTCGCCGGAATGCCGGCCCGCTCCATCTCGCGGATGGCGAGGTCCTTGTAGCGGTTGATGTAATTGAGGAAGGCTTCATTCTGGGCCGAGCCGTCGGGCCGCCCAAGGAGGAGAAGGAACAAGACAGAAAAGAGTCGCACCATGGGGGGCAAGTGTTTGTTTTGGGGAAGGTAACGCATTATCGCCGCCGATAATTTTCAGGCTCAGGCAAAGAGCAGAACCAGGAAACTGAGCACCGTGGCGATAAAGCCCACCATGAACAGGTTGTAAGAAATCGTCAGGTAGCGGTACTTCTTGTCCAACACCTTACCCAAATGGTACAAGTCGCGCGCCATGTTGCCGTAGAGCAGACGGCTGTCGCGCAGCACCGCATCGAGGGCTTCTTCATACTGTTCCGGGCTGAGGGAAACGAAGTTGCCGAAGAACACGATGTTTTTCCGCGCCTCGAGCAGGTCCTGAACGCCCTGATTCAAAGAAGTGACTTTGGGCCGGGCCGAGAGCACCGCAAAGATGAGCGAAGACAACCCCGACACCAGGAAGATGACCGAGGGCATCAAAATCATGGGCGTGGACTCCGTCAGGTTCTTGTAGGTCAGGATGGTGATGATGACGCTGATCAGAATGGCGTTCACACTGATCATGATGTTGGCCTTGTTGTCGGCGATGGCGCTGAGGTTGATGTGATTGCGGTAATTGGTGCGGAAAAACGTCTGGTTGCCGCTTACGGGGGTCTTGCGTTCGAGGTTTTTGAAAAGCTCCGGGGGCCGGGAGTCCAACTCCTGATGGATGTGGGGGTTTTTGTCCAGCCAGGATTTGAACTCCGTCAAATTCTTGGTCAGGATGGGGCTGTACAGAAGCTTGCCTTTGGGGGTGAAATAGTGAGATTGAAGCAGCCCTTCCCATTCCAGCCGGGCCCATTCGGCCGGGGAATAGCGGCGTCCCCCCGCCAGTTCCAGTTCGAGGCGGAGCAAAGCGCTCTTTTCGGTAAAATCTTCGCCGTAATGCCAGGCCAGCAAGGCATCGTGCAGCAGCTGGGCGGAGAGGGTCTCGGGTGGGGAGGAGCCCAGAGCTGCTTCCAGGGTCTGGAGGGCCTCGGCCTGGATTTCCGGGCTGAGGCCGATTTTCTCGAAGCAGAGGCGCGCCCAGGAAAGCGAGGCCGGAACGGGGTTTTCGTAGTCGTTCAAATAGCCGGTATCCACCATCCAGGCGGCAAGCTCTGCAATGAGGATGAGGTCGGGGTCGAAACGGTTTTCCTGCCCCAGCCGGTGGAGGATTTCCACCACGGCGGCGGTTTTCGAAAAGTTGTGATAGACCAAACGGTTGTCGGCCCGCTCGTTGAAAAGCTGCAGCGCAAAGCGCGCGGCATGTTCGGCCAGCCTCTTTCCGGCTTTGGTGAATCCAGGGTCGGTGTGACGTATCATAAACGCATCAGTCTAAACCTTACGAAACCCTACTTCCATGCAAGATACGAGGTCTGATGGAAATGGGGGTTTTTCCGTGCGCGCCTCGACGGCCGCATTGCTTTTGAACTTTCAAAATCCCGCAATCATGAATTCCAACCTGTTGGAGATGCTTCAGAGCCAACTCTCGGACGAAGCCCTCGAAAAATTGAGCAGCCGCCTCGGCGGCGTCGAAAAAGAAAAAGCCGCCGTAGCCACCGAAACGGCTCTGTCCACCCTGGTCACCGCTTTGGCCAAAAATGCCAGCACCCCCGACGGCGCCGCCGCCCTGAACCGGGCCCTGGAACAAGACCACGACGGAAGCATCCTGGACCACCTTTCCGACTTCCTCGGTGGGCGGCAGCCCCAGAATGTCAACCCCCGGGCCGTCAACGGTGCCGGCATCCTCAAACACGTCCTCGGCGAAAAGAAAGGCGGCATGGTGGACATGCTCAGCAAGATGACCGGCCTGGAAGGTGACAAAACCGAAGGCCTGCTCGCCACCCTCGCCCCCATCGTCATGGGCGCGCTGGGCCGCCAAAAACGCGAAGCCGGCCTCGACCCCGATGCCCTCGGCTCCCTGCTTCGTGGAACCGTGGAAAAAAAGAAAGCCGAAAACCCCACCCTCGACATGATCACCTCCTTCTTCGACAAAGACGGGGACGGCAGCATGCTCGATGACGTCGCCGGCATGATCGGCAAGCGCATCTTCGGGGGCCTGTTCAAACGCTGAACCCCGCCCCCTTCCCCTTGTTGAAAAGCCCGTCTCTGCCCTGCAGGGACGGGCTTTTCCGTTCACCAAACCCGCACCACTCGCGGGTTTTCCACCCACCTGCTCCATTGCCGGTTGTAGGTGTGCAGACTGTCGGTGCGCACCCCTTGCGCATTTTCCAGGGGGTAGCCCCGATTGGCCCACTCGAAAATGCTTCCGTAGAGGTT
>CAZBYX010000228.1:3376-6693 GCA_964496055.1 uncultured Saprospiraceae bacterium
ACAGGGAATCCACTCCAAGCAGGGGGACGGAAAAATTCAGCAGGCGGGTCAGCTCCCGGTCGAAATCGGGGTTTTGCAATCGCGGGCGTTGTTCCGGCACCTGGGCGCAGGAGCTGAGGGCCAAAAACACCCCGACCAACCCTGCCGTCAGCATAACTTTCATGAGCTTTCGTCATTGGAGTTGCACGGGCCCTTCCCCCACCCAATCGGGCAGCCACTGCTCGGCTTCGCAATGAGGGACGAGCTCGCTTTCAACGAAGGGGCGCACGTCGTGAATGACTTCCTCCGGGTACAGCACGTGGACGTTGGGCCCGGCATCGAGGCTGAAATAGACCGGGTGGCCGCTGTCCTGGCGGAAAGACTGAATTTTTTCCAGCAGCAGAAGGGTGTTGGGGCTGAGCAGGAAATAGGGGTTGGGGCTGGTCATCATCAGGCCGTGCAGGCTGAGGGCTTCGGCCTCGGCGATTTTGCCGAAGGCTTCCAGGTCTCCCCGGCGCATGGCCGCGAGCAATTCCGCCAGGCGCTTGCGGGCCTGGGTGTAGCGGGGCTCGGCGAAGGGGTTGTCCTCCATGAGGCGATGGCCCGCGCTGCTCGACACCTTCTTGCTGCCCGAGTGCACGATGAGGATGTCATCGTGGAAATCGTGAAAAACCGGATGCACGCGCTCCTTGAGGGGCACGGCATATTCGTCGGAGCTGTCTTCCACCTCCAGGGTCTTGCCCCAAAGCGCCGCCACGGGAAAAATCGAGCGGCAAGCACTGCCGGAGCCCAGGCGGGCCAGAAAGGAAGCCTTCCGGTCGAATTCGGCGTCGCTCATATCCGTGCCGAATAGTTCCTCCTCCAGCGAACAAAGGCACAGGGCCAAAGCGCTCATCGCCGAAGCGGAAGAGGCAATGCCCGAAGAATGCGGAAAGGTGTTCCCCGTCTGAATGGTGAACTCCAGCTGCCGAAGAAAGGGGTAGATTTCCACCAATCGAGAAAAATACCCTGTCACGCGCTGGCGAAAGGGCTCATTGGGCTCCCCCTGGAAAAACAGCTCGACCTGAATGTCGGCATCGCCCACGGCTTTGGGTCGGTAAGCCAGCTCCGTTTCCGTCACGGCATTGGTCAGGGTAAGGCTCACCGAGGGGTTGGCGGGCAGTTGCTCCCCCCGCTTGCCCCAGTACTTCACGATGGCCAGGTTGGAGGGGCTGCGCCAGGCCACCTTTCCCGGCTCGACTTTTGCCGTTTCCAGGACCAGTCCGGGGTTCTTGTATTCCGTCATGGGTTCGATTTGCATGTTGATTGAGGCTTTTTATCCATGGGTTTGAAAATCTTCCAAACCGAGCGCCCCATTCGATTCTTGATTTTTTTGATAATCCACCAAAAAGGCGAAAAATTAAACGGAATCGAAAATTAAAAGGTTTTTTGTTGAAAAACTTGCAAAAAACATCCCCGTTCATTTACCTTTGTGCCATCGCAATCGAGAAAGCATCTTTGACACTGTGAGGTGATGAAACAGGCAGCCATGCCCTCTTGTCTCGGGGGTGGGGAGTTCGGGATAAACGTAGCGTAATGGGTTGACCACTAAGGCCTTTATGGCATTGCGCTATGGCTAACCGCCCCGTGAAGGTTCGAATCCTTCCCTCACAGCCGCGCCGCCCCGGTCGAAGCAATTTCGGCCGGGGCATTCTTTTTTCCAGCCCTTCCGATCGAGGTCTGAGCGACAAAGATGGCAAGCGCCTGCCTGTCTTCAAAACCTCCGCACCCAGGCCCCTTCCTCCCACAAGCTGTGGCAAGGCACCCCCAACTCCTCGCACTCACGCTCCCAGCGCTGCACCAAGCCGCGTCGGTTTTCGGTGTGAATGATCACCTCCTCCACCTGCACCCGTTGAAACACCTCCCCAAGTCGGACATCGGGAGAGCCCGTCAAAATCAGGGCTGCTGCACGGGTGGGGGTTTCGGGTAACGGGGTCTGCGGGCTCAAAACCAGGATGCGCAAGTCCCGGTACTGAAGCCAGCCCCGGTAGAAGGCCCAATCCGCTGCAGCTTCCGGGTCCGCCTCGAGGGCACAACCGGCTTCCTCCTTCGCCCCTCGGAAGGAACGATGGTTGGCTACGGCGAAATGGACGGCTGCCGGGTCGTTTTTCACCGATTCGAGGCTCAGCACGTGGTCGCGGTCGAACAGGTCGAGCTGAAAGTTCCGGGGTACCCTATAGAGCACGACCTCCCGGGAAATCTGCTTTTGCCAGCTCGCCCGGGCACCGGATGCTGCAACGAACAGCAAGGCAAAAGCACTGACCAGCAACCAGCGAAAGCGGCGGGTGGCGCTCCAAGCCCCCACACCCCAAACGAGAACGAACAGGGTTACCACTCCCTTCCAGTCGAGCCAAACCCCGCTCACCGTGGCACTTGGCAAGGATTGCAGGGCGTACAGAATGGCGTTGTTCCACCCCACCAGCTGCTGCAAAGCCAGACCCAGGCACTCCGCCAGTCCGGGGCTCAGAAACTCCGCCGCAAACAGCCCCAGCGTCGTGGGCAGCACGATTGTCGCTACGGGCACCACCACCCAACCGGAAAGCAGAAAGAAAAGCGGGAATTGGTGGAAATAGTACAAACTCAGGGGAAAGGTGGTCAGCTGGGCGGCAAGGGACACCGCCGTCAGTTGCCACAGATAATTCACCCCTCGCCACGGCGGCTGCCAGAGGCGAGCGATGCGCGGCTGGAAGAACACGATGCCGGCTACCGCCGCATAAGACAACTGGAATCCCACCTGAAACAGCAAGTACGGGTCGATCAACAGCAGCCAGAAAGCGGACGCCGCCAGGGTGTTGTACACATTGGCCCTGCGCCCGAAAACCCGACCGACCGCCAGAAAGGAAAACATGGTCGCCGCCCGCCGTACCGAGGGGCTCAGGCCCGTCAAAAAGGCGAAGGCCCAAACCAGCAGGAGCAAACCCAAACACTCCAACCCCTTGCCCCATCGGCCCCGCCGGCGAAGCCCCCGAAACAAAAACCCGCCGAGCAGAAACAAAACGCCGACGTGCAAACCCGAAACCGCCAGCACGTGCATGGCCCCCGTGCGGGCGTAGGCGGTCTCCAATTCTTCGGGAAGGTCCCGGCGATAGCCCAGCGTCATGGCGGAAACCACCGCCCGGGCCTGCGAATCGGGCAGGCGGTTTTCCAAAACTTCCAAAAGGCGCTTGCGCAAGGCCAGTGCTTCGCCCTTGAGGTCTCGCCGGAAGCCCGCCTCCAGCAAGTGCCACTCCCGGGCCGGAACATAGGCCCGAAAATGGACGTTCTGGTGCCGCATGTAGCGGGCGTAATCGAATTGGTGG
>CAZBYX010000229.1:0-6636 GCA_964496055.1 uncultured Saprospiraceae bacterium
GGGTGAAGGGGGGGGGGGTGGTCAGTTTGTCGGGGATGGGGGGGAAGTCAATGGTCTGATCGAGGGGGCCGCTGCCGGGGGGCAGGAGGGTGAGGGCGGCTTCGTCGTCTTCGGTGGGGGTTTGGGTGGCGTTGTTGCCGGGGGTGGAATCTTCGTCGGCGGGTTCGGCCAGGAGTACCTGGGCGAAGTAGGTGGCGGGGTTTTGGTCTTGCAGGACGAAGAGCACGAGGTCGAGGGTGGCGCTGGCGCCGGGTGCGAGCTGGGAGATGTCCCAATGTTGGAAGAACAGGTCGTACGCCCCGGCGGAGGCACTGGATGCCGTGTAGGCGAACCCTGCTGGCACGGGTGCAGCCACGCGGATGCCGGTTGCGGGCGCCGAGCCGGCGTTGGTCAGGGTGAGGCTGAAGGTCAGGTCCTGCCAGATGGTGAGCTCGGCAGAGCCGGCGCTGAGGCTGAGCTCGAGGTCGGGGGCGTTTCCGCCCGCCGGTTGGAGGCTGAAGTCCACCGAGGCGGAAGCCCCGGCGTGGCCGAAGGGGTTGTGCTGGGCGTCGGCGATTTGCGCGGTGAAGGTGTGGGGGCCGGCGGGGAGGCCGGTGAGCAAATAGCTGCCGGTGGGGTTGTGCTCGTCGAAGAGGAAGACCCCGTCGAGGTAGAAGAGCAGGTGGTCGGCGCCGTGGAAGGCCCAATCCCCGGCCGTACTGTACTCGATGAGCACTTCCGTCCCCGAAAGGACGGCCCCCGAAGCGGGCGCCGTGATGGTGAGGGTGGGCAGGGGCGGGGCCGCGCTGACGGTGAAGCTCTGCTCCACGTCGGGGGCGGGGTGGTAGGTGGCATCGCCGGGCTGGGAAGCGCGCACCGTCACGGTGCCGGGTGTGCCGGTGAGGGTGAGGAGGTTGCCGCTGAGGGTGGCCGGCCCCGAAACCAGGGTGAAGCTCACGGGCAGGCCGGAACTGGCCGTGGCCGTGAGGTTGAAGGGCGGGTCGGTGCTCAGCTTGTCGGGGATGGGGGCGAAGCTGATGGTCTGTTCGAGTTTGCCGCCCGTCCAGGGGCTGAGGCGGCTGCCGGGGATGGGGCGTTCGAGGGTGCCGTCGGGCAATTGCCAACCCACGGCGAGGTTGTCACCGCCCGAGCCTTCCTTTTGCAGGGCTTCGATGTAGTAGGGCTGGCCGGCCACGAGGAACACCGGCGCCGATTGCTGCTCGGGGAACTTGTTCCACTGGCGACTGCTGGTCCAGGTGGGCACGCTCGCAATGAGGGTTTTGTTGGCGGGGTCGGCGTTGGAGCTGAGGTACAGGGCGCCGTTGTCGTCGCTGCTGATCCAGAAGGTGTAGAAGCCGGTGGCGGGGGGGCAGAGGTAGCCCCGCAGGCGGGTGCCGTAGTTGTTCAGGGCGTTGACGGGGATTTCGAAGAGGCTCAATTCGTCTTCCAGATTGGGGGGGGCGTTCAGGGGAATCTGGCTCAGGCTGGTTCCTCCGACGTTGGTCCACACTTCCCGGCTGATGGTGCCGCTCGCCGAGCAATTGCCCGCAGGCGGAAGGAGCACCCGAAATTGCCGCTCCACGGGAACCGCCGGGGCGAAGGTGCCGTCGCCCGGCTGGGTGGCCACCAGGGTCACGACTCCCGGCTCCCCCGTCAAACTGATCACACCCCCGGAAACGGCAGCCGGGCCGCCGGCCACGAAATACTGCACCGGCAACCCCGAGGAAGCACTGGCTCCGGGGTCGAAGGGGCCGTCGGTGATGAGTTTGTCGGGCACGGGTGGGAAGGTGAGGGTTTGGGCGCTGCCCGGGCAATCGGGGAAGAGGTCCTTGACGAAGACGGCGGCGGCGCCGAGGGGGTCGCTCACCGTCAGGCGGATGCGGTACCAGTAGGTGGCACCGTCGCAGCCTACGGGCGTGAGCAGGGCCGTGCCGGAGGGGCTCTGGATGGGGGCTTCGGGGTGGTTGTGGTCGTTGTGGTGCAGGGCCACCTCCCAGCTCCAGGAAAGCTGGGCGTTGGGGTGCTCGGCGTCGCTGACGGTGGCGCTGAGGCTGAGGGTGGTGGGGTTGCTCACCGAGAAAGTGCTCAGGTTGTCCAGGCTGGTACTCTGAATGACGGGCGGGGTGTTGTTCAGGGTGATGGTTAGGGTCTTCTGGTCGGATGCGCCCTGGTCATCGCTGACGGTGAGGGTGACGGTGAAGGCGGTGGGCGCGCCTCCGGCTGCGTTGAAGGTGTGCAGGGGGTTGGCTTCGGTAGAGCTGTTGCCGTCACCGAACTCCCAGAGGTAGCTCAAGGGGTCGAAGTCGGGATCGAAGGACTGGTCGCCGGTGAATTGGACCGTCAGGGGGGCGGGGCCGTGCAAAGCATCGGCTTCGGGGGTGGCAACGGGCGGGCGGTTGAGGTTGCCCGTGTAGCTCACCTTGCGAATTTGGTCGGGGTAGCGCACGTACCAGAGGCCGCCCTGCGTGGGGTGGGTGTTCAGGAAGACGCAATTGCCGGCGTTGTCGATGAAGTTTTTGACTTCCAGGGGGTTGTGGTCGGCGTCGAAGACGAAATTGCGAATCCATTTGGCGCCGTAGTCGCCGTGGAAGTAAGTGTTCTTGAATTCGGGGGGGAAGTCGTCG
Organism: uncultured Saprospiraceae bacterium; assembly: GCA_964496055.1. Taxonomy (GTDB): domain Bacteria; phylum Bacteroidota; class Bacteroidia; order Chitinophagales; family Saprospiraceae; genus CAZBYX01. The sequence continues at coordinate 2,604 of CAZBYX010000229.1, forward strand.
CCGGTGTACCAGACCCCGCCGGTGGAGGCATTGCCCGGGAAGGGGTTGCCCGGCAGCTGGGCGGAGCCCACGCTGACCATGGTGCCGTTCACCATGCCGCGGGCGTTGTTTTGGCCGTGGCGCCAGTCGATGCGGGGCGGTTCGTGGGAGCCGGGGGCGTAGGCGGGGTCGTTGTAGCCCGGCTGGTAGGTGATGCCTTCGAATTTGGGCCAGCCGAAATTTTGCCCCGGCCCCGTGATGACGTTGAGGTCTTCCCAGGTACCCCAACCGACGTCCCCGAAGAAGAAGACGCCGGGGTCGGCGTCGGCGGGGTGGTGGCTGCCCGTGCCGGGCTTGAGGCACATGCGGTAGGGGTTGCGCACCCCCAGGGACCAGATGCGCGAGCGGGGGGCGCGGGGAGCGGTGGGGTCGTAGAAGGGGTTGGAGGGGAGGCCGTCACCGGTTTGGGGGTCGATGCGCAGGATTTTGCCGTTCAGCGAGTTGAGAATCTGGCAGCGATAGGCGCCGATGTTCTCCTCAGCAGTGATGATGCCGTCGTTCAGGGCTTGCAGCCAGTAGGTTTCGGATGCGGAGCCCTCATCCAGAGAGGAGTAGCTGGCTCCGTCGCCCATGCATACCAGCAGGGTACCGTCGGTGCCGAAGACCAGGGCGCCCACCCCGTGCGATTCGTGGAGGATGGGCATGCCGGTTTCCTTGGTTTCGCCGATGAGCACCTGGCGGCTGCCGGGCACCACGGTGGTGAAGTTGGTGGCGGGGTCGGCCTGGTAGCGCGTCACCCGGCCGATGGTGGCGTCGAAGTATTCGTTGGCGTTGGGGTCGTAGCTGGGGGTGCCGGCGTGCAGCAGGTGGTGGCGGTCCACCACGTAGTTGAGGTAGAAGTAGCCGTTGGTGAGGAAGTTGGGGTCGAGGGCGAAGCCCAGCAGGCCGAAGTCGCGCCAGTTGCCCACCTCGTCGCTGATGTCGAGCAAGGGCGTCGGGAGCTTGACGCCGTTCTGCACCACCCAAACCCGCCCCCCCTTCTCCCAGACGTACATCCGGCCGTTGCCGTCCCAGGTGAAGCCCACGACCTGATTCCACCCTGCGAGGAAGACCTGGTCGGTGAAACCGGCGGGCTGAGCGCGAAGCCCCGCCGCGAAAAAAAATTGCAGGGCCAGCAAAGCGGCCCCGCAACGAATGGGATACCAATTCATAGGGTTCATGGTGTTTGCTTTGGACCTCGGGAGTTAAATCGGGGGAGCAGTTTCAAGGCGGGAGGAAGGCGACCTGCCATCAAAATTAAAGAAAATCGGGGCAGGATTCCCGGTGTGGAATCAAACTTACCCCGGAAAGGGTAGGAAACGGATGTCGCTGATTTTTAATGTCTTGGCTCCAAGAATCGTCGGGAAACCGAAACCCGAGGGCGGAAAAGGTGCGTAAAAATCCGACCCGGAATTAACTTCGCGCCCCTATGAATCGAAGCGGCGAATCCACCCTGTTGATCGTGCTGGCCTTTCTGGCCATTTACTTCATCTGGGGCTCCACGTATCTGGCCATCTGGTTCGTCATTCAGGAGGTGCCGCCCTTTCTGATGGCGGGTTTGCGGTTTTTGGCGGCGGGTTTGCTCATCTACCTGCCGGGCAAGCTGTTGCTGGGCTTTCCGCGTCCGAGCCGGGAGCACTGGCGCAACGGATTCGTGTTGGGCACCCTGTTCATGACCATCGGGAACGGGGGGCTGGTCTGGGCCGAGCAATACCTGCCCTCGGGCCTGACGGCCCTCATCCTGGCCAGCCAGCCACTGGTGGTGGTGTTTTTGCTCTGGGGGCTCTACCGGGTGCGGCCCCTGCTGAAGACCTTTCTGGGTATCGGGCTGGGCTTGTTCGGGATGGTTCTCCTGCTGGGGCAAGACCGCTTCATCGGCGACGAGCGGGCGCTCTGGGGGCTGGTCGCCCTGGCCGTCAGCCTGTTGGGCTGGGCTTACGGCTCCGTCAAAGTCAAGCACACCCCCATGCCCGCTTCCAACCTGCAAAGTGCCTCCATGCAGATGATCTGCGGGGGTGTGGGCATGTTGCTCATCAGTGCGGTGCTGGGTGAACCGGCCCGGATGGACTGGAGCGCCGTCGGTGCGAAAGCCATCTGGAGCTGGGTCTATCTGGTCGTTTTCGGCAGCATCGTGGCTTTTTCGGCGTTCAACTACCTGTTGTTGCGCGTCTCCCCGGAGAAGGTCTCCACCTCCACCTATGTCAATCCGGTGGTCGCGCTGTTGCTGGGCTGGGCGCTGAACGCCGAAACCATCAGCCTCCAGACCGCCGTGGCCGCCCTGGTCTTGCTCACCGGGGTGTTTTTCATCAATGCCCGGGCGAGGACGCTGCGCCGCCTCGGCCGAGCTTTGGCCCCAAGACGGGGGTAGAGGCAGTGGTCAAGGCAATGGCTGTTCTTCAAATCTGACCGATTCAACAGCACCGTTTCGGAATCTGTCGATTTCATTCACCAGCAATTTCAAAGCACGAGCCAGCTTAGGACTATTTTCCAGGGGTGGTATTCGTAAGACGTAGATGATCCTCATTCCTTGCTCCTCAATGGGAGGAATTTCGTTTGGTCGGGTGGCTCTAACCCATTGCAACACCGCATAGCTCCCCCACATTTTTTTGACGTTTTCCCTGACTTCTTCCTCGCGGACAGCTCTCTCCCACAATTCCTTAGGGTTTCGGGGATGTGTGTAATTCGTGTTTTCCAACAGTCTGATTTCGTTGTTCCTTACTTCCAATTGGTCGCAACGAGCGATGGGGGTTCCACCGTTCATTTCCATGGAAAAACTATCAGCCAAGGATTCGAAATTAATGGCCCCATTCATCAGTTCAGGCGCTGTGCAATTGACGCAAAAGGTCCAAGTAAACTTCCGTGAGGGAGCTGCTGTCGAGGGGGGTGTCGGGGGTGGCGGTGACGCTTTCCCAATCAGCTCCTGTACTTGCACCAAGTCTGAATTCTTCCCAGTTTTTCAGATGCCAAAGGTCTATCTCGCTCAAAACGCCGTTTTTCAAAGCGACGTTCAGGGCTTCGAGCACGTATTCTGAGTGGGTGGCTATGAATACGGTGGTGTTGGGGTTTTCTTTGGAAAAACGGCTGATCCACGCGCTCCAGCGCTGAATGTATTCGGGATGAAGCCCGCTTTCCGGCTCGTCGAGGAACAAGAATTCGCCGATGAGTCCGTGTTGGACGGCCAAATAAAACGCGGACATACTCTTCAAACCCGAGGCGGCTCTTTCTATTTTGTAGGAGCGCCCCTGTTCTTTGGCATAGATGCGGTTCTCTTGGGTGTAAAAGCTCACCTGTGCCCATTTCTCGAAGCTTTGGAGCAGAGGGGATGATTTTTTTCGGTCCGCATAGAGAAAAAGATCATTGATGAAATCGGATACCGCTTCGGACACCAATCGCCAAGAGGGGGAAACCTTGTGAAGGGCCAGTATCCCCTTGTAGTATTCGCCGATAAGAGGCGCAATAAAGGTGGGGGAATGCTCCAGGGGAAACGGGGCGTTTTCCTCGATTACCACCTTTTTCCCTTCGATGCGCAGATGAGCGGCCCTTTCCTTGTTTCCAGTGGTGAGTTCAACGGTGCATTCCTTTCCCTTGGCTTGCCAATTGGCCAAGTCATCGAATTTCCGAATAAGGAATACTCCCTTTAGTTTTTGTTTCAAGGCTTTTTCAAACTCCAGGGATTCTCTGCCCTTACGATTGCCATTGGACTTTTCCTCCAACCGAGCCCGCCACTTTGCCCAGAAAATACTGTAGAGCAAGTACATCAATTGAGTTTTCCCGGATTTATTGGCTCCAACCAATACAATCACAGGGGAGCGGGCCGTCACATTTGCCCTCCGGATGGCCAGAAAGTTTTTCACTCGAAGCTGAAACCGTATTTGGCCGTCATTTTGCATGTTTCAAAAGTACGGATTGCATTCGGTTGATGAAATCGAGGGGCTTTTATAGCGCGGGTGAATGAGGATAAATATCACGCAAGGAGGATTTGAGGAACCGAGGAACCGCGGATTTGAGGATTTGG
>CAZBYX010000230.1:0-6634 GCA_964496055.1 uncultured Saprospiraceae bacterium
TCCTCCACCTCTCCCCCACCCGTGGCCTTCCCCCCTCGGGGACGCTTTCCGCCTTCGATGCCGCCGGCCGTCTTCAAAATCGCTGGCAGGACCACCCGCTGAATGCCCCCTTCGACATCCGCGACCTGCCGCCCGGGTTCTATCTGTTTCATCTCGCCCTCCCCGACGGAAGTCAGCGAACCTGGAAAATCTCAAAGAATTGACGAGGAATGCGCCCGACTCCAGGGAAAGGACGCGGGGCTGAGCCCGCGCCCCCTCCCGACCCTTCATCCCCTCAATCCTTCCCAATCATGAAAATCCAGACCTTTTTTCTCGGGCTCTGCCTTTGTTTCACCCTTCCCCTTTGCGCTCAATCCGATGCTGCGGGTTGTGAAGACCCACCCCTGCTGAAGCGTTACCCCGCAGCGGTGCTGAAGTGGTGCGAAATCACCACGTTCGGAACTTATCACATCGCAATCGGCCCCCAGACCGGCTATCGCCACATCGAGGACTGGGTTTCGGTGGAAGGGAAAATCGAGCGCTTTTACTACGAGGTGGCCGATGGCTCCACCCTGAGCGAACTGTACCGAAACTACCGCAACAGCCTGAGCGCAGCCGGATTCGAATTGCTGGCGCAGGGACTGCATCCCAAGCCCAACGTTCTCAAATCAGTCGGTGGTACCTCCTGGATGGGCACCGCCTACGCCCGAAACCCTTACCCTCCCAATTCCGGGGTGCTGCTCCTGCAGGGTTCGGCCACTTCCGAAGGAAAAGGCTACCTGGCCGCGCGGCTCGACCGACCCACCGGGAATGTTTATGTGGTGGTGGGAGCAGCTCAGTACAGCACCGACCGGGTGGTCGTGTTGGTGGACCTCATCGAGGAAGCACCCATGAACGTCAAAAACCTGAAAATCGACACCGATTACCTGGCCCGGGAGATCGAGCTCTACGGCACCGCCACCCTGCACGGGCTGTTTTTCGAGTTCGACAAGGCGGAGCTCACCCCAGAATCACGGCAAACCCTCCAGGTCCTCGCCGATTACCTGACGCAGCACCCCGATGAAAAGTTCTTCGTCGTGGGGCATACCGACATGAAAGGCACCCTGACCTACAACCTCACCCTGTCCGAAGCCCGAGCCCGGGCCGTGGTCGAGGCCCTGGTGAAGGATTATGCCATCGCCCGCTCCCGCCTGGAGGGGCATGGGGTGGGGCCTTTGACACCCAAAGCCACCAATGAAAACGAACAAGGCCGCCAGCTCAATCGCCGGGTGGAGCTGGTCTTGCGCCGATGACTCTCATTTTCCCATCACCCAAAATTTTCAAGGCAATGAAAACTCTTGCGATTCTCAGCTTCTCCCTCCTCATGTTCGTTAGCTGTAAGGACGACGGCCCCGGAGACGTGGAAATCGACATAGGCGTCATGACCGCCGTACTCGACGGGACGCCCTGGGAAGCCAAAAACTCAGCAGGTGGCGTGATCTTCACCGAAACCCAGGGCAGCGTATCTGTGCAAGGAACCGCCGACGACGACTCGCAAATCGTGTTCCTTATACCCAACCCCGTCCAGGGGGTCGAGTACACCTTCACCGACGGGCTGAGTTTCCAATACAGCCCCACGATCAACACCCCAAATCCCTTCGCCCTCGTTGATCCGAATGGAGGAGTGAAATTCACCGAGCTGTCGAACACCCGCGCCGTCGGCACTTTTTCCGGCACCTTGACCCGGTTCAACCCCGATGGCAGCCAAGAGTCCATCGTCCTCACCCAAGGTCGCTTCGAGGTGGACCGTTGAAACCGCCCACTCCCACCCACCCCCCGACGGTTGGGGGGAAGTGGTTTGGGGCCGGAAACTTTATCGTACCTTCACTTTCAGGCCCTGCTTAGCAGGGCCTGTCCGCCTATCATTTCACCTCCCCGGCGGTGGGTTTTCATCTTCCGGACGGGGACTCAAACCTGCAACCGATGAAAACTCTCCTCCCCTTCTTCTTTCTCTTTGCCCTGCTCTTCTCTTCATGCGGCGGGTGTAGTGAACGCTCAGCCAAAGAGGAAGCCTCCGATGCCCTTTCCGATGCCCAATACGAAACCGAAAAAGCCATGCAGGAGGCCCGCAAAGCCATGGAGCAGTTGCAAGGCGGCGAAGCAAAGGAACCCGTTCATTTTCGAAAACTTCAGGAGTTCCTTCCCGAAAAAAGTGGCGACTTCAGCCTGGTGGACAAATCCGGTGAGACGGCCGGCGGCTTCGGTGTCACCGTCTCCACGGCGAAAGGCGAGCTGCGAGATGAGGACAACCGCACCATCTTTATCGAACTGGTGGACACCGGCGGTATCGGTATGGCCGTCATGGGCATGGCCGCCTGGAGCAACGTCGTGGTGGACAAGGAGGACAGCCGCGGCTATGAGCGCACCTCCACCCTGAACGGTTACAAGTGCTTCGAAAAATACCGCCACGACGGCCCCAACGCGGAGCTTTCCATTCTCATCGCCAATCGCTACGTGCTGGTGTTGCGCGGGCGCAATGTGACCATGGAGGAACTGAAAGCCATCGCCGAAGATTTGGACCTGGACAACCTGGCGCGCCTGACCTGACCCCCCTCAACACTCCACCTTCCGATGAAAACGCAGCAGGTGCTGCGGGTGCTTTTCGTCGTAGATTTCGAGGATGAGGCGGCGTTTGAGGCGGCGGTCGGAGGGGAAGAGGATTTTCACGGGGTTGTGGACGTAGCCGTTGTCGTAAAACAGCAGGGTTTGGCGGCGACGGATGGGAAGCCGAAACCAGAGCAATTCCTCCACGTCGCGGGGCAGGGGCACGTCGCCGTAGCCTTCCTCCTTCAGGAAGGCTTTCAGCATCTGGTAGCTGTGTGCCAGGGTGGTTCCTTCGAAGGCGGTGCGGTAGCAATAGCCATCGCTTTGCCCGCCGAGGTAATCCGAGCCGGCGGGCGGAAATTCATCGCGCAGGGCCATGGTTGCGGGCGTTTGAAGGCAAGCTTCCTCGTGGCAGGTCCGGGGCAGCGAAGTTAAGGCATTCCCCCGTTCCGTTCCCACCTCCCCAGGATTTTGGGGCTCCTTCGAATCCCCATCATCTCCTTTTTTTCCGTAATTTACCTGCGAATCGCCCTGCCCGACTGTTCCTTCCCTCAGGTTCGAAGCTGCATCCCATTTCTGACCACCTAAAATCGCAAGCCCTATGATGAATGAACGCCTTTCCAGCATCATGACCCGAGACGTGGTCACCATCGGGCCGGACGAGCCCGTGTCCAAAGTGATGGACATCCTGCTCAACAAACGCTTCCACCACATCCCGGTGGTGAAGGGGCGCAAGCTGGTGGGCATCATCACGAGCTGGGATTTGGTGAAGCTGGGCAAAAGCTCCACCGAGCTGAAGGACATTCTGGTCAAGGACGTCATGACCACCAAGGTTGCCACGCTGGGCCCGAACGAACTCATCGGGGCGGCGGCACAAATTTTCCTCAAGCACCTCTTTCACGGCCTGCCCATCGTGGACGACGAGGGGCAATTGGTGGGCATCGTGACCACCCACGACATCCTGCGCTACGAATTCCAAAAAGCCTACCCCGACGACGCCTTCATCCGCGACACCCGCTGGATGGAGACCACCTGAGAAGCTCTGCCTCAAACGTATTCGTCCACATGCCGCCGGGGGCGCTCCACGGGCAGGCGCTTCAACGTTTCGATGGTGGCGGCCACCGTGCCCAGGGGCAGGACGACCAGGAAACCCAACAGGGTGGACAGGAGCGCCAGGGTGACGGCCCCGTTGCCGATGGCCAGGGCGCGGTTGCGCCGCACGAAGGCAATGCTGTCGCGCACGCCGAGATGCCGTTCGAGGGTGAAATCCATGTTGCCGAAGCCGAAATAATAAGCCTGCACCAGCAGCAGCCCCGGCAGGGTAATCCATTGCAGCCCCGGAATCAAGCCCACCAACAGCAGCAACACCGTCCACACCAGCTCCCGGATGACGTTGCGCAGCGCCAGGGTCAGTCCGCGCACCAGGTCGCGCAACATCTGCCGAAGGGTGAACCGCGCCGTGCTTTCCCGACCGGTGAGGTGTTCTTCCACCCGCTCCGACAGGGGGCTCATGATGGGTGCCGAAAGCCCCATGACCAGTTGCTTGTAGGCGATGAGCCCCAGTGCCAGTACCAGCAGCCCCCCAAACACGTTGGCGATTTTCAGAAAGACCGGCCGCCCCCACTCCCACGGGTACCAGGAGGCTATCCACCCCCCCACGTCATCGCTCAAACCCCAGGCCCCCCAACCGATGAGAAGGGCCAAGACCAAACTGATGAGAGCGGGCGCTACGAAATAGCCCCACAAATTCAAGCGGTTGATGATGGAAAAGGCGCGCCCGTAGGCGGCGATGCCGTCAATGAAATCCCGAATCATAGGCTCGTTCTTTTGCCCCGAAACTACCCCCAGCCGGGCGGAATCGCACGGAATTTCTATGGAGGGGCGGGGCGGGACGACGGAGAGGATGGGGTGAGGGGTGTCAGCGCCCTTCGCAGTGGTCGTCCGGATTGCGGGGGTCGGCTGCCCCCCAGAGACGGCCGTCTTCCCGAACCTGTATGGCTTTGATGACCGCCATGCGATTCACCTCGCGAAAGCTGTGCCCGCGCCGACGGAGCTCCTGCAAGACGGAATCGGGCAGGGCGTCCCGCTCCACCCGAATTTCATCGGGCAGCCACTGATGGTGGAAGCGCCCGGCTTCGACGGCTTCGGGCAGGGGCAAGCCGAATTCCACCACGTTCAGAAAGACCTGCAACACTGCCGTGATGATGGTGCTGCCCCCCGGTGCCCCCAAGACCAGGAAGAGCCGGCCGTCCTTTTCCACGATGGTGGGGGTCATGCTGCTGAGCATGCGCTTGCCGGGCTGGATGGCGTTGGCTTCCGCCCCGACCAGCCCGAAGTAGTTGGGGGTGCCGGGTTTGGCGCTGAAGTCGTCCATCTCGTCGTTGAGGAAGAACCCCGCCCCCTGCACCACGACCTTTGAACCGTAATTGAGATTGAGGGTGGTGGTCACCGAGACGGCGTTGCCCTGGGGGTCCACCACGGAGGTGTGGGTGGTTTCGAAACTCTCCACCGCCAATTGGAAGCGGCCGGCTGCGACGGTGTCGCTGGGGGTGGCTTTGCCGGGGTTGAAGTCAGCCATGCGCAGGTGCAGGTAATTGGGGTCGAGCAAGGAGTCGAGCGGAACGGGGTAGAAGTCCATGTCGCCGAGGTGCTGAGCCCGGTCGGCGTACACCCGGCGCTCGGCTTCCACCATGAGGTGAACGGCATCGGCGGAATGGAAGCCCCATTGTGCAAGGGGATAATTTTCCAGAATGGTAAGCAGTTGCAGCAGGGCGACGCCTCCGCTCGAAGGCGGCGGCATGGAGATGATGTGGTAGTCTTTGTAATCGCCTTCGACGGGTGGGCGCCAGGCGGCGCGATAGTCGGCGAGGTCTTCGTGGGTGATGAGGCCCCCACCCCGCTCCATTTCCGCCACGATGAGGTCAGCGGTTCGGCCGCGGTAGAAGCCGTCGAATCCCTGCTCAGCGATGCGCTGCAGGGTGGCGGCCAATTCCGGCTGCCGCAGGGTATCGCCTGTTTTCCAGGCTTCCTCCCGCACGAAGGGGATGGGGTGGGGATTGTGTTTGAGGAAGGCCTCCCGGTATTCGTTCAGGCGGGTGGCTTCCGTGGAGCTGAGCGGGAACCCTTCCCGTGCCAGGCGGATGGCGGGCTCCACCAGGCGGCGAAAAGGCAGCGACCCGAAGCGCTCGTGCGCCGCCACCATTCCCGCCACGGTACCGGGCACGCCGACGGCCAGGTGCCCTTCGCGGCTCCACGCCGGCACGGGATTCCCTAGGCTGTCGAGGTACATGTCTCGGTGGGCGGCGCCGGGTGCCTTCTCCCGGTAATCGAGGGCGGCTCGGGTGCCGTCCGCCAAACGAATCACCATGAACCCGCCCCCCCCGATGTTCCCCGCCCGGGGATACACCACCGCCAGGGCGAATTGAACGGCCACGGCGGCATCCACCGCATTCCCGCCCGCCTCCATGACCTCCACACCCACCCGGGCCGCCAGAGGGTGGGCACAGGCCACCAGCATCGAATCGGCCAGGAGGGATTTCCGGGCTTCGTAGGGCTCGCCGGGTTGCGGGGGGCGGCATGCCTGAAAAAACAGCATAACCAGCCCAAAACACATTGCGAAAAGTTTAAAGTTGGTACAAATCTTGCAGCTCATCTCGCGATAGATTTCTTCATCACCCAATTTCGTTCTGCAATCCCTGGGTTGGTCCCCACACTGTGAAACACTTTCAGCAGAACGCTTCCTTACTTCAACATCGGCCGGCTTTCTTTCACCGGAAAAAGCAAGGAGATGAAGCCCGTTGGCTCGCGTCCGCCGGGCGCTTTTTGCTTTCAGCCGTTGACAGGGCAAGCATGAGTTTGGCAAGGGGGGTTCTCTTCCCGCGGTGAATTATTCTTTCGCCCGGTGGTAGAAACCAAGCCCCTCTCCCCTCATCCCCTCGCGGCCGACAGCCAACCGGCTCATCCCCTTCGAAGCCGAAAAAGTAAGGAATAATAAAGTTTGGTTAATTATTTTCATGGTTATGTTGTCGTGCCATCCACCGGATGGCACTTTTTTTTGGGGGGGGACGTGGCT
>CAZBYX010000231.1:0-6625 GCA_964496055.1 uncultured Saprospiraceae bacterium
CAACCCCCACCCACCGCCCCCGCTACATGTGGTGCCTGGACAACGGTCACGGCGCCCTGCAGGCCGGCAAGCGCTCCCCCATCTTCGACGACGGGGTCACCCAGTTCGTGGAATACGAATTCAATCGCGATATTGTGGTGCGCATCGCCCGCAAGCTGGACGAGCTCGGGGTGAAGTACTTCGAGGTCGTGCCCGATGTGGAAGAGGTGGGCAGTTTTCTCAAAGGACGGGTGGACCGGGCCAACAACCTGCAATCGGATTTGCCCAAGATTTTCGTCTCCGTCCATGCCAACGCCACCGGCGACGAGTGGAGCGAGCCCAGCGGCATCGAAACCTGGCACCATCACAACAGCGCCAAGGGCCGCAAAATCGCCGCCATCTTCCAGAAACACCTGGTGGCCGCCACCGGCTGGAAGAACCGCCACCTGAAAACCACCCGGGAAAAAGGGCTCTACGTGCTGGAGAAAACCAACATGCCCGCCATCCTGACGGAAAACGGCTTTTTCAGCAACAAGCAGCAAGCCCGGGACCTGATGAAAGACGAAATCCGCCAGAAAATCGCAGATGCCCACGTGGCTGCCATTCTGGAAATTGAAAAAAACGGTCTGTAACCCATGAATGCCATTCGTTTTGCTGCCGCCGCCCTCCTGCTTGGGGCGGCCCTCTTGTTCGCCTGCACGGACAAGAAAACCGACCCACCCGCCGACACCGCACCCGCATCCCAATCGGCGGCCCCGGTCGTCGATTTCGTGCAGTTCGAAATCTATCGCTACGACCAGGACTTCGGCGAGTGTCCCCAGGACAGCGCCCGCTGTGCCCGCGTGAGCATCGGCTACCCGCTTGCTCAAACCGGCCCCCAGCAGGTCATGTCCCAAATCAACACGACCCTGTTGCGCACCGTCTGCAGCCTCATACCCACCTTCGAGGAGGAAAACGGCGGCAAAGTCTCCGTCGGCACCAACATCCCCCGAACGGCCATGAAATTCGGCAACGCCTTCGAAGTCCTGCAAAAGCAAGCCCCCGAAGAAACCCTCGGCTGGGTGGTGGAAATCGAGGGGCAGGTGCTCTTCCAAAACGAGCGGGTGGCAAGCATCGGCTTCGACTGCTATTCCTTCACGGGGGGCGCTCATCCCAACAGCTTCACCCAGCTGTTGAACTTCGACCTGAAGACCGGCAAGCCCCTCACCTGGCAAGACCTCCTGCTCGATGAAGAAGCCCTGAAAACCCTGGCGGAAAGCCGGTTCAAACAGGCGCGCAAGTTGCCCGAAAATGCCGATCTGACCCGTGAGGGATTCTTCTGGGACGGGGCTTTCGTCCTGCCCGAAAATTTCGCTTTCACCGAGCAAGGGCTGTTGTTCCATTACAACCCCTACGAAGTGGCCGCCTACGCACTCGGACCCACCCGATTCACCATTCCCTACGCGGAACTGGAAGGGCTGGTGCGACTGGAGGCGGTGCGGTGAAAAGCCCCCCGGTTGGAGGGGCGCGGTTGGGGGGGGCGCAGGCAAGGGACGAAACGGGGCTTGCGCTCCTCGCCTTGCTGTTGAATTCAAGAGCCTTTGCGAAGGCACCCACGACTTACTATCTGTCCATGCTCTTGTTGGAAAAGGTCATAAAGCTTTTGGACGATTACCATTACGGGGTTTTTCGGGAGAAGGTGAAAAACCTCAGCAAGCGCTCCTATTACCCCCTGGTGTTGGTGGACCTCATCGACCGCGACTTTCTGAAAGAGCAAGACAGCGACCGCCTTTGCCGGGACGTGTACGGCGCCCACGACGAAAAAACGAGGAGGAAGTTTTTCCAGCTGGCACACCATACCTTCCGCCTGACCGCCCTGCTGGCCCGCGACCACCCCGACTACTTGCTGCCCAACATCCCCCGCATCCGGCGCCTGCTCAACGAAGGCAAGCTGGAGGCCGCCAACCGACTGGCGGATATGCTCTACGAGGTGTGCCGAAAAGTGGAGGACTACACCACCGAGCGCAAGCTCCTCGAAATGCAGTCCCGACAAAACCTCCTGCTGGACCTGGCCTTCTTCGCCCACGAGCAACACAATCGCATCGGCGAGTTGAACCGTATCGAATGCAAGCTGCAGGAACTGGTCGGGCGGCTGTGGCACTTCCTCCATCCGCCCTCCGGAGAAAAATCAGCCCCCTCCTCAAGCGACCTGGAGGATTTCGCCGCTGATTTCGAGCATCCCGCCACCGCGGTGCGCCTCCTGAGCCGGTTCGCCTGGGCGGCCCTGCTGCCCCAAGCCGATGCCCGCCGCTTCCGAAGCCCCGAGACAGGCACCTTCCTGCTCGACCTGGAAAGCGAGTTCGAAAAATTCGGGCATATCGTCCTGCCCGGGCTGGTGGACTACCCCAGCGAATTGCGCATCCTGCGCCTGCTCCACCTCCTCGAAACCAGTGCCCCCCTCGAAGAAATCCTCGATCTGCCCCCACCCGAACCCGCCGCATTCTGGAACAGCTTCGCCCGCTACCCCCTGGCCGATTGGCTCTTCCATCTGACGGGACATCTTGCCAAAGCCTGCCTGGCCGCCCCGCACCCCGAAACCCGGACCCTGCTCCGGGAAAGGCTCCGCACCCTCGGTGAGCAGTGCGATGCCTTGCTCCAGGACGAACGCCTCGAGCAGCTCTTCATTCAAAAATTCCTGGCCCTGTCCATCGCCCGGGCCTTCACCCGGCTGGCCGGCGGGCCCGAAGAATGGACGCGCACCCGCGAGCACCTGGAACGCCTGCTCTGGGTCTATCAGCAGGTACCCTTCCACCAATATCTCGATGCCATCTACTTCATCCTGGCTTATTGCGGCCTGAAACTGGAGGACTACCCCAGGGTGGAGGAGTATTTCCGCCGCTTTCGAAAGGTGCTCAAAAGCAAGGAGGCGCCCAGCGCCCACTCCTTGCTCGTCGAGGGATTGTACTACCTGGCCCAGTTGCGAAACACCGGCCGCCCCCAGTACGCCCGCAAACTGCAACGGCTCAGTACCTGCCTCGAAGCCCGCCGGCTTCGTGTTGAATACCGCCTGCTGGAGCGCGAAGCCTCCACCGCTCCCCTTTGACTCGCAGGCGTCCCCTCCCTCCGGCCCCGAACCCTCCTCGAGTCGAGGCTTTCTTCTCCACGCCTTTTTGAGGCTTCCTCGCAGCGCAATCAGATGAAGGGCTCCGATTCCATTCCGGGTCTTTGGGTTGCTAAGCCTTGGTTATCAAGGTCTTGGGCGAATTTTTCTCTTTCGTACCCGCTTGTTTTTTCGCCGCTTTCGTGTGGGAAATCAGGCAAGAGCCCTCGGGGGGTGCCACTCCCTTACTTTTGCCCACAGAACAGATAGTAAGCCAAAACCCAAACAAAGCAAAACTGCTTTGTCAATGAAGGATGCGCAAGCATCCTTCTTTTTCCAGGAAGGTATTCCCCGCAAGATTGAATCCTTCCCCCAAGGACCATAGCCCCAGAAAGCACCGTTCAATCCGGGGTGCCAGCCCCAAGCCCGAAAATCCCGTCCCCTGAAAATACATGGTATCCCTGCCCAAAAACCCTTTCGCGGTGAAACACTAACCTTTTTGGTCAAAGAATAGTGAGTCGAACATTTTGGGGTTAACACTCATTGACTCCTGCCCTGCGCTCCGCGCAGGGTTTTTTCGTTTGGGGGGGCGGTGGGATTTGGGAGGGGGAGGGAATGATTCTGCATTCGGGTGTGCCCTCTGCATGCGCTTGGTACTAAGCCTTTTTCACTTGGTAGTATCTTTTCACATCCTTTTTTCCACGGTCGGTAAGCGCGTTTGGTCAGCCCTGGGTTCACAGCTGCACCCTATGAACCATTCTGATTTTCAGCCCAAAAAATTGGTGGTTTCGGAGATTGTAGATAATATTGTGGGGCAAACAGATTAGAAAAATTTCAATTCTTTTTTCCTGCTGGCGGCAGGTAATCTGCTCTTCCGTTTTTTCACTGCTCTTCCTTGTTCCAGGCATTTCTTCAAGGGACGAGTCCTGAATTGCCTGGCGTTTTCAAATTGTAATCCGCTGATTTTACAGTTGGAATTTTCCATCGCGAGAAGGAAAACCTGAAACCATTATGAGCATCCCATGTTCCTGTCCGACTTTGCGCAAAGCACATGTCTTTCTTTTTTTCCTGCTGTTCTGGGGGCCTTTCTTACAAAGCCAGGATTGGGAAGGAGGCGTTTTTCTCGGCTTTTCGAATTACCAGGGAGATGTGGTTCCCTCGGTCATCAGTATCCGGGAGTTGAGCCCTGCTTACGGCATCATGATTCGGCGCAACCTGAGTTCCAACTTTACGGTTCGAGGCAGCCTGATATCGGGGAAGTTGCGCGGCGATGACGAAAATTACCCCCGCCACCAGGCGCGCGGCATCCAATTCGAGCACCAGCTGACGGAAGTGAGTTTCCTGGCCGAGTACGAATTTTTCGGCTATCGCCGTTTTCGGCACGGCCGTTTTCGCAAGACTTTCTCCCCTTATGTTTTTGCCGGCGTGGGGGTCAATTTCGGCACCCCGTCCACCGACTTTTCCGTCATGAAGCAAAAGCCCACCCAGGCGGAGATTGCCCTGGAGGACGAAAACACCCGGATTTCCACCATCCGGCCGGCGATTCCGGTAGGGGGTGGTTTGAAAATGGACCTCAACCGCAAACTGGTTTTGGCCGTCGAGGGGGGGCTGCGCACCAGTTTCAGCGACTACCTCGACGGAGTGAGCCAGGCCGGCAACCCGAAAGGCAATGATTGGTATGCCTTCGGCGGGGCAACGCTGTTCATCCGCTTCGGCGACCGGGATTACGACCAGGACGGCATTCCCGACATTGAAGACGATTGCCCCGAAATCCCCGGGACCATCAACAGCGTCGGCTGCCCCGACTCGGATGAGGACGGCATCATCGACAAATACGACCACTGCCCCCAAAGCCCCGGCCCCGCCCACCTGAAAGGTTGCCCCGACAGTGACGACGACGGCGTGCCCGACAGCCGCGACCGCTGCCCCTTCGACCCGGGCCAACGCCGATTCAAAGGTTGCCCCGATTCGGACAACGACAATGTCATCGACAAGGAGGACAAATGCCCCGACACCCCCGGCGAAGTGGACCTGGCGGGCTGCCCCGATAGCGATCACGACGGCGTGGCGGATGGGGACGACCTGTGCCCCAACGAACACGGCCTCGGCTCCGCCGATGGCTGCCCCGACTTCGACCACGACGGCGTGCCCGATGCCCTGGACCTCTGCCCCGAAAAACCGGGCCTCGAAAAATTCGAGGGCTGCCCCGATAGCGACGGCGACGGCATCGACGACGTGCGCGACAAATGCCCCACCATCCCGGGTTCCAACCTCGCCGAAGGTTGCCCCGAAATCACCGCCACCGACCAGGCCGTACTCGAAAGCGCCATGCGCGATGTGCGCTTCGAAACGGGCAGCGCCCGCCTGTTGCCCATCTCCCACGACATCCTCAACCAGGTCGGGGAAATCATGAAGCGCTACCCGGGCTACCACCTCGAAATCACGGGCTATACCGACAACGTGGGCAATGCCTTCGCCAACCAGCAGCTCTCCGAACAGCGTGCCCGCGCTTGCTACGAATACCTCATCGCCCGGGGAGTGCCTGCCGAGCGGATGAGCTATCAGGGCTTGGGCCCCACCAACCCCATCGCCAGCAACCGAACGACTCGAGGGCGCATGCTCAACCGCCGCGTCGAGTTCCGCCTGCACACCCGAAAGGATTGAACCCTCCAGCGCGAAGGCGGTCATCCGACCGCCTTCGCGCCTATCTTTCCTTGGTTTTTCCTTTCCGGCGCGTCTTTTCTCATCCACTTTCCGTCAAGTCCTGGATGAGTTCGAGGAGAACTTCGTTTAGCCGGTTGATGGCAGTTGGAATGTCCCAGGCATCGCGGTTGCGGGTTTCCACGTAATTGCTGACGGCGCGGATTTGCAGGAAATGCACTTGCTCCAGCAGGCAGGTGTAGAAGAAGGCGGCTCCCTCCATACTTTCCACCTGAGGTGGGAGGGGGGCGGTGCGGGTGAGGGTTTGCAGGGTTTCGGGGCGCCCCGTCACCCGATTGACACTGAGGCCGTGCACGGGGGGCAGGAAGGTTTGCTCGGCGGCGGCGGGGTTGTGCAAGACCCCTTCCCGGAAAGGCGGTGCGGAAGGGTCCAGCAGCCCCAGTTCGAAGACGCTCGAAAAGCTTCCGTCGGCTTCTTCGGCGCCCAAATCGCCGAACTGCTCGCTGATTACGTTGTACACCCCGCCGATTTTCAGGTCCCGATCGATGGCGCCGGCGATGCCCGCCAAAATGACCAGGTCGCGAGGGCGCTCGCCCAGGGCGCGCAGCAGGTGGTAGGTCGTGCTCACCCCGCCCACCCCGCTGACCCGCACCTCCACCTCCAACCCCTCTTTTCGAAAGCACAAGTGCCCTTCCTCCCGAAAGCCTTTCTCGAGGAATCGTACAACCGGCGCGAGTTCGAACGGGGTGGGAGCGAGCAACAGCAGGTTCATCGGTGCCATGGTTTTTCGTTTCTATTTTCCGCACAGCCAACCCATCCAAGCGATGAACGGATTGGAAAAATTTTCACCCCCAACCCCAAGCCCCCAACCCCAAGCCCCCAACCCCAAGCCCCAAACCCCCAAAC
>CAZBYX010000232.1:0-6618 GCA_964496055.1 uncultured Saprospiraceae bacterium
CAACGATCAACGATCAACGATCAACGATCAACGAACACCCGTCACGGTTTCACAGCATCGCGATGTCTTCAGGGGATGCTGATTTCCCGCACGGCCTGCTCCAGCTCTTCGAAATTGCGGAAAGCACCGCGGTGGAACTTCACTTTCTCCCCCCTGTAAATATAAGTCACGGGGATTTCCCCGCCCCATTCGGGATTGACCTTGTCGATCCAGGCATTGTAGTCGCCATCGATCAAAGCAATGACCTCGGACTGGATGTTCCGGTTGCGCAGGAAGGGCAGCAGGTCGCTGCGCAGCTTGCGCGGAAAGTCCAGGCTGACGAGGATGACCTTCACTTTCTCGCCCTGCACCTTTCGGTTCAGCTCTTCGAAATAGGGAAGCTCGGCCACACAAGGCTTGCACCACGTCGCCCAGAAGTTGATGACGTAGGTCGTGTCGTTGTTTTTGTGGAAGAGGGGCTCCAGTTGTTGGAAGCTGGTATAGACGGGGAAGGGCAGGGGTTCATCGTCGGAGGGCTGCGGGGCGGACTCCGGGGCGGTTGCTTTTTCCGGGGCATCGCCTGCGGAAGTGGAATCGCCGGGGGAGCATGCCAGCAGGAGGCTGAGAAGGAACAGGGCGGACAGATACTTCATCGCGTGGGGTTTGTTGCAGCGACGAAGTGAAGAAATTCCCCCGGCAATGGCAAATCCCCGCCCGTTAACCAATGGTTAAAGTGGTTCGGGTCGTCGTCAGAGCGATAGTCGGAGCCCGGACAGGGGGGCGGTTTGGGAAGCGTGGTTGGGGTTCGCGGGCGCATCGGATGGCAACACCCACCGTTCCAGGGCTTCTTCGGCACAGCGTTGCCCGCGTTGAATGAGGTCTTCGATTTCCTCGGGGGTGAAGGTGTTCATCTTGAGGGTGGGTTGCACTTTGGGGCGCACGATGCGCAGGCTGACCTCCTCGCGATGGGGACCGAGCAGGTGGTGGAATTCGGGGGGCAGTTGCTCGCGAAAACGAGCCAGCAGGTTGCGCAATTGGGTGATGAGCAAGTCGTTGTTCACCCGTTCGTTGGAGAAGATTTCCATGACGCGCTCGAAGAAAGCCTTGGCGTTGCGGGCGTTGCCCTGCATGGGGTTGAGGTTCTCGGCATGGCACAGCACCGCCCAGATGTCGGTGGCGCCGTCGGAGATGGCCTGCTGCAGGGGGGCCGAGGAGCGCATCACCCCGTCGATGAAGGTCTCCTCGTCGTTGAATTCGGGGGGCATGATGCCCGGAATGGCGGCGCTGGCGTAAATGTATTTGAGAAAATCGGGGTGCTCTTTGCCGATGTAATTGATTTCTGCTTTTCCATTGAGTTTGACCGTTCCGACGAAGACCTGGCAAGGCGAGCGCCGGATGTGTTCGGGGTCGAGGTGGGAAAGCAACAGCCGCTTCAAGGGGGTGGCATCCACGAAGCCGTCGAACCCCGAAAACACCACCTCCCAGAACAACCGCATCCGCTTGGGGGTGAAGATGGATCGCGGCCCCCGGATGTTGCGCCGCCAGAACTCGCGCAGCTCCACCGCCAGCTCCACCCAGTCGATGGGCTTACCTTGTGCTACCCGGCGGCCCGCCCTGTCCGCCAGGAAGGCGCCGTTCAAACTGCCCACCGAAATGCCGTAAATCACCTCGGGCTGGAAATGCTGCAAAATCACGGGCAGGGCACCCGCCTGAAAGGCGCCTTTCACGTTCCCGCCGCTGAGAACCAGTGCTTTCTTGGGTTCGGCCATGGTTATGTGTTTTTTGGAAGAGGACTGCCGAAGAGGATTCTACTTCTCCTCCTCATGTAGCAATTAGAATGCCGTAACGCCCTTCCGGATTGAAACAAAATCCTGAAAAGAGCCAGACGGGCAAAAAATCCAGCTGGATGTTCCGAAATTGTTTTGTTGGAATTCTCCTGGCAGGAGCGGTCGGTGCAGGTTTTTCAGTCTATAAACGCCTGAAGGAGCGATTTTGCTGGGTTTCCGGCCGGCGATGTGGACGTTGGACAGACATTCAGGGAAAAAAAGAGGCTCCTTTCAAGAAAGGAGCCTCTCCGGGAAAGCCGGGAAACAGGTTCAGCGCACTTACTGGGCACAAGGAACTGTGTTGTTATCGATTAAGTCTCCTCCGATAATGCGGTTGTTCTGTCCACAATCCTGAATGCGGTAATCCCGGTAGTTGCCGATGGAAATGACGGTGTTGTCAGCGGAAGTTGGAAACCCTTGTGATGGAATATCCCCATTCAACAAAATATCGTGGTTTCCGGCATTCAGGCTGCGGTTTTGGTAGAGCTTGCTGGTGTTGGCTCCGTCCATGACGACATAATTCCGCCCTTTGTTTTCAGCGGTGTTGCTGGTGACGATCCATTTGTGGGTGGTGTACTTTTCGTCCCGAGCCAAAAAGGTTCCATCTGGAAGGGTGTAAAATTGAGGTGTACACAACAGAAAGTTGGTAAAGCCGGAATTGCCGGAAGCGTGGTTCTTGTAAGCAATGCCGCGTTTGCCGCCTATGAAAATGTTGATGCTGTAGCCGCTTACGCGATTGCCCTTCAACTTGACGAAATCGCTGGCAATGATGAAGCCCCAGATGTTGCCGTTCCCTTCGATGGTGTTGTCATAAGCACGGGTGCGAGGCGAATCCTGAAGGATGACGCCAAATTGATGCGGTCCCACCTCGTTGTTCACCAGCCAGGTATCGGGGGCGTCCTGCACCAGGATGCCCGTATTTCCGGAACCCTGCGGAGAGCGGATGGTCAGCCCGCTGATGCGCGCTCCGCTGGTGTTCAGCACATGGAGGGCGGGGTTGAGAACCCACCCGGCCAGGTCGGGTTCGGTGTGCAGGCTGATGACGGCACCGTCTTCGCCGTCAATCCGGACGGGGATGTCCACCACGACGGTGGAGGATTCGAAGTGCATGCCGCTCTTGACCACCACGCGGCCGTTCGGGCCGGCTTCGGCGATGGCGTCCGCCAGCGCATCCACCGAGCCGGCGGGCACGACGACGGTCTTGCGAATGCCGAGCTCATCGCTGGGGTTGTTCCAGGTGGCGTAGTCGGCTTCCAGTTCATCCACGGCCTGCTGAACCAGCTTCTGAACTTCCTGGACTTCGGGGTCGAGCTCCAGATTCGGGGTCGTGTCTTTGTTGCAGCCCATCAGAACCGCCAGACCAAAGACGCACAGGATGAGATAAGGGGTTTTGGTTGACATAGTGAAAGGGGGTTAATTGAAAAAAGGAATCAAAACGGGTTTGAGCTCCTGTTCCAAGATGAGTAAATCGTACACTCCGGACGCATTCCGGAATCGACCCTCAAGTTCGGCACCCGGGGTATGCCCCGTCAGGACTTTTGGCCCAAAAAACCGGACGGATGTCGCAAAAGAGGGGGGACAAGGGCAAGGGCGCCGGGTTTGATGCCTAAAAGCACCCCTTCGACGATATGTCACCCCTTCGATCCAAGTGGAGGGCGAGTGCCGGCCATTCTGGAAATAGTGTCGGCGTGACTTCGAGTCACGCCGACACTTGGTCGGAGGAAGGGTTCCGCCATACGGCTAAAGAAGGTGTCGTGGTTTCGAGGTGTCAAGGTGGGTGTGATTTTCACCGCAGCCATTCGCCGTGCGAACCCAGATTTGCTTAGCTTCTTCAGACCTTTCCAACGGCGCAGAGCGCCACCCCCCTTGGTAGCTTATCGTTGAGGAAATATCCGGCGGCGCGTAGCGACGCTCCCCTTAATCCTTTTCGACCAAGAGGCGCGTCGTGCTGCGCCGCGAAGGTTCTTTCATCGCTCCTGGCTACCAAGGGGCGCGCCCCTCCGGGTCGCGTGGCTGGGAAAACTCCAGCAGGTTGGTGGGGCTGCTTCGTGAGCAGAGGTTTACGAAGAAGTCGGAAAAGCAACGAATGGACCTCACACCGGCAAAGGGGTACGGGGGTCTTTCAAGGCTGAGCCCGATGGGCGACAAACCGGCAGAACTCCTCGGCGAGGAGGAGGCTGTCGCCCGGGTAGTGGACGCCTTTCCGAAGGCGGGCGCGGTGCAGGCGGATGATTTCGGGGTCTTTGGCGAGCAGGGTGTGCAGGGTGCGCATGACCTTGAAGAAGCGTTCCATGTCGGGCACGGGAGGGACGTTTCGGGCCTGGAGAGCCTTCAGGGCGGCGGTGAAGGTGGGGAAATCGTGGGGGGCGTAGCGTTCGGGGTAGCGCAGGGCGAGGTAGAGGGAAGCCATGCGGTGGTCGTCGTCGTGGAAGTGGCGGTTTTGGGGGGCGAGGGGGTTACGTTCGCGCCAGGCGGCGAGCAGTTCGTCGCAGTGGTAGCGGAAGCGGTCGAGGCGGCCTTCGATGTCGCGGGCTTCGTTGAACAGGTCGCGGAACATGGTTCGGACGAACTCGGGTTCCAGGGCGATGAAGCGCAGCATCATGCCTTTGGGGTCGTAGTTGTCGGCTTTCCAGAGACGGCGGGTGCGGGGGTTGTCGAGGCTGCGGTCGTACATGGCGGCGAAATCGGGGGCTTCCAGGTCCCAGTTTTCCTGGAAGATGCGGAGGGTTTCCCAGCGATGGAGGGGCTCGCGGGCATCGGGGCTCTGAAGCCAGCGGCGGAAGCCCGCCATGCCTTCCTGGATGTTTTGCATGCGCATGTGCCACAGAATTTTTCGGGGGCAAGGTTACGAAATGCGTCGCACCCCGCTGCCGCCGACATTGCGTATCTTGCAGCCATGGAGCAAGTCGCCAACGCCACCTACACCATCCATCTGCCCCAATTCGAGGGGCCCTTCGACCTGCTGCTCTTCTTCATCGAGCGCGACGAACTGGACATCCACGACATCCCCATCCACAAAATCACGGACGACTTCCTGGACTACATCCGCCGAATGGACGAGCTAAACGTGGACCTGGCCAGCGAGTTCATCCTCGTGGCCGCCACCCTGTGCCGCATCAAAGCCAAGATGCTGTTGCCGCGCAAACCCCTGGACGAGGAGGGCAACGAAATCGACCCCCGCGAGGAGCTCGTCCAGCGCCTGCTCGAGTACAAGCGCTACAAGAGCGTGCTCGACGAAATGCGCCGCCTGGAAGCCGAACGCGCTCAGCGGCACCACCGCGGCTTCGCCTCCTCCGAGCTGCGCCGCATCGCCACCCGCGCCCTGGTGGACGAAGAGCTCGAATCCCTCACCCTCTACCGCCTGCTGAAGACCTTCCAGCGCCTGCTGGAACGCCACGAACTGGAAGCCAACAAGAAGCCCCCCACCATCAAGCGCTACCGCTACACCATCGTCGAGCAGCAGGAATACCTCCTGCGCGCCGTCAGGCCCGGCAAAAAGACTTCCTTCGAAACCCTCTTCCTGCGCCTGGAAAACCGCATGCACGCCATCGTCACCTTCCTCGCCCTGCTGGAATTGCTCAACGCCCAACGCATCCGCATCATCCAGGGAATGGGGGTGAACAATTTCTGGCTCACGGCAGCGTAGGACGGGCAAGACATCGAAACGAATGGAAATATGTGGAGACTAATGGAAATAGTGTCGGCGTGACTTCGAGTCACGCCGACACTTGGTGGAAGAAGGGTTTCGAGCTGCCAAGGTTTCATGGTTTCGAAGGGGTTGGGGTTTGAGGGGGAATGAGTACACGGAGAACCCCAGAGAAGGCACGGAGTTCCACCGAGGGCTGTCCCCAAACCCAAACCGTAACCCCCACCCAACTCTAAACTTTCCACTCTAAACTCTCCACTCTATCACACCCACACTCAACCGACAACTCACAACCGACAAACCACAACCGACAACCCACAACGAACAACGAACAACCTCCCCCTCCCCCCCTCACGACGATCACGCCGATCACGACGATCACGATGATCACGCCGTCACGTTCGTCACGCCGATCACGCCGTCACGATCTTCCCCTTTCGGGGCGCACATCGCTGACGATGCGGCCGTCTTCGAGGGTGATGACGCGTCGGGCGCGTTCGATGACGCGCGGGTCGTGGGTGGAGAAGACGAAGGTGGTGTTTTCGCGGCGGTTGAGTTCGGCCATGAGGTCGAGGAGGTTGGCGGTGCTTTTGGAGTCGAGGTTGGCGGTGGGTTCGTCGGCGAGGACGAAAGCGGGCTTGCTGGCCAGGGCACGCGCTACGGCCACGCGTTGCTGTTGCCCACCCGAAAGCTGGTTGGGGCGGCGGTCCTGGTGTTCGCCCAGCCCCACGGCTTCGAGCAGTTCGCGCACGCGGCGGGAGCGCTCCTCGGCAGGGCGCTTCTGCAGCAGCATGACGAACTCGACGTTCTCGAAGGCGGTGAGCACGGGGATGAGGTTGTAGGCCTGAAAGACGAAGCCGATGTGGTTTTTCCGAAAGTCGATGAGCTGGTTGTCGCTCAGCTTCGAGATGTCCTGCCCGCCGACTTCCACATAGCCACCGGTGGGGCGGTCCAGCCCGCCGATGATGTTGAGCAGAGTGGTTTTCCCCGAGCCGCTGGGACCGACCACAGCGGTGAACTCCCCGGCCTCGATGCGCAGATCCACGCCGTTCAGGGCGTGCACGGGGATGGTGTCGGGGTTGTAAATCTTCGTGATGCCGCGGGTTTTGATGACGTCCATGTGAAGGGGGTTTGGAGGTGTCATGGTTTCGGGGTGTCATGGTTTCG
>CAZBYX010000233.1:0-6598 GCA_964496055.1 uncultured Saprospiraceae bacterium
CCGACGTGGCCCTCAGCCTGCTGGAATGAAGGAACAGAGCCCCCAACCCCCACCCCCACCCTAACCCCAAACTCACAACTCACAACTCTCGACTCTCGATTCTCAACTCTCGACAACCAAATGCCATGAATCAAAAAGTGCTGACTGTTTTGGCGATGGTGGGGCTGGTGCTCCTCGGCTTTTTCGGCGGGTTTTTCACCCACCGCTCCATGACGCGCTCCCACTTCAAGCGGGTGGTGCGTCTGGGCACCGAGCGGGGCTTTTCCGACCACCTCTACCGCGTGCTGGCGGTCGATTCCCTGCAGCGTCAGGCGCTGGACCCCATCGTCGAGCGGTACGCCCATCGGATGGAAGCCCACTTCGAGCAGAGCCGCCGGGAGCGGCGCGCCATCCTCGATTCGCTGCAGTCCGAAATGGACAGCCTGCTGAACCCCGACCAACGACAGCGCCTCGAACGCTTCCTGCGGCGCATGGAGCGCCGCCCCAAACCCGGCTTTCGCGGGCGGCACGGACAGCCGCCCCCCCAAGAATGAACCCTCTTCCGCCAAATTCGCTAACCTAAAAATCACCGACCATGAAAGTTTTGAAATCCGGCCTCGCCGCCGCCTTTCTGCTGCTGACGCTGGTCCTTTCGGCGCAGCGTCCCCATCACGACCCCATCGAAAGGTTCAAATCCGAGCTGCAACTGAGCCCCGAGCAGGAAAGCGCCCTGCAAGCCATTCGGGAGAAATACCGCGCCCGCTACGAGGAGTTGAAAGCCGATGATTCCCTGGAGGGCGCCGCCCGCCGCGAAGCCTTCCACGAGCTGCGCAAAGCCCAGCGCGCCGAGGTGGAAAAGGTCTTGACCGAGGAGCAGCTCGAACTGCTGCGCAGCAAACGCGAAGCTCATGAGCCGCCCCACCACAAGCCCCGCTTCGGCGAGCGGGACGAGCTCCGGGACATGCACCGGGAAATGAAAGCCTACCACGAAACCGAAATCCTGCCCGTGCTGCGTGCCCAGCGCGCCAAACTGGAAGAGCGCCTGGAGCCCGCCGACCGGGAAACCATCGCCAAGCTGCGGCAGTCCTTCGAGGAGCTCAAGGCGCTGAAGAAAGCCTTCCGCGACAGCAAAAAACGAGGAGAGGAGCCCTCCGAAGAACTCCTCGAAAAGCGCAAAGCCTGGGGCGAAACCCATCGCGCCAACCACGAAACCCTGAAAGCCCTGGCCGAGAAATACGGCCCCGACATCGACCGCCTGATGGAGGAAATCGCCGAGGCCCACGAACGCTGGCGCTCCGACCTGGAGAACATCCGGGAGAAATACCTGCCCGAAGATGCGCCGCCTCCGCACCACCGCCGGCGGGGTTGGAAGGGCAAACTGGAGGAGCCCGGCTTGATGCGCAAGAGCCGCTTCCTGCTGCTCGAACCCGCCGCCTCCACCAATCCTTCCCAGGCCACTCCGGACCTGAAGCTGCGCGTGGCGCCCAACCCTTCCGGCGACCTCAACCGCATCTCCTACGAGTTGGAGCAGGCCGCCCAAATCCGGGTGGAATTGCGCAGCGAGGAGGGCGAGCTGCTCCGGGTGGTCTTCGAAGGGCAAGTGGCGGCCGGCGCCTACCAGCATGAACTCGACCTCAGCGAGCTGAAGAACGGCGTGTATGTCGTCACCGTCTTGCAGCAGGGGCAGCCCATCGCCTCCCAAAAGCTGATTCTGTCCCGATAAAGCGCGTGGAGGGGGCGTACCCCCTCCCACCCCAACGACCCACGACGAACCACTCCTTCGGGGGTGATTTTCCGGAATTTCCAAAAAATACCAGATGAGTCGAGGTACGGCGTTCAGGCGCCGTGCCTCTTTTTTCATTCCAGGCTGATGGCGAAGGTGTTGTTGGTGCGGTCGCATTCGCGGATGGGATGCACCACTTCGAGGGCGAGGATGAGTTGGTTGACGTAGCGTGTTTTCTTGCGGGTGTCCACCCGGAAGATGCCGGTGAGGGTTTCGCCGGGGGGGAGGGTGGGGCGGTTTTCGGGTTGCACCCAGTGGCCGCCGATGGGCAGGGCGCCGCGCGACAGGCGGGGCACGCCGGAGAGGTAATAGCGCAGGGCGAGGTGTTCGGCGGGTTTGCCCTCGGCGTGCAGGGGGAGGGGGCCGGGGCCTTGGTTGAGCAGCACGACCTCCAGCTCCACCCATTTTTTGCTGCGCTCCCGGATGCGGACGCTTTGGAAGACCACATCGGGGCAGGGGGCTTCTTCCAGGGCGATGGGCACGTCCGTTCCTTTTCGCGCGTCAATGGTGGTGAAGCCGCCGTCAGGGGGTTCGGGGGGAGAGTCGGCGGTGGCGAGCTGGGGTTGCCATTCGGCGGGAGCGAAAGGCACGCGCAGCTCGAAGCGTTCTTCGAGGGTGCCGGCGGGCAGGACGAGCTCCTCCCGGCGCAGGGCTTGGAGGATTTGCTCCTTCAGCCCGCCCAGCTTTTGCGCGTACAGGCTGGGGTCGAATTCCAGCAGCACCCAGTGGAGCATCTCGGGTTTGCGGAAGTCCACGGCGCGGCGCCCCGTGTTGGCAACCGTCAGGCGCAGGCGGACTTCCTCGGCGCTTCTTTTCAGCACTTCGAAGGAGCCCAGGAAAAGGCGGTAGCCGCGGTAGGGCCGCCCTTTTGGGAAGGTGTCGGCAAGCAAAGGGGAGGGGAGCAGACGGGGGCGAACCTTCGCTTCGGCATCGGGGAGCTCCGCCTCCGGGTGAAAGGAGGGCAGCCAAAGCGGCAGGAGACACAGAAGCAAAGGAACGCTTTTCAACATGACGGCCATGCAAGGGTTAGGGCCCGAAACCCTGCCAAAATCATTCCTCGAGGGTGAGGTCTATGGGGCGGTTGATGCTTTCCTGCAAAGATATGAAGGTTTCCGTCCGCTGAATGCCGTCGATTTTCTGGATCTTGTCGTGGAGCACGTCGCGCAGGTGGTCGGTGTCCTTGCAGACGACGCGGGCGAAGATGTTGTACAGGCCGGTGGTGTAGTGGGCCCCCACGATTTCGGGGATTTTTTCCAGCTCGGCGGCCACGGCGTCGTACAGGGAGCTCTTGTCCAGGTAGATGCCCAGGAAGGCGCAGATATCGTAGCCGAGCTTGCTGTAATCCACCACCAGGTTGGCGCCTTTCACCACCCCCATCTCCCGCAATTTTTTCATCCGAACGTGAATGGTGCCCCCGGAGACGAAGAGTTGACGCGCGACTTCGGTGTAGGGCTTGTTGGCATCCTTCATCAGGATGGAGAGGATCTGCCGGTCCAGTTTGTCGATTTCTGCCATAGGGTTGGTTTTCGAAATTGGCAACAAAAATCCTGTTTTCGAATGGATTTTTCAAAAGCACTTTCCAATTGGAGGGGGTTGTTGGAATATTTTCATTCGCGGACTCCCGAGCCCCCTCGAACGTTTTTCGGGGCGGGCATGGGGGCGGGGCCCGGCCGAAATTGGCGCAACGATTGCGAAGGAAAAGTGTTTTAGTGGTGTTTTTGCCCCAATGAAAAGCCGCCCTGGAGCTCCGTCGGCGATGAAAAATTTTCCGGGCCGTCACTGCCCGAGCAGCGGAGGGCGCCGGCTCGGCGGCGGTGGTAAAAAAATACAGGGCCTCGGAAACGGCGCCTGCAAAAAGCGGTTTTGTCAGCCGTCTGTCCTTTTTGCGCAATGCCTTGTGATTGCACTACTTTTGCCGCAGGTCCGAGGCGGCTTCCAGCCCCGGGGCTTGCCCCCCAAACCGTAGGATTATGAGGAACGACCAGCAGACTTTTCAGGAGCGGATCAAGATTGGACTCCCCCTGTTGATTTCCGGCATTTTGGTTTTGGGAATGCTCATCGGCCTGCGCATGCAGCCCGCTTCGCCGGCCGTGGCCGTAGCCACCGAAACCGACCCCCTGCCTCAAAGCAAAGACCTCGGCCAAGGCAAAATCGAGGAGCTCATCCGCTATGTGGAAGCCAAGTACGTGGATGAGGTCAACCGGGAGGAGTTGGTCGAGGAAGCCATCGACAACCTGCTCAAGCAACTCGACCCGCATTCCAGCTACATCAGCGCCGAACACCTGCGCGAAATCAACGAACAGCTCGACGGCAACTTCGAGGGCATCGGCATCGAGTTCCTCGTCATCGACGACACGGTCGTCGTCGTCAGCCCCATTCCGGGCGGGCCCAGCGAGGCGGCCGGTCTGCTTGCCGGCGACAAAATCATTACCGTGGAAGACAGCCTCGTTGCCGGGCAGGGCATGAGCACCCCCGACATCATGAAGATGCTGCGCGGCGAGAAGGGCACCGAGGTGCGGGTGGGGGTCTATCGCGAGGGGGAGCCCGAGTTGCTGGAATTCACCATCGTGCGCGACAAGATTCCCATGGAGAGCGTGGATGCCGCCTACATGCTGGACGAAGAGACGGGCTACATCAAAATCAACCGCTTCAGCGCCACCACCTACGAGGAATTCATGAAGAAGCTGGAAGGGCTGGTCGAGCGGCAAGGCATGAAACACCTGGTGCTCGACCTGCGGCAGAACCCCGGCGGCTACTTGCAGGAAGCCACCAACCTGCTCAGCCAGCTCTTCGACGAAAAGGACAAGCTGCTGGTCTATACCGAGGGCAGCCACGTGCACCGCAGCGAGTACAAGACCACCGGGCGCAACTACTTCCACATCGACAAGATTGCCGTCCTCATCGATGAGGGCAGCGCCTCGGCCAGCGAGATCGTCGCGGGGGCCATCCAGGACTGGGACCGCGGCGTCATCATCGGGCGGCGCTCCTTCGGCAAGGGGCTGGTGCAGGAGCAATACCCCCTGCGCGACGGCTCCGCCATCCGCCTCACCGTGGCGCGCTACTACACGCCCTCGGGCCGCAGCATTCAGAAACCCTACACCGACCGCCGCTCCTACTCTGAAGACGTGGCCCACCGCTACGAAAACGGCGAGGTCTTCAACCCCGACAGCATCCCCGTGGTGGACTCCACCGAGTACTACACCGCCGGCGGGCGCATCGTCCATGGCGGCGGCGGCATCGTGCCCGATGTGTTCGTGCCGCTCGACTCCATCCTCCTCGACGACTACTACCTGAAGGTCCGGCAGTTCGTGCCCGCTTTCGTCTTCGATTACTTCGCCCACAACGGCAAGGAGTTCGAAGGCATGACCCTGGACGAGTTCGCCCGCGAATACCAACCCTCCGCCGAGCTGCTCGACCGCCTGTGGAACTACGCGCTGGAGCGCGGCGTGAAGCGCGACCCCGCCGCCTGGCAACACGTGCGCCCGGAAATCGCCCGCTTCGTTCGGGCGCGCTTCGCCAAGCACCTCTTCGGCGACGAGGGCTACTACACCGTCTGGAATGCCGACGACCGGGTCGTTCGCACCGCCCTGAAAACCCTTCACGAGGAAAACCCCCTGATGACCAGCCTGCTGCAGGCGCGGAGGGAAAAGTGAGACCCGCCCCCCGTGCCGCCCACCCGAACCGGGCGCCCGTATCCGCTGCGGGCGCCCGGTTTTTCGTTTGGGGGGCTCCTGTCGCCTCCTCCCTTTTCGTGGGGGGGGGAAATTTGGTTTCTTTCGGGCAAGGCCGTACTTTTCCAAGACCCGAAGAGCCCATTCACACCCACAGGATTGCACCGCATGCCGCCTTCCAAGACTTTCCGATACGTGGATTACCTCTGGGACGAAAACCGCGCCCGCGAATTCGAGGGTGACGAGGTGGCCCTCCTCCTCTACCGCTCGAACCTTTTGGGAGCCGACCTGCGCATCACCAATTACGGCGGAGGCAACACCTCCTGCAAGACCCTCGAGACCCACCCCCTGACGGGCGAGCCCGTCGAGGTGATGTGGATCAAGGGCTCGGGCGGGGACCTCGGCACGCTCACGCGCCAGGGATTGGCCGGGTTGTACACCCATCGGCTGCGCGCCCTCGAGGGGCGCTATCGCGGCCCCGAGCACGAAGATGAAATGGTGGCCCTGCTGCGCCATTGCCTTTTCGACCCCGACAGCCGCACCCCCTCCATCGACACCCCCCTGCACGGCTTGCTGCCCTTCAAGCACATCGACCACCTGCACCCCGACGCCGTCATCGCCATCGCCGCCGCCAAAGACAGCCGCGAGCTGACGCGCCGGATCTGGGGCGAAAGCATGGGCTGGGTGCCCTGGCGGCGCCCCGGCTTCGAGTTGGCCCTCCAGTTGCGGCGCTGCGTGGAAGAGAACCCCGGCATTCGGGGCATCGTGTTGGCGGGGCATGGGCTGTTCACCTGGGGGGAGAGCAGCCATGCCTGCTACCAGAACAGCCTGGAGGTCATCGAAGCGGCGGGTGCTTTCCTCGCCGCCCGGGAGGGGCGCTCGCGGCCCGTCTTCGGGGGGGCGAAGCTGGAACCCTTGCCCCCGGCCGAGCGCCGCCGCTACGCCGCCTCCCTCATGCCCACCCTTCGCGGGCTGTGCAGCAGCGAACAACGCATGGTGGGGCACTTCACCGACGACGAGCGCCTGCTCCAGTTCGTCAACAGCCACGACCTGGAGCGCCTCGCTCCCCTGGGCACCTCCTGCCCCGACCACTTCCTGCGCACCAAAATCCAGCCGCTCGTCCTGTCTTTGCCCTCCGACTGGGAGCCCCCGAACCCCGAACCCC
>CAZBYX010000234.1:0-6591 GCA_964496055.1 uncultured Saprospiraceae bacterium
AGGCGCTGAGGGTGACGGAGCCGCCGACGCAGACTTCGTCATCGTCGGCTGTGACGGTGGCGGTTGGGTCGGGCACCACGGTGAAAATGGAAGCGGGGGAAACCTCGGTGCACCCCCCTTTGGTGACTTCCAGGCGGTAGTGGGTGGTGATGGTCAGGGGAGGGGTGGTGTAGGTATCGGAGGTGGCGCCGGAGATGTCGCTCCAGCTGCTGCCATCGGGGCTGGATTGCCATTGGTAGCTGACCGCTCCGTTTCCGCCGGTAACGGTGGAGCTGAGGCTGAGCACGGCGCCGTGGCAAACCGTTTCCCCGGGGGTGATGCTGACGGTGAACTGGCAATCGGGGTCGTTGCAATCGGTCAGGCCGTCGCAGTCGTCGTCGATGCCGTTGTCGCAGGTTTCGACCAGGGCGCAGAGGTCCACCGAGGCGGTGGCGTTGCGTTGGTCGGTGCAGCCGTTGTAGGAATTGACGTTCAGGGTGGCGGTGTTGGTCAGAGGACCGGGCAGGTCGGAAGCCTGCACGACGTAGGTGGCGGTGAGGGTGTCGGCTGTTCCGGGGGCGAGGGTGTAGGTTTGCCCCTGACTGCCGGCGTTGAAGTTCTGGGTCACTTCGGCGGAGCTGAGCGCCTGTTGATAGATGGCTGCCAGATGTAATTCGCCCAGCCAGGCGCGGTCGTTGGTCAGCTCGTTGGCCAGGGCCAGCTCATAGGTGTCGTTCCAGTTGGAGCAATCGCCGCTCCGGGTGCCGCTCGCCACCTGCACCCCGTCGAGGTAGAGGAATTCCTGCCCGGCGGCGTTGCGGGTGTACACCACATGGGTGAGGGCCGTGCCCGCACCGTTGGCGCTGAGTTCGGGCATGCCCTGGTCGTCGGTGGCGGTGGTGCGCAGGCGTTGGCGGTACTGGCTCCCCTCCTGCCCCAGGGTGAAGTTGCGCACGCTGGTGTTTTCCGAGAGGGTGAAGATGCGCGCCGGTCCGCTCTGGGTGGTGTTGGCGTTCTTCACCCACACCTCCACCGTGATTTCATTGGAGCCCTTGATGGCGTTGATGACCTTGGTGGCCGCCGCACCGGAGGAGAGAATGGTGGCGGAATTGACCGAAAGCCCCCCGCTTATCCAGCTCGTGTTTCCGGGGTTGGCGATGCTCAGATCCAGCGGATTGCCCACCCCCGAAACGTCGTGCACCGTACTGCCCGCGCCTTCCTCGAATTCGTAGAGCACCACGAGGCTGTCGCCCACGCGGGCGTCGGTGGTAATGGTTCCGATGACGTCGTCGGTGAGGGTGTAACTGATGGGCGAGCTGCCGTCGTTGGCGACGACATAGGTGTAGGTGATGGTGTCGCCCACGGAGGCGGAGGTCTTGTCGGCCGTTTTGCTCAGGCTGACGGCCACCAGTTCCACGCTCACCGAATCCTGGTGGGTGAGGGTGTCGCCGGTTGTGGCGGCGATGCCGCTGACCGTGGCGATGTTTTTCAGGGGGCCCGGCAGGTCGCTGCTCTGAACGGTGTACGAGGCGGTGGCGCTGAGGCTGTCTCCCGGCGGGAGGGTGGAACTGCTCAGCGAGATGGAGCCCAGGACGTCGTCGCTCAGGCTGAGGTTGTTCAGGGTGTCGGTGCCGTTGTTGAACACCTTGAAGGTGTAATTGACCACATCCCCTTCGGCGGCGCAGCTGACGTCGGCGGATTTGACCACCTCGAGGTCGGGATTGCAGAAAACCGAAGCCGAGGCGGCCCCCGAAAGGAAGAGGCTCTGCCCGCCGGGAGGACTCTCCACGATGATGGTGATGGAATCCACCGAGCCGGGGACGTCCTTCAGGGTGAAGGGGGTGAGGTTGAGGGAGTTGCCCTGATTGTAGGTGTTGACGATGATGGAGTCGCTGACCGAACCGGCAGTGGCGCGCACGATGGCGATGCGCCCGTCGTCGGTGATTTCGGAAAGGGGAACGGCGATTTCGATATCGCGGGGGCGGGCGGTGGTGGGAATGGTGAAGCCGATGGTGTCGCTGCTCTGGTAGAGCCACTTGTGGACGAAGGCGCCGAAGCTGGCGGTCTTTTCGCATTCCCGGTACACGTAGAGCAAAAAGGACTCGGCCCGCTGGGCGTTGGTGCCCACCGGATGCTCGATGGTGTAGGAGGCGGCGGGGCTCATCACCGCCCGGAAGTAGCGGTCGCTGGAGCTGTTCTCGAACAACTGCATCCCCACCGTGACGGTTTCTCCCGCCGAGGAGCTGAAGGTCACCTGGGTGGGGGCGCCGCTGCCACCGTCGTAGGTGGCTTCCACGATGACCTGATTGACGGCAGCGGTGTCCGTGATGCTCAGGGTGGCGGGCACGTTGTTCTTGATGCCCATCCCCACGATTTCCACGCAGGTGCCCGCGTCACACCCGAACTGCCAACCGTCTTCCGGGGGCGGGGGGAGGGCGCTGACCAGGCAGGCGCAGGCTTCGACGTCCTCGCCGTCGGGCTCGAAGCTGCCCAGCTTGATGGCGGTTTGGTTGGCGAGGTCGATTTTCCAGAGGCTGTTTTTGTCGGCGCTGGGCTGGCAGCCCGCCTCGCCGGTGGTTCCGAACAACTCGCCCTGGTCGTTGAAGGTGAAGCCCTCCATGTCGCAGGTTTGCAGGGTGGCCACGACGGTGGCCACGCCGGTCTGCACGTCGATTTTCACCACTTTGTCGTTGGTGGAGGAGCCCGAAACGGTGGAGACCCCGAACAGCTCGTTGGTCAGGGGGTTGAAGGCGATGTCGTCGATGTCCACCAGGGCGCCCGTGATGACGAGGTAGTCCACGCCGGGGCCGAAGGCGTTCTCGACGATTTGGCCGGTGAGGGGGTGGATTTTGACCAGGAGGTCGTAATTGCCGGAGCCGCCGCGGCGGTGGGTGCCGTAGAGCAGGCCGGTCTCGTCGTCCATGGCCAGGCCGTCCACGTCGTCGATGTCGATGGTGCCGAGGGCGCCGTCGGCGGTGCCGAAGGTGTTGGGGTAGGGGGTGAAGGCGCCCGTGTTTTTGTCCACGGTGCCGAGGCGGTCGGCGTCGGCGGCGTAGATGATGGAGCCGTCGAAATTGAGGGTCATGGTCTCGACCTGGTTGGCGCCCAGGGTGCCGATGTGGGCGATGTTGACCAGGGTGGGGTGCCAGGTGAAGAGCTGCCCGTTGGGGTCTTGGGCGATGGCGTAGCACAGCGAAGAGAGGCTCACGCTGTCGAGGACGTAGCCGAAGTCGTTGGTGCAGGCGAACTCGTCGCTGTCATTGAAGCTGAAGGCGTGGAAGGGTGGGGTGGTGAGGGTGGCGCCGCCGGTCTGGCTCTTGAGGTGCAGGGAATCCACCGCCACCAGGTAGTGGGCCGGATAGGTGGTGTACTTGACGACGAGCAGGGGGGCGGTGTTGTGGTTTTCGTTGTAGGAATCCACTTCGCGCTTGTCGGTTCCCTCGACGAGGATGACCAGGTCATTGCCCGGGCTCCAGCCCGGCCGGTCGATGATTTCCTGGATGATGGGGCTGAGGTTGGGGGTTTGATAGAGCTGGTTGTTCAGGAAATTGGGCACGCCCTCCCAGAGGACGGCGGTGTCGGTGCGGGGGCGGTTGCTGAGGTTGAAGTCGCTGTTGGCGAAGGTGGCGGCATCGTCCGTTTTTTCGGCCCAGAACGTCAGGTCGCAATCGCCCGATTCGCTGGACTTGGCCTTGAACTCCAGGTAGGCTTCGGTGATGGTGGCTCCCTGGGGGATGTTCAGGTTTTGGAAGCGCATGCCGACGAGGGTGAAGTCGGAGCTGGAGGAGTAGCCCATGCCCATGTCCAGGTCGGTGCTGGTGAGGTTGACGCTGCCGTCGCCGAGGTCTTCTTCGGCGTCGTCGCTGCTGCTGCCGACGCGGTAGCTGAGGGTGTTGCCCGTGAGGGCGAATTCGTAGCGCCCCGCGGCGTCGGTGAGGGTGGAGTCGAGCACGGGGTCGGAGGCATCCCATTGGCCGTCCTGGTCGGCGTCTTGCATGACGAAGACCTTGATGCCGGCGGTGGTGGATTCGCCGCTGTCCCAGGAGCCGTTCTGGTTGAGGTCGAGGAAGAGGTGGCCGCCGGCGCGGTTGTCGGTGGTGATGCAGTCGCAATCCGTGATGCCGTCGCCGTCGTCGTCGATGCCGTTGCCGCAGATTTCGGCTTTGGGCACGACGGTGATGGTGACCTCCGGGTCGTAGGAGATGTTGTCTTTGGTGACGATGGCCTGGTTGGTCAGGAGGCTGTCGGCGGGCAGGAGGTTCAGCTTGGCTTCGAAACTGATGACGGCTTCGTCGCCGGGCCCGAGGGTGAGGGTGACGTTGTGCCCGCCCTCATCCAGAGGGAAGGGGGTGTTGCCGCTGTCGTTGATGGAGCTGACGCCGCTGCCGTCGTCCAGGGTGGTGGTGTTGGGGATGTAGAGCAGCTCCGCCACCAGGCTGTCGCTGACCGAATACGTGCCGGAGACGGTGACCAGACCCAGATTGACGATGCCGATGGAGTACTGGACGGTGTCGCCGATGCTGTACAGGCCGTTGTTGTCGTGGTCGTTGAGCAGGCTGACGGTCTTGTAGGCGAAGAAGGGGTTGAGGCCCGGGATGCCGGTACCGACGTCGAGTCCCGGGCTGCCGCCGCTGGCGGTGGCGGGGTCTTGCCCCCAGATGGCGCTGATCACTGCCGGGGCGTTGTTGCACACGTAGATGAGCATGTTGGTCTGGTCGCCGTCCGGGTCGTAGATGATTTTGCGTTCCAGGGGGTTGAGGGTGTAGTCCACGTCGTACTTGCGGCCGTTGCTGTCGGTGTGGGGGCCCTGGTTGTCGCCGTTGTAGTCCACACAGATTTTGATGGTGCCCGAGCCGTTGCTTCCGGGCGGAAAGGCGGTGGTCACCCACACGGGGCTGCCGTTTTCGCTCATGGGCATGGTGGGGTCTTGCCCCGGAGCCCATCCCACGATGACCTGGTCGGTGAGCTTCGGCAGGGGCAGCAGGGCGGCGCCCCAGTCGTAGGTCTGGTTCTGGCTGGCACCGCCCACCGCATCGCTCAGCACCAGGGCGTAGAAGGGGCTCCCGTCGGTGGTGTAAAGATGGTAACCGGAACTGCCCGAAACGGCGAACTTCTTGTTTCCGCCGGCCGGGATGGTGATGTCGGACAGGGAGCCCGAAGCATTTTCCCGTTTGACGGTGATGCTGTTGGGGTTGGGGTTGAAGAGGTGGTATTCCTGCAAGGTGCTGACCACCCCGCTGTAGTAGTGGTCGCCCCATTGACCGACGGGGGTGATGGTGAACCAGCGGGTCTCGTAGGTGTCGCAGACGTCTCCCGTGACGAGGTGCACCTGCACCGGAGCGGAAGATTCGATGAGGGCGCCCGCTTGCACGCCCCCGTCTTCGTGGTGGCTCTCGCCTCGGTCCAGCGTGACGGTGGTTTCGAAGCTGCCGTTTGCGTCGGCGTCGATGTTGACGGTGGTGTTGTCCTCTTGCGCCATCACGACGAAGCCCGTGTATTCGAAATACTGGGAGGAGGTGTAGAGGTTCTCCCCTACGGGCAGGGTGTAGGTGGTGTCCCAGTCGTTGGTGGAGAAGACCTCGAGGGCCCCGGCCAGCAGGGTTTCGGGGCCCGTGCTCCAGGCGGCACGCGTGACGGCCACGGGGAAAGTGGCGCCGAAGCGGTCGCCCCCGTCGAAGTCCACATGAGAGAGGTTGGCCGGGTCCACGGGGTTGTTCAGCACGATGACGTCGCCGGCCAGGATGATGTCATCGGCGAAACCCGGGGGCTTGCCGTTGAGGGGGTTGCCGTCCCCCCATATTTTGGAGCTGCTCTGGGTGGGGTTGGAGATTTCGGTCTCGAAGCCGTCTTCCCAGTGGTCGAAGAAGAGGATGGTGCTGTCGATATAGGCGGAGATGGAGATGTAGGTGGTGATGGGCGCCGAGACGTTGGACGCGTTGACGTTGCAGGTGGAATTGCCGGGGTAAATGCTTTCGAGGGCGTCGAAAACCTGGTCTTCCGGGAAGGGGATGTAGAACTCCTGCACGACGGGGGTGAAACAGGCATTGCAGGCGCAGTCGCTGTCGGCGCCGTCTATGGCGCCGTCGCCGTCGTCGTCGGTGCCGTTGTCGCAGACTTCCGCGGGGGTGAAGTCGATTTGCAGGCCCCAGGCATCGAGGGTGCCGCCGTCCTGGTTGAAGTGGTCGACGATGGTGAGCGTCCAGGTTCCGGTCATCAACTCGTTGTTGAAGGTGGACAGGGGCTGCTGGGGCTGGTAGGCGTTGCCGTCGGTGGGCGGGCAGGGGATGTTGTTGTGTGCCGAACCGCTGTCGTCGAAGTCGAGGTCCATGTTTTGGTAGCGGGTGTTGTTGCACACCTGGTCCACCAGGATGATGGTGGTTCCCTGAGGGCTGGTCAGGCTGATTTCCAGGTCGCCCACCCAGGTATGGGTGATTTGCAAGCCCACCACGTTGATGTCGTTGATGATGCCGCCGTCGGGCACGTTCAGGGTGGACGTGATGGTGGGGGTGCCGCTGGAGGGGATGGTCTTCGGCACGTCGCTGCTGTTGTACGTCGTGGGGGGCAGCCATTCCTCAAACCCGCCCCCGCCGAACCGCGCACCCCACCCAATCA
>CAZBYX010000235.1:0-6591 GCA_964496055.1 uncultured Saprospiraceae bacterium
CTCGCGAACGGAGTTCGCGAGTACGGTACCGTTTGAAAGGTTTCTAGCGAACGGAGTTCGCGAGTGCGGTGCCGTTCGCGGGTACGGGTCCGTTCGCGAGCGCGTTGGTTTCACAAACCCAGAACCCCTACCCACACCTTCCCCTGGTTTTTCAGTCGGGCAAGATTTTTCGGTTTTTCAGTGCCCTTCGACCCACGCAGCCGGGCGGTCTCCCTCCTTCACTCCCAGTAGTCGGGTCGTTGTAGTGAACTTTTCGGCAGGACGGTGCAGTCGATACAAGGGGGTTCGTCGCGGGTGAAGAAGCGGCAAAAGGGCAAAGGATTGCCCACGGCGTCGGGTTTGACGAACAGGCGCAGGGTGTCGATGGCGGAGGCACTGAACAGACCCAGGACCTCCTCGAAGGGGTCGTCCACGTTGTGGATGTTGCCGCGGAAGACGGCCGGTGGGGTTTCGAAGATGCTGCCCTTGCGTTCGAATTCGTTTTGCACCGCCCGCCAGAATTTCCACGCCTCTTCGCTGATGGAGAGCTGATAGACGTGGAAACAATAGCGGTCGTTGAACTTGTGGTCCACGGCGCGGTCCAGCAGCGGGAGTTTTTTGAGGTGCGGGCCGTTGATTTCGGCGGCGCTGGCGATGACCACGTTTTCGAAGTCGATGGCTTCGCGCACGTAGCAGATGTCGGGGAAGGGGTTGGTGTTGGTGGCCAGTTCGTGGAATTCGTATTCTCCTTCGAGGCGCCAGCGCAGGTGTTGGGCGGTTTGGGGGGTGAAGGTGGTGCTGACCCAGGGGGTGATGATTTTGCGGGTCTGGATGTTGCCGGAGGCGTTCAGGATGTCCTCGTTTCGGGTGGTGAAACCCAGGCTGTCGATGGGCGGCACGGGCAGCAAGGGTTCGGGGGTGGAGCGGTAACGGCGGCCGTCGGGAAGGGTGACTTCGAGCACGTACGTACGGCCCGGAGTGCCCCGCAAAGGGCTGACGGGCGGCGTTTGATAGAGCCCGGGGTCCACTTCGAACACGGTCTGCGTGAGAATCAATTGCTCGCCCTCGAATTCCAGGATGCGGACATCGGCACCGTTCACGGGGGTCTCCGTTCCGTCGGCGCCGCCGGCGAATTGGCCGTTGGT
Source organism: uncultured Saprospiraceae bacterium (assembly GCA_964496055.1). GTDB lineage: Bacteria > Bacteroidota > Bacteroidia > Chitinophagales > Saprospiraceae > CAZBYX01. Next base: position 1,125 of record CAZBYX010000235.1, read on the forward strand.
GCGGACGGTCACCTCGTAGGGGGGCGGGTTGGTGGTTACCGCTCCCTCGATGGTGATGAGCGGCTCGGAGGGCTCGGTCTTCAAGTCGATTTCATCGATGCAGCCGACCAGCGCCCCTGCGAGGAAGACCCAAAAGCTGCACCAGCGCCCGATGTCGAACCAGGTTCTCATTGCCAATGGAAGTTGTAGGTGAGGGCCGGAAAGGCCGTACCGAGCACCGCCAACCGCCGCGCCATGGGGCGGGCGAAGGGCGCCTGCGTGAAGAACACGCTGTAGGCGTTGCGCCGGGCGTACAGGTTGTAAACGGAGAGGGTGAAGCTGCTGCGCCACTTTTTGCCTTTTTTGTGGCCGGGGTCGAGGGTGAGGCTGAGGTCCAGCCGGTGGTAGTCGGGCACCCGCTGCTGATTGCGCTCGGAAAAGACCGGGATGTTGATGACGTTGTCGGAGCTGAAGCGCCCCACCGGAGCGGTTATCGGGCGCCCCGTGCTGTAGGTGAAGTTGGCCGAAATGTTCAGCCGGCGGGAAACCTGATAACTGAGCACCAGGCTCAGGTCGTGGGGCTTGTCGAAATTGGAGGGGAACCACTCCCCCCGATTGATGGTCTCTTCGGGGGTGGGGCCGGCCACCCGGCGCAGGGAGCGCGAATAGGTGTAGCCCAGCCAGCCGTTCCAGCGCCCCACGCGCCGTTTCAGGCTGAATTCGACGCCGTAGGAGCGGCCCTCCCCCTGGAGCAGTTCGGTTTCCAGGTGTTCGTTGGCGAGGAGCTCCGCCAGGTCTTTGTACTCGAGCACATTCTCGATGCGACGGTAGTAGAGCTCCAGGGAGCTTTCCCAATTGCCCCCCTCGAAGAGGCGGTAGTAGCCCAGGGAGAAGTTGTCGGCCCGTTGGGGGAGGATGTGCCGGTTGCTGAGCAGCCACACATCCACCGGCGTGACGGAGGCGGTGTTCGAGACCTGGTTGATGAACTGGGCGCTGCGGTGAAAGCCCGCCTTGACGCTGGAGGCGGGGTCGAGTTGAACCTTGAGGCTGAGGCGCGGCTCCAGGCTGTGGTAGCTGCTGATGATTTCCCCCGAACCGAAGCGGAGGGAATCCTGCAGGGTTTCTTCCGAGCGCGGTTGACCTTCCGCATACTCGAAAACGGTGCCGGGGCCCAGGTTTTGGAACAGGGTGGCCCGCAGGCCGAGCTCCAAAGACAGGCGGGGGGAAAGGGTCCAGGTGTCGCTGAGGTAGGCGCTGAGCTCGCGGCCCTCTTCGGGTTCGAGGCGCCGGGGTATGGTGTTGGAGTTGGCGGTGTCCACTTGCAGGGTACCCGGACGGATGCGGTATAGCACGGCTTCCAGTCCGGCGTTGAGGGCGTGGTTTTTGGCGGGGTTCCAGAAAGTTTGGGGGGCGAGTTTGAGGTAGCGGGCACCGGTGAGCACCCGGAAGGCGTCGCTGCCTTCGAGGTCTTCCAGTTCGCTGTCGTAATCGCTGAAGACGGTGTTCAGGGTGGTGGAGAGCTTTTCCCCGAAAAAGCGGCTGTAGCTGAGGTTGGCCGCGCCCGTGCGGTAGCGGAAGGCGAACTGGTCGGAGAAGCGGAAGCGGTCGTGGCTCCAGTAGCCCGAGGCACTGATTTTGGCGTTGTTGCTCCAGCGGTGGGTCAGTTTGGCGTTGAGGTCGTAGAAAAAAGCCGAGCTTTTGCGCACGTCGGGCTCGTTGACCTGCCGCAGCACCCAGTTGGAGTAGCTGCTGCGCCCCCCGAACAAAAGGGCGGTGCTGCCCTGGCGCAGGGGGCCGTCCACCGTCAGACGGGATGAAACCAGCCCCACACCGCCCTTGACTCTCCAGCGCTGGTAGTTTCCTTCCTTGATGCGTACGTCGAGCGCCGAGGCCAGGCGCCCCCCAAACCGCGCCGGCAAGCTGGATTTGTACAGCGTGACGCTTTCCACCACGTCGGGGTTGAAGAGGGAGAAAAAGCCCAGCACATGGGATGCATTGAACAGGAAGGCGCCGTCCTGCATGATGAGGTTTTGGTCCACCGTGCCGCCCCGCACGTTGAATCCGGCGGAACCCTCCCCGACGGTGCTCACACCCGGCAGCAAGAGCAGACTTTTGACGATGTCCACCTCTCCGAGGAAAGCGGGCAGTTTCTGAATGGTCTTCATTCCCAGTTTCTCCATGCCCAGCTGGGTGCTGCGCACGCGGTCCTCCGCCCCGGCGGCTTCCACCACCACTTCCTTCAGGTCGATGGGTTCGCGGCTCAGGGTCAAATCCAGGGTGCCGGCGTCCCAGAGTTCCACTTCCACGATTTTGGGCTGGTACCCCACCGATTGAACCAGGAAGCGGTAATTGCCGGGTGGCAATTCGAGCAGGTATTGGCCCGTGACTTCAGTATTGGTTCCCTGGCCGCTCTTTTCCTCCAACAAGGTGGCGCCGATGAGTATGTCGCCGGTATGGTCGTCGGTGATGAAGCCCTGCAGGGGGAGGGTGGGGGCGGTGGGTTGGCCGGGTGTGCCGAAGCGGTAGTGCTCCACCGTTTCGGGGGCTTCGCGGGGGGCGGCCGGGCGGAGGACCCGCTCCAGGCGCCCGGGGTCGTAGAGGAACCAGGCGTAATGGCTGTAGGGCTCGAAAGCAAGGCCCGTACCCTGAAGGATTCGTTCGAGGGCATCGCCCGCGTGCTCGGGCCAGGCATTCAGGGCCAGGGTATCGGGCGGGAGGTCTTGGGGGCGGAAGAAGATTTGCACCCTGAAGCGCCGTGCAGCCTCCTCGAGAAGCTGAGCCCGGGGTGCGGGAGCCGGTGCCGACCGGCTGTGCATTTCTTGTCCGCGCATGGTGGGGACCAGAAGGAGCAAGGAGAAACAACCGGGCAGGATGAAGCGGCGCAGGGAGCTCATAGGGAACCAAAAATGGGAAATATTCTCGGCCTGAGGGTAAAGATTCCGTTTCTTTGTCAGGGCGGGGTCGCAGGCCGTGTGCCCCGCCCTTCGTTTTCGTATGAGATTTTCCCAATGCCGATGCGTCTATTGTTTGCACCCATTCTGTTTTCGAGCCTGCTTGGCTGGGCGGGGATGGCCAGCGCCCAACCCACCAACCCGCCCCCCGTCGAGTATGTCGTCATCCAGGGCATTTCGGTGGAGGGGAACAAAAAAACGCGCACCGAGGTCATCCTGCGGGAACTGGATTTTCAGCCCGGCGACACCATAGCCTTTCAGGAGCTCAACGAGCGGCTGCGCCACAACCGCCTCGAGTTGATGAATACGGGGCTGTTCACCGATGCCAAAATTTACCTGAAAAACTGGTCGGAGGCCTCCCGAGGCCTGCAGTTGCTGGTTCAAATCAAGGAGAACTGGTACGTGTACCCCTTCCCCATTTTCGAATTGGCCGACCGCAATTTCAACGTCTGGTGGACCACCTACGAGCACAGCCTGCAGCGCATCAACTTCGGGGTGCGCTTCTATCACCTCAATTTCACGGGGAACCGGGACTTGCTCAAATTGCTAATCCAGTACGGCTACACGCGCAAGTACGAGCTGGATTACCGCTTTCCGGCCTTCAACGCCTCGGAAACGCTGGGCTTCACCACCAACCTGCTTTGGGCGCGCAACCGGGAAATCAACTACGCCACCGCCGAAGACCGTCAGCTCTTCTTTCGCGACGAGCAGACCTTCCTCCTGCAGCGCTACCGCATCGGCGGCGGGCTGACCTACCGCCCCAAATGGGATGTGGTGCATCATTTCGCCGCTGCCTTCCACTACAACCGCATCGGCGACCGCGTGCTGCAAGAGCTCAATCCCGACTACTTCGACGGGCGCAGCCGCCAGCGCTACCTCAGCCTGAGCTACGCCTTTTCGTGGGACACCCGCGACGTGCGCCCCTATCCGAGCAAAGGCCATTTCCTGGGCCTGAGCCTTCGCAAAGACGGGCTCGGCCCCCTGAATGACCTGAACCGCCTCCAACTCGACACCGACTTCCGAATCTTCTTCCCGCTCGCCGAACGCTGGACCTGGGCCGCCCACCTGAAGGGCCGCTACACCCTGCCCCGCCGCCCCTTGCCCTACCACAACCTCAAAGCTCTGGGCTACGAATTCGACTTCGTGCGGGGTTACGAATTTTACGTCATGGACGGGCCCGACTTTTTCCTCACCAAAAACAGCCTGCGCTTCCGCCTGTTCCGCTTCGACATCGACTGGGGGCGCTACATGCTCCTGGAACCCTTCCGCCGAATGCCCGTGCGCATCCATCTGGCGGCCAACCTCGACGGCGGCTACGTCCGTCACCCCTGGAGCACCCCCGACAACCGCCTGGTCAACACCTTCCTGCTGGGCTACGGCCTCGGTCTCGATTTCGTGGTCTATTACGACAAGGTCTTCCAGGTCGAGTACAGCCGCAACCGCCTCGGAGAAGGGGGAATTTTCCTACATTGGGAACTCAATTTTTGAGCCCCAACTCCAACCCCCACCTCCCTCCAACTCTAAACTCCATACTCTAAACTCTAAACTCTTTCCACCAACCCATCCGCCTTGCAGGTAGCCGTTTTCAGCCGCCAGTTGAAAGAGCCCGACCTTCCGCAGGTGAAGCGCCTGTTGCGTTCCCTGCAGGAGCGGGGCATTGCCACCTACCTCTACAAACCTTTCCTGGAGCTTTTTCGAGAAAAAACCGGGGAAGGAACCAACCTGGGCCACTTCGAAAGCTATCTCGACTTCCGTGCCCGCAAATTCGACTTCCTCATCACCCTGGGCGGGGACGGCACCATCCTGACGGCGATTACCCTGGTCAAGGATTCCGGGGTGCCGATTCTGGGCATCAACCTGGGGCGCCTGGGCTTCCTGGCCAGCGTGGAGCAATCCCTCATCGAGCGCGCCGTCGCCTTGCTCCATCAGGGGCACTACAGCCTGGACGCGCGCACCACCCTCTGGCTCGAATCCAACCTCCCGCTGTTCGGCGAAGACCGCTTCGCCCTGAACGACTTCACCATCCTCAAGCGGGACACCTCCTCCATGATTACCATCGACACCTACATCAACGGCGCCTACCTGAACACCTACTGGGCCGACGGCATCATCGTCGCCACCCCCACCGGCTCCACGGGCTATTCTCTCAGCTGCGGCGGCCCCATCATCTTCCCCTCCTCGGGCAATTTCGTCATCACCCCGGTGGCGCCGCACAACCTGAACGTCCGCCCCATCGTCATCTCCGACGATTCGGTGGTCTCCTTCCAGGTGCGCGGCCGCACGGAAACCTTCCTCTGCACCCTGGATTCCCGCTTCGAACCCATCACCGCCGAACACCAGCTCGCCGTGCGCAAAGGGGATTTCCAAATCCGTCTGGTCCGCCTGCGCGACATCGGCTTCCTGGAAACCATCCGCAACAAACTCGCCTGGGGCGTGGACACCCGCAACGAATGAAGGGCGCCGGGCGTGGCGGGGAGGTTGATCGTTGATCGTTGATCGTTGCTCGTTGTTCGTTGGGTGGGGGTGTGATAGAGTGG
>CAZBYX010000236.1:0-6572 GCA_964496055.1 uncultured Saprospiraceae bacterium
TATTTCTACCTGTCTCAACCGTGTATCCACATATTTCTTTGGAATCACCCATCGTAAACCCACCGTACATCAACTGTACCCCCCCCCGTTGTTTCCCGGGTCACTTGTGGGCTTTGATTTTCCCCGACTTGATGCCGCCCCAGTATTTGTCGATTTCCTCCCGCACCTTGGGCAAGAGGATGATGAGGCCGATGAGGTTGGGGACGGCCATGGCGAAAATCATGGCGTCGGAGAAGTCGGTTACGGCGCTGAGGGTGGCCGCCGAACCGATGACCACGAAGGCGCAGAACAGAACCTTGTAGGAAATGTCGGCCAGTTTGCTCTTGCCGAAGAGAAACATCCAGGACTGCAGCCCATAGTACGACCAGGTGATCATGGTGGAGAAAGCAAACAGAACCACCGCCACGGTGAGGATGTAGGGGAACCAAGGCAGCACCGTCCCGAAAGAGTGGGAGGTAAGATCCACGCCGGAAAGCCCGTCCGGGGGTTGCTGGTAGTCGCCGGTGACGATGACGACCAGGGCGGTCATGGTGCAGATGACCACCGTGTCGATGAAAGGTTCGAGCAGGGCAACGACCCCCTCACTGGCCGGGTATTCGGTACGCACGGCACTGTGGGCGATGGCCGCCGAACCCACCCCGGCTTCGTTGGAGAAGGCCGCCCGGCGGAAGCCCTGAATGAGCACCCCGACGAAGCCCCCCTCCACGGCCTGGGGCGTGAAGGCTTCGGTGAAAATCTTGGCCAGGGTGGCGGGGATGGCGTCGTAGTGCCAGAAAACCACCATCAGGGCGGCGATGATGTAGAGGCCGCACATGAAGGGCACGATTTTCTCCGTCACCTGACCGATGCGCTTGATGCCTCCGATGATGACCAGGGCTACGAAAAAGGCCAGCACCATGCCGAAAATGGTGCCCGCCGAGCCGGACTGGATGCCAACCATGTTCAAAAACTGGCTGGCGGCCTGGTTGGCCTGAAACATGTTCCCCCCGCCGAAGGAGCCCCCGATGCACATGACGGCGAAAATCACCGCCAATACCTTACCCAGGCGTCCAAAACCCCTTTCCGCCAATCCTTTGGTCAGGTAATACATGGGACCCCCGTACACCTTGCCATCCGGGCCCACGTCGCGGTACTTCACCCCCAGGGTGCATTCGACGAATTTGGAAGACATGCCCAGCAAACCCGCCACGATCATCCAGAAGGTCGCGCCGGGGCCGCCCATCGCCACGGCAATGGCCACGCCGGCAATGTTGCCAAGCCCCACCGTACCGGAAACGGCCGAGGTAAGCGCCTGAAAGTGCGACACTTCTCCCGTATCCTTGGGGTTGCTGTATTTCCCCCGAACCGTGTCAATGGCGAGCTTGAAACCCCGAATGTTGATGAAGCGGAAGTAGAAGGTGAATATCGTGGCGGCCGTCAGCAAAATGATGATGACCCACGGCATGGCGGAGGTGTCGCCCCCGTATTCCCAGGGGTAAAACACGAACTCGAAAATGGCTTCCGTCGCAGGCTGAACTTTCTCGTTGATGACTTCATCCCATCCCTTCGGTGCATCCTGGGCCCAAAGAACAAGGGGGCCGAGCAGGGCAAGGGCAGTACTCAAGACTTTTTTCATCATAGCGGATTCGTTCGATTGGTGGTTTTTCGCAAAAAAAGAAGGCAAGGAGGTGCCTTGCCGTCAGGTAAGGGGAGCCGGGAACGAAACGGGCACCTTCCCGGAAGGGGCGTTAAGGTATGCCAAAGTGCCGTTTTTTTCCAAAAGAAGGATTCAATTTTTGTGGGGAGGCGCGACGGGCGAGCCGGGAAAAAGCCAACCCCGGCCGGGCTTTTCCCAAATTCGCAGAAGAATTTCGACCTTTGGCGCCAAGCACCCTCAAACGCGCAACGCCCGTGGCCGCCGAACGCCCTGACCAGGAAATCCTCGAACGCTTGCAAGCCGGAGATGAAGCCGGAATGGAGATGCTGTTCCGGCAATACTACGGCTACCTTTGTCGGGTGGTGGTGCGGGTTTTGGGGGATGAGCACCTGGCGGAAGACCTCGTCCAAGAGGTGTTCTTCGAGGTCTGGAAAAAACGCGCGCACCTGCAGGTCAACCTCTCCCTCCGAGGCTACCTGCGGCGAGCAGCCGTGAACCGGACCCTGAACTTCCTGCGCGACCAGAAGGTGGACACCCGCACCAGCGACCCCGTCCCCGAATTGGGGGGCAACCTGCCGGGCAGCGTCCAACTGCTCGAAGCCCGCGAAACCGAACGCCTCATCGAGCGCGCCGTTCAGGCCTTGCCCCCCCGCACCCGACTGGTCTTCGTGCTGAGCCGCTACGAAGACCTCAGCAATCAACAAATTGCCGAGGAGCTCGGCATCTCCCCCAAAACGGTCGAAAACCAGATGACCCGAGCCCTGAAAATCCTGCGCGAAGCTCTGCATCCCCTGCTGAACACCCGCCGCTGAGCCCAACCACCGCCCCCCAACGGCACTTGGTACAGTGGCCGACCAAAAAGCTTTTGCAGGGGTAGGGGCGGCTGCGGATATTGGTGTCTCCTTCAGTGGAGCGCATTCGGTGCCCGGCTGCTTTCCGCTCGTCGGCCCATCGAACCGAAAATCTTCATCAAGACTTCAACTGGAAATGAAGGGTTGGAAAAAATGGATGGAATCTGCGCAATTCTCCGGCGACGACCGGGAATTGCGGGAGCTATGGGAAATCACGGGTCGCTACAAGGAATCCTGGGAGCCCGATGCCGAGGCTGCCTTTCGGAAATTTCAGCGAAAACGCGCTGTTGAGCAGCGTTCCCGTGTCGGCACCCGCCGCCGGTTGAACCCCCGGTATCTGCTTCGGGTGGCGGCCGTGGCCCTCGTCCTGTTGGGCGTGGGCTTCGCCTTGCGGCAACTCTTGCCCCTCGACCCGCCCTTCCAAACCGCCCTGACCCAAACCGGCGAGGTGCAGGTCATTCGTTTCGAGGATGGCACCTCCGTTTCCCTCAACCAAAACAGCCGCCTGCTTTTCCCCAAAAAATGGTCGGCTTACGAACGCCGCGTGCTGCTGGAAGGCGAGGCCTTCTTCGAAGTGGAACCTGACCCCAAAAGACCCTTCATCGTCGAGACGGCCGAGTCGGAAATCCAGGTTTTGGGCACGGCCTTCAACGTTCGCGCCTACCCGGGGCTGGGTTTTCAGGAGGTTCACGTCGAAAGGGGGCGGGTGGCTTTCCGCAGTAAAAACACGGGCGAGGAGCAAATCCTCGAAGCCCTTCAATTGCAGAAACTCGATGTGAGCACGCATCATTTTGCGCCCCCCATGAAGACCACCTCCTTCAACTCCAATGGCTGGGCCACCCGGAAACTGCGCTTCCGGAACGCCCCCCTGCAAGAAGTTTTCAACAGCCTGGAAGGGCTCTACCGGGTGCGCTTCCAGGTCGAAGACCCCTCGGTGCTCGAGTGCCGCTACACCACGACCATCGAATACGGCGAGCTGGAGGAAGCCCTGCGCACCATGGGGCTGGCCTTCGAGGGGCTTCGCTTTCGGGTCGAGGGGGATGTGGTGCGGGTCGAGGGGCATTGTCCCTGAGCGTTCCCCGATCCATGCCGACGACGCCCCGGGCTTTGCAGTTCGGGGCGTCGTTTTTGGGGCCCGGCTCGACCTTCCCGGCCTGTGGGAAACTTTGGAGCCGAAGTGTGCCGCAGGGGTAGTAATTTTGACAGCAGGAATCCACGGGCACACCCGGAGTGCCCTTCCACTGCCATTAGCCCTCAAGAATGCGAACACTACTGCTGGTCGGTTTGCTTTTCGGGGTCTTCCGAATGGAAGGGCAAAACCCGCTGAAGGTGCCCGTCACCCTTCGGCTGGAGGGGGTCCCCCTCGAAGAGGCCCTCTACGCGCTGTCCGACGCTTCGGGGGTGTCCATAGCTTTTGGGAACGACCTCTTGCCCCAGGACCGCCGCGTCTACCTGCAGGTAGAGGGGGTGGATTTGGGCAAGGTGCTCGCTGAGCTGTTGAGCGGCACCGACCTGGAGCCTCGCCTCAGTGGCGGGCAAATCGTCCTCGTCCGGCGGCCCCAACCCAGCCCCCAACGCTTCACCCTGAGTGGCTTCGTGGAAGACGCCGAAACGGGCGAACGCATCCCCGGCGCCAGCGTTTTCAGCATCACCGGGCAAATCGGCAGCCTGAGCAACGAATACGGCTTCTTCAGCCTCACCCTGCCCGCCGGGGCGCATCGCATCGGGGTTTCCTATCTGGGGTATGAGCGAATGGAACAACCCATTCAATTGAGCACCGACGAGCACCTCAACTTCGAACTGCAGCCGGCTTTCCTTCAGGAAATCGTCGTGACCACCCAGCCCGACTCCGTGCTGGTCGAATCCCCGTCCCTGAGCGTGGAGCACATCTCCCTGGAAAATGCCCGCAAGCTGCCCTCCCTCGGAGGGGAGGCCGACGTCGTCCGCCTGACCTATCAATTGGCAGGCATTCAGACCGCCTCGGACGGTCTGGGCGGCCTTTCGGTGCGCGGCGGCAATGTGGACCAAAACCTCTTCCTGCTCGATGGGGTGCCCGTGTACAACCCCTTGCACGGGGTGGGCATCTCCAGTGTTTACAACGCCTCCGCCATCCGGAGCGCCCAGCTCTACAAAGGGGTCATGCCTGCCAAATTCGGAGGGCGCACTTCCGCCGTGCTCGATGTGCAAACCAAGGAGGGCAACTCCAAAGCCTTGCGCCTGGAAACCGACCTGGGCCTGACCTCGGGCAAAGTCACCGTCGAAGGCCCGCTGGTGAAGGAAAAAAGCTCCTTCTTCGTTTCCGGGCGCCGGGCTTTCTACGACTTTTTCGTCGTGCCCTATACCACCCGCAAACGCCGGGAAGACTTCATCGACGGCTTCGTCAGCTATTTCTTCTACGACCTGAACCTGAAGGTGAATCACCGCTTCTCCGAGCGGGACCGCTTGTACCTCAGCTACTACCGCGGCGCCGACGACTTCCTCGACGTCAACGAGCAAGAGGTGCGCAATCTGGACACCCTCGTCTTTTTCGCCGACAATTCCCAGGTCTTCTGGGGCAACGTCATCGCTTCCCTGCGCTGGAACCACACCTTCTCCCCTCGACTGTTCGCCAACACCACCCTGACCTACAGCAAATACGCCTATCGCAGCCAGGACTTCCTCAACCTCACCCAAACCATCGACACCCTCCCGCCCCAGGTGCTGGACGCACTGGTGCTGGGCTACAACTCCAACAACAAGGACCTGGCCGCCAATCTGGACTTCGACTGGTTTCCCCATCCGGGGCACCGGGTGGAGTTCGGGGTGGCGGCCGTGCGCCATCGCTTCCAACCGGGCGTCATTTCCCTGGACATCCCCACCGATATCGACTTCGACACCATCCTGAACCGCCAGCCCCTCAAATCCTATGAGCTGGACGCCTACCTGCAAGATGAGTTCCGGGTGGGGTCGCTGGCTACCCTGAACATAGGGCTGCGCCTGTCTTCCATGGGGTGGGTGGAAAAGACCTGGCTCTCCCTCCAACCCCGCCTCTTGTTTACCCTCCACCCCCACGACCGGCTCGATATCGCCCTGGCCCTGGGCAAGGCCAGTCAGCATCTCCACCTGCTGACCCCTTCCAGCCTCGGCCTGCCCAAAGACCTCTGGGTCAGTTCCACGCGCCGCATCCGGCCACAGCACTCCTGGCAGGCCGTGGCCGGCGTGAAATGGCGCCCCGCCCCCCACTGGAGCCTGGAATTGGAGGGCTACTTCAAAACCCTGGAGAACATCCTCGTTTTCAAGGACGTCTTCCTCACCGACGTCAACGCCGAAAATTGGCAGGACAAAGTCTCCGTAGGGGAGGGTAGGGCTTTCGGCGTGGAATGGACCCTGCGGCGCCAGGCTCGCCGCACTTCCGGCTGGCTGACCTACTCCGTGGCCTGGGCGCAGCGCGAGTTCGACCAGGAAATCAATCAAGGCCAGCGCTTCCCCTTCCGCCTCGACCGACGCCATCAGCTCAACCTCATGGTCCTGCATCGCTTCAATGCCCGCTGGGAGCTCTCCGCCGCCTGGACCTTCGCCACCGGTACGGCTTTCACCCTGCCCCTGCAAGAATTCGAGTTCGTCCATCCCCCTTCCCAAAATTTTCCCTCCGGTATCCGCATCATCGTGGCCGACTCCGACCGCAAAAACAACCGACGCCTGCCCTCCTACCACCGCCTCGATTGGGGGCTCAATTTTTACCTGAAACGCCCCAGAGCGACGCATACCTTCCAAATCGGCGCCTACAACACCTACAACCGCTTCAACCCCCTCTACCTGACCATCAAGGAGCGCTTCGACGAAAACGGCGAACCCATCCGCGAAGCCGTCGAAGTGAGCATGCTGCCCATCTTCCCCACCTTGCGCTACAAGGTGAACTTCTGAGTGCGGTCCCCGAGCGAGAAGAGAAATACCTGGAAATAAATGGAGACAAGTTGAAATACGTTGGGGAGGGGGAGAAGAGAAATACCTGGAAATAAATGGAGACAAGTTGAAATACGTTGGGGAGGGGGAGAAGAGAAATACCTGGAAATAAATGGAGACAAGTTGAAATACGTTGGGGAGGG
>CAZBYX010000237.1:0-6503 GCA_964496055.1 uncultured Saprospiraceae bacterium
AACTCTAAACTTTCCACTCACACAAGAGGGGTTTCACGGTGTCGTGGTTTCAAGGGCTCCAGGTGAGTTCGGGTTGGGGGGCAAGACATCGAAACAAGTGGAAATAGGTGGAGACAGGTTGAAATAAATTGTCTCCCTGCCCGCGCCCCAAACCCTCCGCCCCCTCCCAACGACCAACGAACAACGAGCAACGAGCAACGAACAACGAACAACGAACAACCCTTCAAGGAAGGTCTCAGGGGTGCGCAATCGGCCGTGTGGGTTGGGGGAGGAAGGAAAAAAGTTTTACCTTCAAGAGCCGAAATTTCGCCAACCAAATTTTCCGACCATGGCATTCGATCGCAGAAATTTTTTGCAACGCCTGGCCGCCACGGGCGCCGCCGTGGCCGCGGGTTCCTTCTTCCAAACCCTCGAAGGGCAGGCCCTGCAAGAGCAACTGCAGGCCGCCCGACACCGCAGCACCGCAGACATCACCCCCGATGAAGAATTCTGGTACTGGGTCAAGCAAGCCTACACCGTCTCGCCCACCATCCTGAACCTGAACAACGGCGGCGTAAGCCCCCAACCCCGCGTGGTGCAGGAAGCCGTGGAGCGCTACAACCGCCTGAGCAACGAAGCCCCCTCCTACTACATGTGGCGCATCCTCGACAAGGGCCGCGAGCCCCTGCGCGCCCGCCTGGCCGACCTGGCCGGCGTCAGCCCCGAGGAAATCGCCATCCAGCGCAACTCCAGCGAAGCCCTCGAAACCATCATCTTCGGGCTGCGCCTCCAACCCGGCGACGAGGTCGTCCTCGCCAAACAGGACTACCCCAACATGATCAACGCCTGGAAACAACGCGCCCACCGCGACGGCATCGTCCTCAAATGGGTGAACCTCGACCTGCCCCTCGAAGACGAAGACTTCATCGTCGGCAAGTACGTCGAGGCCTTCAGCCCCCGCACCCGCATCGTGCACATCACCCACATCATCAACTGGATGGGACAAATCCTGCCCGCCCAACGCATCGCCCGCGAAGCCCACCAGCGCGGCATCGAAGTCGTGGTGGACGCCGCCCACTCCTTCGCCCACCTGGACTTCCAAATCCCCGACCTGGACTGCGACTACTTCGGCACCAGCCTCCACAAATGGCTCTGCGCCCCCTTCGGCAGCGGCATGCTCTACGTCAAAAAGGACAAAATCAAAAACCTCTACCCCCTGCTCGCCGCCCCCGACCCCGAAGCCGACGACATCCGCAAATTCGAAGCCCTCGGCACCCGCTCCTTCGCCATCGAACAGGCCATCGGCCAGGCCATCGACTTCCACGAACTCATCGGCACCGACCGCAAACAACAGCGCCTGCACTACCTCAAATCCTGGTGGACCGACCGCGTCAAGGCCCTGCCCGGCATCCGCATCGGCACCTCGCTCGACCCCCGCTTCTCCTGCGCCATCGCCCTCCTGCAGGTCGAAGGCAAAACCCCCAAGGAGGTGCACGATTACCTCTTCAACCGCCACAAAATCCACACGGTACCCATCAACTGGGAAAACATCCACGGCGTACGCGTCACCCCCAACGTGTACACCACCACCAAAGACCTCGAACGCCTCGTCGAAGCCATCCACCAACTCCAAAAGAACGGAAGCGGATAGGACGATGAAGCCACAGTCGGTGGACAATGGGTATGCGATGGGTGTACGATGGGAAAAGACCCTGAAACACCTGGAAATAGGTGGAGACAGGTTGAAATAAGAGGGTTTCGGGGTGTCGAGGTCTCATGGTCTCATGGGGGTGCTGGGAGAAGAACAAGAAACAAATGGAAATATGTGGAGACAAGTTGAAACAAATTGTTCCCAAACCCGCGCCCCCACCCACACGCGACTGCCATTAACTGCGTAAAAAGCTGCGGAGCACTGCGGTTTAAGCCCCCCAAACCTGCGCTCTCTTCGGTAAAATCGTAAAATCGTAAAACCGTAAAATCGAGGGGAGGGTGGGCAGCAAGGGCGCGGGGGCGTTCTGGTACACAGAGGAGCACCGAGAAGGCCCAGAGTTCCACCGAGGGCCGACCCCAAACCCAACTGACAACTGGCGACTGACAACTGACAACTGATAACTTACTCCCCCACCCAACGAACAACGATCAACGATCAACGAACAACCCTTCGAGGGAGGTCTCAGGGGTGTGCAATAGGTGGTGTGGGTTGAGGTTTGAGGTTTGGGGGTCGTCCTGCTTCAACGCTGGGGCTCCCTCCATCTGTCTCCCTCACCCATCCTGCTGTATCCCAATTATCCTGTCCGCCAGGGCCCCATTGCCTTCAAAGGAAGTACTTATCTCAGAGCCTCCGGGCAAAGCTGGTGCAGACGAATTCCAAGTTTTTCGATGGGTTCTTGGAAGTTTTTCCAATCGGAGTCGGTGGCATTGTGGATGACACTGGAGCAGCCCCTTTGCATTGAAAACACCAAGGCCACGGCGAGGAATTTTTGATCACTCCGATCGAACCCCTTCAAACCCTTCTTTTCAGGTATTTCCTCGAATTTCCGCCAAGATTGGCGGTTATCATTTGGTGTGATGGATAACCATCGAACGCATTCCGGATTGGCCTGGTGTTCGTGAAGCCATTTAAGGAAAGCATCCCCGACACCGGGCTGGCCGCTTGAAGATGCATATCGGCTGTATTCACTCAGGATGAGGTATCCTTCGTCTAACAGGATGAGCCGCCTGTCCTGAGTAAAGCTTAGCAACAAATCCACACACTGTCCTTGGCAATGGAGGCCGGCTTCGGGGTTTTTGCCATTCGCAGTAGCGAGGACATTGGTGTCCACCACATTACCTTCCATTGGCTTGGGCGAGTTTGCGCTGGATGATGGCTTTTTGCATGGCAGCGATTTCCCTCATTTCGTCACCGAAGAAATTTTCCGGCCAGTTGGTGATGTTGCCGAATTCGTCAAGTTTCAAGGGTGTGAGCCGAGAGGCTTCCCTGTCCATGCTGCAGAAATACAAGCGGGCATCCGAAGAGAGGAATTTATCTTCGGCGATGCGGCGTTGAAGCCGTTTGAGCAGATATTCACTGTGGCTTTCGAGCAGAATCTGGATGTCACGGACTTTGATGGCGTCGATGAACACATCGGCAAGACCGGCTTGCACCGCAGGGTGCAGGTGAATTTCAGGTTGCTCGATCAAGAGGGTGGAACCTGGAGGGGCATAATAGCAAAGGGTGATGACCGGCAGGATTTGGGAAACCCCGAAGCCCACATCGGTCAACAGTACTTCCGCACTGAGCGGGGTTTTCTGCACCTTGACCCGATAAAGATTGCCACTGTCTTCAATGTGTTCCAGCCGGAAGCTATGGATGAGCCGGAGCTCCTTGAGCCAATGCGCAACATATTCCTCCACAGAATATTGCCTGCGTCCTTTTCCCCGTCCGATTTTTGCGCGTTTGCGGGAAGCCAATAGCGCATCCACCACTTTTTCCCCCCGAAAGCCCATATCGCCGGGCTCGCCCCCTGCCCAAGTGTATTGCCGCTTCGGGTAATCACGCAGAGGCCCCAGGTAAAAGACGTGCTTGAGGAGCTCTTCCAGTTGAAGCTGGAGGTCGGAAAGAAAACCAGCGTTTTGAAAATAGCTATTGACCTGGTCGGGAAAGCCATAACATTTGACCGGAGCGGGCAAGTCCCAAGGCTTCCCACGATTTCGTTTTATCCTGAAACTTCTGGAGGTGGCTTCGGGCAAGGCCTCTGCCTTCAATGCGTATTTGTTTCCATCCTCTTTTTTCCTTTTCTGAGAAAAGGACCACCCCCCAAATTGGTATTTCATTTCTTCCACAGAAAGGCGTCCGGTTTTTTGTTCTCGGATGGTGGCGTCAAATTTCATTTCCTCCCCCTCGAAAAGAGTTTTACCTTTTTCCTCCGGGTCAGCAATTTTGAGTTTTTTGGGTAAGGTCCATTGAAACTGAAATTGCAGGGCATTTTCAAGATTATGCTTGAAAATGAGGTCTTTAAAAGTGCCAAGTTCGACGTAGGATTTCCCATCCCCCAGATGAAGCACCTGCTTTCGGTCAGCCGACTCTACTGTTTGCTTCAAGAGGAGAAAAAACTGCAACAAACTAGTCTTGCCGGAGCTGTTGGTCCCAAAGAAGGCCGTCAGCTTTGACATGGGAATATCGGCTTCTTTCCAAGATTTGAAATTTCGGAGGAAAAGGTGCTTGATCATGACTGGTCAAAATTACATTATCGGATTGAAAGTTCCCCTGGGGCGTGGGGGGTGCTTTAATACACTCAAAAACACTTGAAAACTTGTGGAGACAAGTGGAAATTTATGGTTTCGAGGATTCAGGGTGTCAGGGTTTCGAGGTGTCGGGGTTTCATGGTTATCGCCATACGGCCAAGAAAGTGGGTTTGGGTTTGGGGGGAGTTTTCACCACAGATTGAACAGATTTTCAGCAGAGTAAGCAGCTTGCCTGCCCGCGAAGCCCAAACCCACACTCCTCCTGAAAATCCTGCCTGCCCCCATGGGGCAATCCTGATTCTGACGGCTGCCCCAAACCCACATCCACTCCCCCCCCCATTGTAAAATCGCTGAACTGTAAAATCGTAAAACCGTGGTGAGAGTGTGAAGCACGGGTGCGGGTGTGATGGAGGGCGAACTGGCTTGACCGTATGGTTTACTCTGTCATTTTCCTGCTCCCTCTGTGGTTGAATCAACCCCAAACCCTAACCCCCACCCAACTCTAAACTTTCCACTCTCAACTCTCCACTTTATCACACCCCAACCTAACGAACAACGAACAACCAACGCCGTCACGCGTCACGTCATCACGTTCGTCCCGATTTGACGAGCGGCGCACCGGTGTGCGTGCGGGTGTGCGGGTGAGCATTGTCACCTTTTTGTGTGATTCCCATCATAGGCCGGGCTTTCGGAAGGGCGTTGTTTTGCAGCAAAGGATTCACACAACGCCCTGAAAATGAAAAAGCACCACCAGATTCTCATCATCGGAGCGGGGACGGCCGGCATCACGGTCGCCGCCCGCCTGCTGCGCGCCCGCCCCGGGCTCGACGTCGCCCTCATCGACCCGGCCGAATACCACTACTACCAACCTGCCTGGACGCTCGTCGGCGCCGGAACCTACGATTTCAAAAAGACCCGGCGCCCCATGGCCCAGGTCATCCCCAAAGGTGCCACCTGGATTCAAGACCGCGTCGTCGGTCTGGACCCCGCCAACAACCGGGTGGAAACCGCCCGGAACGGAACCCTCACCTACGACTTCCTCGTCGCCGCCCCGGGCATCCAGCTCAACCTCGACCAACTGCCCGGCCTTCGGCAGGGGCTGGAAAACGGCAGCGTCCTCAGCATCTACGTGGACCCGGAAAAAACCTGGGAGACCATCCGCAATTTCAAAGGCGGCACCGCCCTGTTCACCCAACCCGCCACCCCCATCAAGTGCGGGGGTGCCCCCCAGAAGATCATGTACCTGGCCGACGACTGGTGGCGCAAAACCGGCGTGCGCCCGAACACCACCATCGTTTTCGCCACCCCCGGCTCCGTCATCTTCGGGGTGGAGCCCTTCAAACAAACCCTCATGCAAGTGGTGAACCGCAAAGACATCCACCTGCGCTTCTTCCACAAACTCACCCGCATCGACCCCGCCGACAAGGTCGCCTATTACACCATCACCCAACACGCCGGCGAGCCCGACAAACTCTACCACAACCCCAAACCCCTGA
Organism: uncultured Saprospiraceae bacterium; assembly: GCA_964496055.1. Classification (GTDB taxonomy): domain Bacteria; phylum Bacteroidota; class Bacteroidia; order Chitinophagales; family Saprospiraceae; genus CAZBYX01. Next base: position 5,700 of record CAZBYX010000237.1, read on the forward strand.
ATGAGCAATGGCTCGGCGAAAACGAAGTAGCCATCCCCTTCGACCTGCTCCATCTGGCGCCCCCCCAATCGGCGCCCGACTTCGTCCGCAACTCGCCCCTCGCCGTTCAGGATGGCCCCAACAAAGGCTGGATCGAGGCGGACATCCACACCCTGCAACACCTGCGCTTCCCCAACGTCTTCGCCTTGGGCGATGCCGCCGCCCTGCCCACTGCCAAAACCGGCGCCGCCGTGCGCAAACAGGCGCCCGTGCTCGTGCAAAACCTCCTGCGCCTGCTCGAAAAACAAGCACCCCCGACCGCCCAATACCAGGGCTATTCCTCCTGCCCCATCGTCACCGGCTACGGAAAGATGCTGCTCGCCGAATTCAAATACGACAACGTGCGCGACAGCGACCCCCTCATCTCCACCTTCGTGGACACCAGCAAAGAACAGTACAGCATGTGGCTGCTCAAAAAATACGGGCTGCCCTTTATGTACTGGAACCTCATGCTGAAAGGACGGGCTTGAATGATGGACAGTGGACAAGACGTAGAAACAAATGGAAATAGGTGGAGACAGATGGAAATAGTGTCGGCGTGACTCGGAGTCACACCGACACTTGCCGGGAACCCTTTCCTGTAAAATCGTAAAACTGTAAAACCGTAAAACTGTGGTGAGGGTGTAGGGTTTGAGGTTTGGGTTTGTTTTAACCACAGAGACATCGAAACAAGTGGAAATAAGTGGAGACAAGTGGAAATAAAAGGTCTCACGGTCTCAAGGTTTCAGGGTCTCAGGGGTGCGCGATGGGCAAGACATCGAAACA
>CAZBYX010000238.1:0-6450 GCA_964496055.1 uncultured Saprospiraceae bacterium
CCAAAAGCGACCGAAGGGAGCGGCCTAAAAGCGCGCCCTCACAGAGGGCGAGCGGAGGCGGTATGGAGCGCAGGATTTCAACCCTCAGCGGGCGATGATGAATTTCCGGGACAGGCGTCGGCCGTCGGCGAATTGGAGGGTGAGGAAATAAATGCCGGGCGGGAGGGCGTGCACCTCCAGGGTGGGGCCGGACCAGGAACCTGCCAGCCTTTGCCGCCCCCCGGCATCGACCACGAGCCAGGCTTTCGGGGTGGGGTGCCCGGGCGGCAGGACGACCTTCAATGTGCCGTCGGCCGGTACGGGCAGGAGCCGAAAGGGAGCGGGGCTGGGTTCCACGGTGGCGCTGAGGCCGCAGGTGTTGTAGGGGTCGAAGCTGAAGGCGGGGCCGGAAAAACAGCGGAACAGGACGTTCCAGCCGTCCACCGCGGCGGCGCAGTAGGATTGGTCGAGGAAGAAATAGCTGCAAATCAGGGTGTCCTGGGGCACATTCGAGAAGGGGCGGCCCACCAGACCGACGCCTTCGATGATGAGCAGGTCGGACCAGTTCGTACCGAGCACATTCACGCGCTGGAAGGCAAGTTCCGTGCCGTGGAGGGTCAGGTCGCCCACGCTGTCGATGCGGAAGCGGAAGCGGGGGCTGACCAGCGTGTCCCCGGGCTGGAGCTGAAAGTCGTAAATCTTGACGAAGGCGGAATCGTAAGGGTTGTAGCGAAAGACGCGCCCGCCCTCTTCGTAGGCGATGAAGACTTCCGGGGGGCTGACCCGTGGATGGTGCACGACCTTCTTGCAGGGTACCCCCTGCACGAGGGTGTCACCGGCGACGATCAGCCGGTGCAGTCCGTATTCCTGCGGGTTGAAGCCGCCGAAGACGTAGTAGTGCCATTCCTGACCTTCCTGCAACCAGTGCTGGGCCGAGCCGGGGGGCAAGAGGAGAAGCATTGCCGAAACCAAAAACAGGGGGGAGAGCGATGGCGATTTCATCGGGTTGGGGATTTTGAAAAAGGGGATTCCTTCCAGGAGCCCACGCACAGAAAGCGCAGGAGCCACAGGGCAATTTACAACCCCGACTGGCGGGATTCAACCGCCGGGGCGATGCAATTGGCAAGCGGAAATACAAACCAGCGGAAAGCCCGCAGCCGAACGGCGCAATCTTGAGGGAAATCCCTTGTCCTTCCGATGGCGGAGACCTCTTCCCCCCCTCCGTTCGGCCTTCCCGAAATTGAAAGGGTTCGTTAAAATCGGCAAAAAACGATGCAGGCCCTGGCATTCGGCCGTAATGTAGGGGCAATCGGCGGGGAATTCCTCCGCTTTCATGCCCCGAACTGAAAAAAGGCACGGCTTTTTGTGGCCATCCCGGGCTTCGAGCCTTATGTCCACGAATGATTTCATCACCTGACAACCCAAATCCCATGCAGTTTCAAGGAAACACCCGATTTGTGTTGCTTTTCACGCTCTGTTCGACTTTCGCGCTCCAAGCCCGAAACCTCCCCGCTCAAACCGCCCCCCCTGCCCCGAAGGTCTTCCTCGATTGCCAGACGCGCTGCTTCTTCGACCACATCCGCACGGAGCTGGACTACCTCAGCTTCATGCGCGACCGCCAGACGGCCGACGTGTACTTGCTGCTCACCAGCCTGCGCACCGGCTCCGGCGGCCGCGAATGGACCCTCATCGTCAAGGGGCAGCACCGCTTCGCCGGCCGCGTGGACACCCTGGTCTTTCATTCCAGCCCCGACGCCACCGACGGGCAATTGCAAGACCTCCAGGTGGAAAAAATCCAGCTCGCTCTGGTGCCCTTCCTCCTGAAAACCTCCCTGGCCGAACACCTGAGCCTGCGTGTCGAAGCGCCCTCCCGGGAAGAAGCCCTCGCCGACAGCCTCGAACGAGACCCCTGGAATTTCTGGGTCTTCAACGTCGGGGGCAACCTGCATTTCAACGGGCAGGAGTCTTCCTCCAACTTCTCCTTCCGGGGGCGCTTTTCCGCCAGCCGGGTCACCGAGCAAAGCAAATTCAACCTCTGGCTGAACGGCAACTTCAATCGCCGCCGCTTCAGCCTGACGGAAGAGGAGTTCATCACCCGAACCTACGGCGGCAATCTCTTTACCCGCTACGTGTACAGCGTCAGCGACCACTTCAGCGCCGGGGGACAGGCCAGCCTCTTTTCCAGCACCATCCAGAACTACGACCTCGCCCTGGCCCTCACCCCCGCCGTGGAGTACAACCTCTTCCCCTACGCCGAAGCCACCAGGCGCCAGTTCACCCTCTTCTACAGCATCGGCCCCAACTTCAACAACTACCAGGACAGCACCATCTACAACGTCGAGCGCGAGTGGCTCGTCCGCCAGCGCTTCGAGGTCAATTACCGCCAGATCGAAGAATGGGGCCGCCTCGATTTCGAAGTGCGTTTTTCCAACTACCTCCACAACTGGGACCTCCTCTCCCTCTCCTTCAACCCCAACGTGGAGTGGAACCTCTTCCGGGGCTTCAACCTCGAATTCGGAGGGGTCGTTTCGCTGGTGCGCGACCAGCTGAACATCCCCAAAGGCGATGCCACCGACGAGGAAATCCTCCTCGATTTGCGCGCCCTCAGCACCAGCTATTTCTTCTTCGGCTATGCGGGCATCAACTACCGCTTCGGCTCGCAGCAGAACAACGTGGTGAACACGCGGTTCTGAGGGCTTGGAACGGCACCTTTCAGGCTTTCTCTAATCATAGGGGCAGCCGCCTGGCGCGGCCCCCCAAATCGGCGGTCGGGTGCACCTTGGCGGTGCGCCCGACCTTTTTCGGGGTGGGGGGCGCGGGGTCGGGGTGAGCCTTTTGCGAATTCGGCTGAAATTCCGGTTCTTTCCGCCACGCGAGGGAGTCGGAATTTTTTTTCGAAAAAACGACGCCATGAAAAAGCCATCGGGCGTGAGCTGGCTGCTCGTTTTCGGGGGGCTGTTCCTGCTCACCCAGGATTATCTGTTTCATCGCTGGGAGCCGTCGTCCACTTTTCTGGGCTTGCCGGGGTGGTTGTTTTGGTTCGTGGGGGTGCATGTCCTGTTCGTGGGCGTCTTTCTCTGGTTTTCCCGGCGGTACTGGCAAGGGCAAGACGATTGAAAACCACACGCATCCGGGATGACGACCTACCTCATTTTGCTGGCTTACATCGCCGTCACCTTTCTGGGCAGTCTGGCGGGGGTGCGCAAAACCACGGGCACGCCGGAAGGCTATTTCCTCGCCAACCGCAACCTCGGCACCCTGGCCCTGTTCTTCACCATTCTGGCCACCAACTTCAGCGCCTTTTACTTCATCGGTTATGCGGGGGAGGGCTACCGCATCGGCTATGCCTACTATGTGGTCATGGCCTTCGGGACGGCCTTCGCCTGCCTGTCTTTCTACCTCATCGGCACGAAGGTGTGGCGTCTGGGCAAGGAGCACGGGTTCATCACCCCCGCCGAGCTGATTTACCACCGCACGGGCAGCCATGCGCTGCGCCTGCTGTTTGCGGGCATCATGTTGCTGTTCACCTTTCCCTATCTGGCCCTGCAAATCGTGGGGGCGGGCTACATCCTGGAGAACATCACCCACGGCCAGATACCCTACTTCTGGGGCGCGACCCTGCTCACGGCTTTCACCATCGTGTACGTCTTGCTGGGCGGCATGACGAGCGTGGCGCGCACCGACCTGAAGCAGGGCTTGCTCATGGTGGGGCTCATGCTGGCGGCGGTGGTGGTCATCGGGGAGAAACTGGGCGGGTTCGCCGAGGCCAACCGGCGGGTTTTCGAGCTGAAGCCCGAGCTCTTCGCCCGCGAAGGCAGCGGCGGCTTCTACACTCCGCAGCGCTGGTTCAGCCTGCTCATCTTCTGGCTGATGTGCATCCCCATGTTTCCGCAAATTTTCATGCGCTTCTACATCGCCCGCGATCTGCGGCACCTCAAGCGCAGCGCCTTCCTTTATGCGCTCATCCCCTTGCTCATCGCCATCTTCCCGGTCATCATCGGAGTGTGGGGGCACCTGAGCTTTCCGGGGCTGGAGGGCAAGGAAGCGGACCAGATTCTGCCCATGATGCTGGTGGAGCACGGCGCCGAGTGGTTTGCCGCCCTGGTCATGACCGGGGCGCTGGCGGCCTTCATGAGCACCCTGGATTCGCAGTTGCTGGCCTTGAGCACCATCACCACGCGGGACTTTTACCTGGCCTTCTCCAAAAAGGAGCTCAGCCTGGAGCGGCAGGTGCGCATCGGGCGCATCTGGGTGGTGGTCTTCGCGCTGATTGGGCTGGCCATCGCGGCGCGGCCCTTCGCCACCATCTTCGACATGGGGAAGCTGGCTTTCAGCGGGCTGGCCGTGCTCTTCCCCGTGACCCTGGCCGTCCTGCGGTGGGGGGGCGTGCAGCGAGGTTGGGGGGTGGCGTCGGTGGTGGTGGGGGAGGGTTTGTTGCTGGGCTTCTACTACGGGTGGTTGCCGGAGGCCTGGCTGTTGGGTTTCGAGGCGTTCATCCCGGTGCTCGCCGTGTGTTTCGCCATCGTGGGGGTGGGGTGCCTGCTCCATCGCCGCCGAGAGGGCTGAATTGGCAAGGCCTGCGACGCTTGGGGCGGGTTTCGGCGCTGTTTTATGGAGCCTGGGGTAAATTTCGTGGGCATTGCTCACCAAAATCACCCGACCGTGAAAAACTGCTCTCTTTTCCTGAGCCTGCTGTTGGCCGGCTCCCTCAGCGCCCAATTGCCCGGTGAATGGCTCCCCCGACAGGACATGCCCACCGCCCGCAAGGAAATCGCCAACGCCGCCGTCGCCCTGGACGGCAAAATTTACGTCGTCGGCGGCCGCACGACCAGCAACCAGCCCAGCGCCGCTTTCGAAGTGTACGACCCCGCCACCGACCAGTGGCAACAATTGCCCGACTACCCGCTGCCCGTCTGGCGAGCCACCGCCGCCGCGATGGACGGCAAAATCTTCGTCTTCGGCGGCTTTCGCCAAATCGCGCCTTTCCCCTTCGACCCCACCGACCAGGTCTTCGCCTTCGACCCGCAGACCAACACCTGGAGCCCCCGCGCCGCCATGCCCGTCGCCCGGGGCGCTGCCGCCGCCGTGCCCCTGGCTGGGAAAATCTACGTCGTCGGCGGGGCCAACAGCGCCGCCCTGAAGGCGCTCCACATTTACGACCCCGCCACCGACAGCTGGGAAACGGGCCCGCCCATGGCCAGTGCCCGTTCCGGGCTCACCGCCAACGTGCTCGACGGGGAAATCTACGCCGTAGGGGGTTATTTCCTTTCCGGCGGGGTGGTCAGTCAGAGCAGTGTGGAGCGCTTCGACCCCCAGAGTCAGAGCTGGTCGCCGGCGCCGGAGCTGCCCATCACCAAGCTGGGCATCGCCTCCGCCGTGGCGGGGGGGCGACTCTTCGTCTTCGGCGGCGAAACCGATGGTGCCGTGCCCACCAAAACCCTCTCCCTGGAGCCCGGCGCCGGCGCCTGGGCCATGTGGGCCACCACCCCCGAGCCCGTCAATTTCGCAGGGGCCGCCGCCGTCAACGACACCCTCTACCTCATGGGCGGGGGCGAAGTCAATCTCAGTCCCGATGCCATCAACAAAACCTTTTGCTTCCTTCCCGAAACCGTCAGTGCCACCGAAGACCCGCCCGAAGACGCCCTGAATTGGAGCGCTTTCCCCAACCCGACCCGGGAAACCCTGCACGTTGCCCTGGAGTTGCCGCGAACCGAAACCGTCCGCCTGCGCCTCCTTGACCTCCAGGGGCAGGCGGTGTGGGAGGGAGGACGCCGAACCCTCCCCGCCGGCCCGCAAACCCTGCACCTTCCTCCCCCCGGCAGCGGGCTCTTCCTGCTCGAACTGCAGCTTGGAAGTCAGCACTTCGTGAAAAAAATTATCGGGCGATAAGAGCGCCGGGCTACCAGGGGGTGTGCCCCTGCGGGTCGCGAATGGGTCATTGGGTGGTGGGTGTACTTTTGGTTGTCCGTTGAGTTGGGGTGTGGGTTTGGGGGCGGGTGTGCAGGTACACGGAGAACCGCCGAGAAGCCACGGAGAACCACCGAGGGCTGCCTCCAAACCCTCACCCACCTACCGACTGCTCACTGCCCACTATCACCTGCCAACTGCGCTCCGCTGCGGAATAAGCTGCGAAGCACTGCGGTTCAATCTCCCAAACTCCTACTCATCTTTAAGATCCTGCCTGTCCGCATGGGCTCATCCTGCTTGCCCGTATGGGGGTCAACCTGATTCTGACGTGCCCCAAACCCGCACCCTGGCCGTAATGACGTCACGTCCGTCACGCGTCACGTCGTCACGGTTTTGCACCCATGCACCTTCTGACAACTCTGGAAATCCAGTACATCCTGATCCGGATGAGTGGAATGTCGGGGAAAAAAGGTACCTCAAGTCTTATGTGAAAACATTTGGTGTATCAACAAATAATTTTGTCGTACTTAAGAAGAATGTGGAAATGGAAGGTTTATAAAATAT
>CAZBYX010000239.1:0-6445 GCA_964496055.1 uncultured Saprospiraceae bacterium
CCTCCCGCCCGCCCCCAAACGGGAGTTCACCCTCTATCACCGCATCCTCTATGGCAGCAGCTCTTACAAATACTTCGACACCGACGCCGATGCCGACTTCTACGGCCCTTTGCTGACCGACGAACGCGGCGTGCGCCATTTCCTGCAGCATCGTCGGCTGGAAAACGCCTTCAAAATCAACACCTACCGCCTGGCCTCGGGGCTGGACGAGAAGCTGCCCGAAGAGCGCGACCGCCTGGAGGTGGGGCTGCTCCACCGCCTCCATTGGCTGGACCAGGAGCCGGTGGACACCGCCCTCCTCAGCGAGCTGTTCCTTCAGGGGCGCATCGATTTTTCGCTGCGCGAACGCCTGCGGCTGGAAACCTACGCCCACCTCGGCCTGCTGAACAATGCCGGCGACTACCGCGTGGCGGGGAGCCTGTACCTCGATTTCCGAAAGGTGGGAACCCTGCGCATCGAGCTCGTCAATCAGTTGTTCGAGCCCAGCCTGGTGGCGCAGCGCTTTTTCGTATCGCAACGGGAGCTGTGGAAAAACGACTTCGGCAAGACCCTCCAGACCAGCCTGGGCGCCACCTATTCCCTGCCCGGAATCGAGTTCTCCCTTTCCGGCTATTCGCACCTCATCAGCAACTACGTCTATTTCGACACCCTGTCCTTTCCCCGCCAACACGAAGGCACCATCAGCGTGGTTCAGTTGAGTGTGCGCAAGCATTTCCGCCTGGGCGCCCTTCACAGCACCAATCAGCTCAACCTGCAGCGCAGCAGCAGCCGGGTGCTCCCCTTGCCGGAGCTGTACAGCCGCCACAGTCTTTTCGTCCAGGGCAATGTTTTCAAGGGGGCCATGCTGGCCAAGTTGGGCGTGGACGTACGCCTGACCAGCCCCTACTTCGCCCCCGGCTACCAGGCCCTGACCGGGCAATTCCACCTGCAATCGACCCGGGAATTGCCGTTCACACCGCTGCTCGATGTGTTTCTGGCCTTCAAGGTCAAGACGTTCCGCTTCTTCTTCAAGGTCGAAAACATTCTGTCCGAGCCGCTCCAGACCTACTACTACCAGACGGCGGACTACGCCTTGCCCTTCGGCTTCAACGGCGGCGGACTGCGGTTCGGCCTCTCCTGGCGCCTGGTGGATTGAACCCTTCTGCCTCGATGCCATCGAAAGATTCCGGAGTCGGCGCCCCCTCTCCAACCCTTCCCTCCAACCGCTTGCCCTCGGCCTCGAAAAGGCTATCCTCCCCTAAAGCCCCCCCGCCGTCGAAATTCCCTGGCGTAATTCGTTGAAAGTGAACAATTTTAGGGCAATTGCAGGCGGCCGTACTCTAAATCAAACCAGCCGTTGCAGGTTTCAGGGGGTCCGCTGCGTAATTTTTGCCCGTAATGGAAACTGAAACCCGAATCTTGCGTTTGATAACAAAGAAAACACGAAACCCCCGGCCGAATGGGTTGGCATTCGCCGTAAATTATTCACATCGAACAAATTAGAAATTATTGCCCCGCGCAATAATTTTGCTCGCTTTTCCCCCTAACCCCTTGGCGATTAAAAGAATTCGCCTTATTTTTGAGGTTCTGCCATTTCGGGCGTTTCTTCCACCCCTTAAGCATTTCCAACAAGCGAGTCCATTGATTGAACATACATGATGGGAAAACTGCGTGTGGTTGCCAACCCTCGTTTTCACAGGTCTTCATGCGCCTAAGCTCGTCTGGACCTGCCTCTTCGAAAAACAAACTTTAGTCATGCGCAAACACCAGCAGCCCCTGGAGGGACTACACACAGTTTTACTCACTGTCAGAAGGTACTTCCAAAATTACCAGCGAAATGAGCGAGTACAAGACCATTTTCTCCGGGCGATTGGAGTTCGGTTCCGAAAGGAGCTTCGAGCAGGTGTTGAAGCAATTCCGGCACCGCACTGAAAACTATTACCGCAACGACGTCCTCTTGAAGGAAGAGGAGGTCTTCGATGCGGAAACTTTTGCCCTCGACATTCCCCGCCTCATCACCCTTTCCACGGAAAAAAGCTGGAAAAACACCGTCAATTTGTTGCGCTACGTCAACGAATTCGCCATTGCGGGCAACCTGCACGTGTGGGTCATTCGGGAGGGGAAGTTGATTCACCACGAAACCATCGAGCCCGACAGCGACAAAGCTGCGGTGCAGGCCTACCTCAAGGGGCGCGAGCTCATCAAGAGTGAAGGCATGGAAGACGAGGCCAAAAAAGCCCTCGACCGCGCCATCCAGAAGTTCGAACGGCACGCTCTGGCCTACGAGCGTCGCGGCTATGTCAACTTCAAGCTGCGCAATTACAAAGACGCCCTGTACGACTTCACCAAGAGCATCGATATCAATCCGAACAACCCCGAACCCTATTGGGGGCGGGCGCGGGTGAAAGTGTTGGACAAAGACCTGAAAGGTGCCCTGGCCGACCTGGAAATGGCCATCAAGCGGTCCATCCCGCACCAGAGCATCCACTGGAATGCCCGCCGCATGAAAGCCCAGTTGCACCTGGAGCTGGGCGAGTTTCAGAAAGCCATCTTCGAGCTGAAATTGCTCACCAAGCGTTCCTTCGCCAAGGACGACCCGAACTACGCCCTGCGGCCGCAAGCCTTCACCCTCTTTGGGAAAGCGCTGATGGAAGCCGGCGAACACGCCGCCGCCATTGAAGCACTGGACCAGGCCATCGAGCTGGGCAAGGAACTGCAATGTGACAACGCCGAAGCCCTGTACCTGCGGGGCTTGGCCCGCCAAAAAGCCGGCGAAAGCGGCTTCATCAACGACTTGAAAGAAGCTGCCAATCTCGGTTCGCCCAAAGCCCTGGAATTGCTCGACACCCTGGCCTGAGCTTCCCGGCGGGGCAAAAGGAAAGCGGTCAGCGCCCATGGCGCGCTGACCGCTTTTTTTGTGCACTTTTGAAGCCAATTCCGCGCGCTTTCCCGCGTTGTTAAAACCAGACCCCACGGCCGGGCCTTTTAACCATCGAACCAAAACCCTACCTCATGCGCCAACGCCGCCCCCTTCTGGTTTTCCTTCTGGCCATGCTGCTCGGTGGGCTGGGCGCCCAACCGGGCTACACCACCGTCGAAACGACTAGTGCCAAAGCCCGGAAGTTTTTCGAAACGGGCATGCGGCTGCGCTTCAACCGCCATTTTCCGCAGGCTCTGGAACAATTCGAGAAGGCGCTGAAAGCCGACAGCCGCTTCGTGGATGCCCGCATCAACCGAGCCGGGGTGCTGGCGGTTTTGGGGGAGCTGGAGGCCGCCGAGGCAGGCTTCGAGGCCGTCCTGGAGCTGGCCCCCCAATACGACCCCGAAGTGTATTTCGACGTAGGGTTGGTGGAGTGGCGTTTGAGGAAGTTCGACGAGGCCGCCCTGCATTTTCAGCAATACCTCGACAGCCCCGCCGACAGTGAGCGCCGGCGCGCCAGCGCCCGCAAATTCCTGGCCGACGCCCGCTTCCGGGCCGAGGCCCTGCGCCACCCCGTGCCCTTCGAGCCTCACAACCTCGGGCCCGCCATCAACACCCCCCGCGACGAATACCTCCCCTCCCTCACCGCCGACGGCAAGACCCTCATCTACACCACCGTGGTGAACGGGCAGGAAGACTTCTTCGTCAGCCACTGGAAAGACGGCCGCTGGGAACGGGGCCGCCCCCTCGAAGGCATCAACACCCCCATGAACGAAGGGGCTCAGACCATTTCCGCCGACGGCCGCCTGCTCATCTTCACCGGCTGCAACCGACCCACCCCCCTGGGCCGCAGCCGCTGCGACCTGTTCTACTCCGAATTCCGCAACGGAAAATGGACCCCGGTGGCTTTCCTCGAGGGCAAGGTCAACACCCGCGCCTGGGAGTCCCAGCCCTCCCTCTCGGCCGACGGCCGCACCCTCTACTTCGCCAGCGACCGCCCCGGCGGCCGCGGCGGCAGTGACCTCTGGGTCAGCCAGCGCCTGCCCGACGGAACCTGGGGCGAACCCCAAAACCTCGGCGACAGCATCAACACCGCCCAGGGCGACGAACAAGCCCCCTTCATCCACCCCGACGGCCAAACCCTCTACTTCATCTCCGACGGCCACCCCGGGATGGGCAAAGACGACATCTACTTCGCCCGCCGCCGACCCGACGGCTCCTGGGGCAAAGCCCAAAACCTCGGCTACCCCATCAACACCGAGTTCAACGAGGGGCCCCTCTTCATCAGCCTCGACGGGCGCATCGCTTTCTTCGGCAGCGACCGCACCGACTTCCCCGGCGCCCAGGGCCGCATGGACATCTACTACTTCGAGCTGCCTGAAAAGGCTCGACCCCGCCCCGTGACCTACGTCAAGGCTCGCGTGCACGATGCCCTCACCGGGGAGCCCCTCATCGCCGAGGTGGAATTCGTGGAGTTGGGCAAGCGCCAAACCCATGCCCACGCCCAAACCGACGAGCAGGGCACTTTCCTGGTCACCCTGCCCACCGGCGCCAATTACGCCCTCAACGTTTCCCGGGAGGGCTACTTCTTTTACTCCGAAAACTTCGCCCTCGAAGGCTATCAGGGGCGCGAGCAGCCCTTCGAGCTGGATATTCCCTTGCAGCCCCTGCCCGGGGCTTCCGGGGATGGGGAGACGCCCCCTCCGCCCATCGTCCTGCGCAACATCTTCTTCGAGAGCGGCTCGGCTACCTTGCTGGAGGCCAGCCTGGTCGAGCTGCAACGCTTGCTGAAGCTGCTCCAGGACAACCCCGAGCTGCGCATTCAAATCAACGGGCACACCGACAGCGTGGGCACCGATGCCGACAACCAGACCCTGTCCGAAAACCGGGCCCGGGCCGTGTACGACTGGCTCGTGGAGCATGGCATCGCCCCCGAACGGCTGCGCTACAAAGGCTTCGGCGAAACCACCCCCATTGCCGACAACGACACCGAGGAGGGCCGCAGCCGGAACCGCCGCACCGAGTTCCAGATCCTGAACTGAAAACCTTCCCAATCCCTGCACCCATGACGGAACCGACCATTTGCAAAGACCCCGCCCTGTACGACTACCTGCTCGAAGTGTCCTTGCGCGAGCACCCCGTGCTGGAAAAGCTCCGCCGCGAAACCGCCAGCCTGGAACAGGCTGCCATGCAAACCTCTCCGGAGCAGGGGCAATTCCTCTATTTGCTGGCACGCCTGCTCGGCGTGCGCCGGGCCATCGAGGTGGGCACCTTCACCGGCTACAGTACCCTGTGCCTGGCCCTGGCCTTGCCTGAGGGCGGGAAAATCGTCGCCTGCGACCTCAACCGCGAATGGACCGACATCGCACGCCGCCATTGGACCGAGGCCGGCCAAGCTTCCAAAATCGACCTGCACCTCGCACCCGCCGCCCAAACCCTCCAAAAACTCCTCGATGCGGGCGGCGCCGGCCAATACGACCTGGCTTTCATCGACGCCGACAAAACCGGCTACGACCGGTATTTCGAACTGTGCCTCCAACTGGTTCGCCCCGGCGGGGTGCTGCTCATCGACAACACCCTCTGGGAAGGAAAAGTGCTGCGTCCCGAAGACGAGGACTCCCGCGCCATCGACGCCCTCAACCGCAAACTCGCCCACGACCCCCGTATCGAGCTGAGCCTGTTGCCCATCCGCGACGGCCTCACCCTGATTCGCAAGAATTGAGGGGGGAGCCACCCCCTTCGAGGGTGGGAGCGAGGCGGTTTGGGGGACAGGTGGGCTTGTCCTCGAAGTGCGGGGTTTTGCCGGGTTTTTGCATTCACGCTTCAATTGCCATCTTCGCTGCATGTTTTACGAATTCAACGGTCATCGGCCCGTCGTCCATGAGAGTGCCTTCGTCCATCCGCAGGCGGTGGTGACGGGGCACGTCATCATCGGCCGCGACGTGTACATCGGCCCCGGCGCTGCCCTGCGCGGCGACTGGGGCGCCATCGTCATCGAAGACGGCTGCAACGTGCAGGAAAATTGCACCGTGCACATGTTTCCGGGGGTCACCGTCCGCCTGATGGAAGCCGCCCACATCGGGCACGGAGCCATCATCCACGGCGCGACCATCGGCCGCAACGTGCTGGTGGGTATGAACGCCGTCATCATGGATCGGGCCGTCGTCGGCGACGAGTGCATCATCGGCGCCCTGTGCTTCGTCAAGGCCGACATGGAAATCCCTCCCCGCAGCCTCGTGGTGGGCAACCCCGCCCGCATCGTCCGCCAGGTCAGCGACGAAATGATCGCCTGGAAAACGGAAGGCACCCGCCTGTACCAGCAACTCCCCGAAGACTGCCGCCGCTCCCTCCGCCCTTGCGAACCCCTGCGCGAAGTGCCCCCCGACTACCGACCCCCCGAAGGGCACTACAAAACCTGGAAGGAAACCAAACCCTGAGGAGACCGTACTTTCGAACTCCGTTCGAAAAGGTCTCGCGAACGAACTTCGCGAGTACGCTGGTTTGTACTTTCGAACTCCGTTCGAAAGATTCTCGCGAACGGAGTTC
>CAZBYX010000240.1:0-6432 GCA_964496055.1 uncultured Saprospiraceae bacterium
TTTGAGGTTTGGGTTGGTTTGAACCGCAGAGTGAACCATACGGTCAAGCCAGAGTACAAACGGAGGAAACAGAACCCGCCCCCTCAAACCCACACCCCCACCCAACTCTAAACTTTCCACTCTCAACTCTCCACTCTACCACACCCACACCCAACGGACAACGAACAACGAACAACGGATACCCCCCTGGCGATTTGACGATTTGACAGCTTCCCGCCACGCGTCACGCTCGTCACGCGTCACGTCCGTCACGTCCGTCAGGCCGTCACGATTTTACAATTTGACGATTTAACGATTTTACAATTTGACAGCTTTCCCTCACTCCTCCTTCCAGCGCAAACCGAGGCGCAGCCCGAGCTGGAGCATTTGCAGGGTGCTTTCGGTGGAGGCGGGTTCGGGTTGGGGTTGGGGAGCGAGGGCGTTCCAGGATAGGGCGGGCACGAAGTTCCAGCGCAGGAAGGGGGTGAGGGTGAGCAAGTCGTGCACCCCCACGTCCAGCCCCACCCCCACACCGAGGACGAAAGCGCCGGAGCTTTCGGTCGTTTCGCCGGTTTCGGTGGGGGCTTTGAGTTGCCAGCGCATCCATCCGGGGGAGAGCTGCAGGAAGAGTCCTTTTTCGAGGAAGGAGCCTTGTTTGCTGAAGGTGGGGCAAGAGCAGTCGTTGTCGAAGTCGAGGAAGTAGAGGTTGGTGTGGAGTTGGAAGCCCAGAGCCTGGAGGGAAAAAGCGCCCTCTTCGGCTTGAAACGCGAGGCGGCTGAATCCGAGTTCGGGGGTGAATTCGAGGCGGCGGTTTTTCAGGCGGAACCAGTAGTCCAGTCCGAGGTGCCAGCCGGTGGCGGGGAGGGGGTCGGTGGCGTAGCGCTCTTGCAGCAGGTCGGACCAGGTGGGGGCTTGCAGACTGTTCCAGGAGGCCTGGACGCCGGCCTGGGCGGCTGCCTGCGAGCAGCACCACAGGAGCAAGGCGATGGGCAGGATGGGTTTCATGGCTCCGGGTTTGGGTTCAGGGGGTCAGGTCGTCGAGGTTGCGGAGGATGAGCTCGTAGTCGTCCCCGAATTGGGACAGCACGGCCCTCAAGCGGGAGGCGCCGGCCGGCAGGGGTTCGTTGGCGAAGGAGGCCACGTCGCGCGTGAACATGATGAGGCTGCCGGTGGCGTCCGTGACGGTAACGGCTCCGGAGAAAATGGTGTTGCCCGAGAAGGTGACGTTTTCCAGCTCGACCAGGGTGGACTCCCAGGCCTCGGCATTGGCCAGGATTTCGGCCACGGTGGTGCTGCGGGGGGTGACCGCGTTGCCCGTACTGATGACGGTGGCGTTGTCGTTGGGCACGCCGTTGATTTGCAGCAGGTTGTTGAACTCGCTGAGCTCCATGCCGCTGATGTCCACTTCCACCTCGTCTCCGAGGGCGAAGGCGTGGTTGCTGATGAAGCGCACGACGATGCCGGCGCTGGAATCCTGCATGACCATGTTGCGGCCGGTGGTGTTGCCGTTCTGGAAGTCGGAGATGACGATGCCGCGGACTTTGCGGTCGGCCGGGGCGCTGGTGGTGCCGCTGTTGTACAGCTGGCGCACTTCGGCCAGGCTGATGCGCTGGGTGTTGCCGCCGGGGCCGCCGCCGCAGCGCTCGCCGTCGAGCTGTACGTCGTCGAGGGTGCGCAGCAAGAGTTGGCGGGTGTCGTTGAAGGTGGAGAAGATGCCCACGACGCTGCCGTTGCCTTCGGGGGTGAGCTCGGCGGCGAAGTCGGCGAAGCCGCTGGTGCGCACCACGATGGTGTTGCCGGAGCAATCCTGCAGGGTGCGGTTGAGGCTCTGCCGGCCGAGCACGTCGGCATAGGGCTGCCCGACGTCTTCTTCGATGAACTCCACGTCGCTGAGGCGGATGAGCATGCTGAGGTGTTCGTCCCGCAATTCGAAGATGGCCAGGGGCAGGGGGTCGGGCACGGCCTTCTTGACGCTCTTGACGAAGTGCTTGTTCAGGTCGAAGACGGGCCCCAGGTTGGTGAAGCCGTCTTCGAAGAAGGTGTAGCCGCCGAGCTGGGTCAGGCCGGCGAAGTCGCCGAGCCAGAGCCCGTCGAGGCGGATGAAGATTTCCCGCCCGATGGGATAGAAGACACTGGCATCCGCCAGGGTATGCAGTACCTCGATGGCACCGGTCTCGTCCTGGATGACGAAGCGGCGGAAGAAGTTGCCGCTGGCGTCGTCGGCGGTGATGACGCCCCGCAGGATGAGCTCGCCCCGCCCTTTGAAGGCGTCCAGGGTTGAGATTTCCTCGAACTGGCCGAGCACATGCTGCGCTTTCAATTCGGCGATGGTGACGTTGGCGCTCAGGTCGGGCGGCTCCCCGTTGACGGGGGGCGCGTCGAATTCGTCGTCCACGCAGGCCTGCACACTGAGCAAGAGGGCGAGAAAGGCAAAACGGAGAAAAGTTGACAGCTTCATGAATCGCAAGAGTTTTAGAGGCGAACGGCCGCCATGACGAAGAAGTTGGTGCCGAAAGCGTAGTAAAGTTTGGGAGGGAAGACGTTGATGCCGGTGCTCTGCACCTGGGCCCGGTCGAAGCGCAGCTGTTCGAAACCACCGGTGACGAGGTTGCGGTTGTCGAGCAGGTTGGTCACCCCCACCGTCAGGTAGAGGAAGGTTTCACCAAACTTGAAGGACTTGCCCCCGAACAGGTCCACCGTGAAGGCATCGGGGGCTTTGGTCTGTTCGATGATTTCGCGGAAGAGCGGGTCGGATTCGTCCAGCCCGTAAACGGCGTCGGCGATGCGGCGGTCGGGGCTGAAGTCCAGGTACAGTTCGTTGAAGTAATTGAAGTTGAGGTTGAGGAACCAGAATTTGGCGCTGCGGTAATTCACCCCGAGGGTGAAGGCTTGCTGGGGGGTGCCGGGCACGTAAAAGTCCTTCATGAAGACGGTTCCGCGGGGGCGGGTGAGGCCGTCGTCGTCGAGCACGAGGATGCCCTGCGGGCGGGAGGTGTAGGTGTATTGCCCGATGGCCGCCACCCCGTTGAGGGTGAGGGAGGAGGTGATGCGGGCTTCGAGGGCGAGTTCGAGGCCGAGGTGGCGCTCGTCCACGGGGTTGAGGATGTAGGTGCCGAAGTTGGTCACGTCGCCGGGCACGAAGAAGCGCAGCAGGCGCACCTGGTCGTCGAGTTGGGCCAGGTAAGCCGTGGCGCGGGCTTTGAAGTTCGGCGAGCGAAGTAGATAGCCCACCTCGGAGCTGAAGAGTTTCTGACTGCGCAAATCGGGGACGAGCTCATCGCGGGTGCGGGGCGAGACGTAGGCGTTGCGGAAAAAGGGTGCCCGGGTCCCGAGGAAGGCATTGGCGTACAGGTAGTTGCGGCCGTTGATTTTGTAGGTCACCCCGCCCTTGAGGGCGCCGTTGAAGTAATCGTGGGTGGTGCCTTTGCCGAAGGAGTTGTCGGGGAAGCGGCCGCTGCGGTAGTTGCCCGTGCGCCAGAATTCGGTGCGGCTCAGGTCGGCGGCGAGGAAGAAGTCCACCCTGGGGAAGGTGAACTGCCCCTGAATCCAGGAGCCCAGCTTGCGCACGTCCGCGTCGTAGTTGTAACCGAAGTCGTCTCCGACGTGGAGGATGCGGTTGGGTTCGTTCAGGTCGAATTGGGCGGCTTCGGGGGGCAACTCGGAGTTGAGGGCGAACTTGTCGATGTTGACGTAGTAATCCCCGCCGAGCAAGTCTTTCACCACCCGGAAATTCTCGCCCCGATACCACTGGTAGCTCGCCGCCCATTGGAGGCTGAAATGCTCGGAGAGGGTGTGTTGGTAGAGGGTGTGGAGGTTGAGGCGTTGGGCGTCGAAGCGCCGCTCCTCCAGGATGTATTGCGACCACTGGCCGCTCATGTCCCCGAAGCGGTGTTCATTGGTGAGGTTGGCTTCGTACAGGGCGTCCCAGTCGATTTGCAGCAGGCTGGGGTCTTGTCGAAGCATTTGAGCGACCTGCTCGGCGGTTTCGGGGCTTTCGGTGGCGAAGAAGCTGGGCAGTTTGCGGTAGTAATCGCCACGGGGGTCGGGCGCATTGAACCAGTCGAGGGCGGAGCTGCCGTAGCGCCCGAATTGGTAGGAGGCGGTGGTGGTGAGGGTGGCGTCGGGGCTGAGGTTCCAGTCGTGGCGCAGCAGCAGCAGGGGCTGGTGGGCGTCCACCACGCGGCTGTTGCGCTTTTCGCCGTTCTGCCAGCCCCAGTAGGGGTTGTAGTAGTTGGTGCCTGCCAGGTCGTAGGCTTCCTGGGTGGAGGCACCCGCCCGTCCCCGTTTGACGGGGGCGCCCAGGGCCGTCAGGTTGAGCAGGTGCTTTTGGCCGAGCTTGCGGTCCACGCTCAGAAAGTAGGACCAGGCGTCGTAGGTCGTGCCGGGGATGTAACCTTCCTGAGCCCAGCGATGGGAGCCCGACAGGGTGAGTGCCCAGCCGCTGGGGCGCATGCCCGTGCTGTAGGTGCCCATCAGGCGGTGGGCGTAGGTGCGGTTGGAAAAGTAGTAGGAGAAGCGCTTCTGGCGGCGTTGCACCGAGGCGCGCGTGTCGATGGTGGTGGCGCCGCCGAGCCCCCCGAAGGCATAGTCCAGGGCGCCGAGGCCGATGTCGCTGTCGCGGTTGCGTAGCACGTCGTTCAGCCCGCCCCAGACGCTCCAGAACACCCGGCCGCTTTCGGGGTCGTTCATGGGGCTGCCGTTGAGGAAAACCTGCGTGTTCTCGGCGTTGAAGCCCCGAATGCGGAAGCGTGCCGTGCTGAAGTTGAAGGCCGCCGCCGAAACGAAAACGTCGCGGCTGGCACTCAGCACCCCCGAAATGTTCTGGTTGGCGGCGTCGTTTTCGAGGTCCTCGTCCGTCAGGGTGATGACCGGGATGCGGTCCTCCTGGCTGAGACTGCCCACACTTTCCGACGGCAGGAGCACTTCCCCCAACTCCACCCGCTCACCCTGGCCCAATTCCAGGGTCAGCACTTTCAAAACTTCCCCGTTCCGAACGAATTCCACCGCAAGGCGGGCCGCCGGAGCGACCACCTCAAGCTGGAAACTGCCGTCGGCCAGGGTGAGGCTGCGTTCGTTCAGCACCACCACTTCCACGGCGGGCAGGGGCGTCCCGTCCGATTCATCGAGGACGCGCCCCGTCAGGGTGTAACTCTGGGATTGGAGGGAGAAAGCGGAGGCCAGAAACAGGGCCAGGAGGAGGGCTCGTATCATGTCGGAGGCTTTGTTTTCGCCGTAAAGCTAAGAAACGAACCGCCCACGAAAACAGGTGGCCCCAAAAATACCCCCGATGGGGTGGGGCAGGGGAAGGCAAAGACCTGTCCGCTCCTTCGACCGGACAGGTCAAAAAAAATCCGGGCCTCGTTCGTTTGAATTCGGCCCGGAAAGCTACCCAATTACTCAGCTTTTTTTCAGTTCGGCACGCCCACCATTTCGCTGACGGGGTTCACGCGGGTGACCTGACCGGTCGTGGTGTTCACCTGCGTGGTGGTGCCCATCGTGGGGGTGCAGTTGCAGTTGTTCAGGCAGAAACGGGCTGCCTGGTCGCACTGGACGATGCTGCGCCCCAGAACGATGCAGTGCTGGGCGAAGACGCAGCAAGCGATGCGGGCGTTGGGGGTGTTGCCGTAGTGCGGCATGTTGGCGCGGCAGAACACTTCGCGCTCGTGACAGATGTTGTAGGCTACGGCCGGGTTGATGCCCCGGATGACCATGTCGCAGAACAGGCAGGCGGCGGCTTCACCGCAGACGTCGTTGCCGAATTGCCAGTTCCCCTGGTTCCACACCTGACCGACCTGGACGTTGGGGGTGGTGCTCCACACGTTCGTCACCGGGTTGATGCCCACCGGGTTCACACCCACACCAACCGTGGTCGGAATGGTCGTTCCAATCCCCGGATTGGGGTTCGAACCACCACCGATCGGGGTTCCGAAAACCGGCGTCCCCACACCCTGAATGCTGTTCACCTGGTTGGCAATGGTGTTCAGGTTCAGGCGGAATTTCTCCAGGGCGTTCTGGGCCGAATCCAGCCCGAAATCTCTCGGGGTAAAGATGTTCTTCAGCATTTCCTTGATGTGGGATTCCACTTCCACCCGGTCGATCTGCTCGCAGAAGCTCGTGCGGTCGGCAATCGGGTACGTGAGGTCCAGCAGCACCTCAAATGCTTTCATTTCGGTTGGCGAAACTTGACCGAGCAAGAACTTGGCAAGCTCCGTGCTCCTCCCGTTGGAAAGAATTTTTTTGGACATGGCAGTACATTTTTGGTGAAAAAATGAAGGTTGGGAAAGGATGCTAATTTGGGGTTGCTTCCTTGAAAGTTTAGCAGAAATCATCTATCTAAAAGGATATTTTACAGGGCTATATACTTGCAGGCTATTCTTATGTTTCACTCTTCCCCAAAAAAAATTCACCCCCGAAACGGGGAGCGGGGCCGGTGGGTGGGCCGGGGGAGGGGGC
>CAZBYX010000241.1:0-6406 GCA_964496055.1 uncultured Saprospiraceae bacterium
TGGCCGAGGCGTTGATGATTTCCACCTCGATGGGCAAGGGCCCCGTTTGGGCACCGCCTCCCTGGCCCCAACCCCTGAGAGGGGCGAGCAGCAGAACGAACGACAGGACAGCGGGAAAGGGTTTCATGTGGAAAAAGGTTTAGCAAGGTGTTCGGTGGGGGTGGGCGGTGGGGAGGGGCGCCCCGGAAGTTCAGAAGAAACGCGGGTTTTGCGTTTCGCCCTCTTCCGTTTTGCCCAGGATGCAATACTGCAGGACCACTTCGATGGTCCCGTCGTTGAAATCGCGCAAATCGGACAGGGTGTAGTCGTAGCTGGTGCCGAGGAACAGGTGTCTGCTCAGTTGGATGCCGAGCAAGAAGTCGATGGATTCGCCCAGGGTGTTTTCGGTGTTGCCGCCGGCGCGGTAGGTGCCACCGACATAGACCCTGTCGTTGAAGATGAAAGTGAGGTTGGCGTCCACGTCCACGGGGGCGTGGTTGACGAACTTCAACAGGGCCTGGGGCTGCAGGCTGATTTTCGCCGACAGGGGCAAGACGAAGCCCCCCATGAGGTAGAAGTGCTGCACCTCGCGCGAAATCACCACGTCATCGGAGCCGAAATTGATGTTGTTGGCCAGCAGGCGCGGTACGGAGGCCCCCAGATAGAAGCCCTCGGTGGAATAATAGACCCCCGTGCCGAAGTTGAAGAGGAAGCGGCTTTCCTGCGAAGCCGGCACGCTGGGGTCGGTTTCGATGGGCTGGATGCCGCGCGTGCGCTGGAAGTCGTTCTCCAGGGAGCGCACCGAGCCCTGCAAACCCAAACCGAGCATGCCCTTGCCCCAACGGATGCGGTAGGCATACACCAAATCGAGGGTGGTGGCGGTGGTGATACCGAGGGAGTAGCGAGAGGCGTTGGCGCCGATGCCGATGCGCTGGTTTTCGAGGGGCATGTTGAAGGTCAGCACCTGGTTTTCAGGGGCGCCGTCCAGACCTATCCACTGTTTCCGATAGATGGCACTGATGCAGGGGCTGGCGTTGCTGCCGGCAAAGCCGGGGTTGTAGCCCTGCTTGAAGTACATGAACTGGGTGTTGTGGGGCTCCTGTTGAGCCAGGCAGGTAAGGGGCAACAGCCCCGCCAGAAGAACTATTTGGATTCGAAAAGTCATGGCACCGGTTTTGGCGATGAACGATGAGCGCTGCACTCAGCGCTGAATGATGAGGAAGCCGGACGTGGGGGCTTCCCCGTTGCCCAGGTCGAGGATGTAGAAGTAGGTTCCGGGGGGCAGGTCTTCCCCGTCGTGGGTGCCGCGCCAGTCGTTGCGATAGGGCTGGGCACGGAAGACCTCGTCCCCCCACTGGTTGAAGATGCTGAGCCGGCTGTTGGGGAAGGCCCCCGAATCGAGCAGGCAAGGCACGATGAAGGCATCGTTGATGCCGTCGTTGTTGGGGGTGATGATGGAGGGCATGTCGCATTCGGCGTCGGCGCCCACCTTGAGGATGAGGTTGCTCACCGAACAATCGGGGCAACCGACGTGGCAGACCTCGTACACGAGCAGGTCGCTGCCCACGAAGTCCACGCGGGCGTGGTAGCTGATGTTGCCTTCGGGGTCGAAGGTGAAGCTGCCACCCATGGGCTCCTGCAGGATGTTGAAGGTGTAGGGTTCGAGGATGTCGTCGTTGGCCAGGACGTTGAGGGTAGTGGACTGGGCGTAACCCACTTCGCCGACGTCGTCGGTGGTTTCGGGGGCTTGCAAATAGCTGATGACGAGGGTGTCGACGGAGTTCTCCCCGCAGGCGCCGTCGGCGATGGTCCAGATGAGGATGTTGTCGCCGTTTTTGAGGTTGCACACGAAGGTGGTGGGGTCGTTGGGGGAGATGATGTCGAGCTCGGGGTCGGGGGAGGTCCACACGCCGCCGCTGAGGCCGGCCGGGGCGGCGGCCAGTTGGGTGCAGCCGTCTCCGCAGTCGGTGAAGTCTTGCCCGGCAAAGGCGATTTCATTGGAAATCTGAACCAGCACCACGTCGGAGGATTCCCCGCAGCCGCCGCTGACCGTCCAGGTGAAGATGTAGCTGTTGCCCGGGACGAGGCCGTTGACGGGGGTCTGGGGGTTGAAGGGGTCCACGATGGTGACGCCGAGTTGGGCCTGCACCTCGGGTTGGGTCCACTTGCCCGTCCCGCTGATGGGGGGTTCGGCATCGAGGGTCACGGAGGTGACGTTGCAGAGGTTGATGTTGGGCCCCGCGTTGGCATCTTCCACCACATCCACGAAGACGGACACGTCGTCGAAGTCATAGTCCACGCAGGCGCCGTTGGAAAGGTACCAGCGGAAGACGTAATCCACACCGGGTTGCAAGCCCAGGACGGTGGTCTGCGCCTGGTCGGGGTTGGTGATGGTCACGCCGGTGGGGTCTCCGGCCAGCAACTCCCAGCGCCCGGTTCCCACCGAGGGGGGCTGCCCCAAGAGCATGACGCTTTGCCCCTCGCACACGGAAATGTCGGGGCCCGCATCGGCGGCGTTGGGGGGGATGACGTTCATGCACACCTCCATGGGCAGCGAGGGGGCCGAAGCGCAGCCGTCGAGCGTGGCCACGACGTAGAAGTCCACGCAGGCATTGCCGTAACTCTCGGCATTGGGCACCTCGAAGACCAGCGCCTGGGTGGAGCCCAAAAACTGGTTGCTCGAGGCTTCGAACCATTCGTAGGTGGCGCCCGGAGTGGCCGAGGGGAAAGTCACCTGCAAGACCACGTCTTCGGAGGAAGAGCAGTAGGGGCCGAATTCCGCCACCACCGGTTGGGTGGGTTTGGGGGCGATGAGGACGTTCAGGGTGACCGTCTCCGACCAGCAGCCGTCCACTTTTTTGCGCAGGGTGTACTGCCCGCTGTGCACGTCGGCATCCACATTGGTGATGACGGGGTTGCAAACGCTGGCATTGAAACCAGCGGGCCCCGTCCACTCGTACATGGCGCCGGCGGAGCAATTGGCTTCCAGGTTCAGGGTTTCGCCCTCGCATACGGGGCTGTTGGAGCTGGCTTGCGCCAGGGGGGTGGGTTTGACGACCACCGTCGCCATGCCGGAGGGCAGGGAGGGGCAGCCGTCCACCAGGGCGACGAGCTGGTAGCTGCCGCTGTCGGCCCGGCTCAGGTCGTTCAGGGTGAGGCTGGGCACGCTGGTGGTGACCGTTCCGGTGGGGGTGCTCCACTGGTATTCCACCTGGTTGCCGGCCACGGGAGCGGTGCTCAAACTCACACTTTCCCCCTCGCAGAAGGGGTTGGGCTCGGAAAGGGTGGGCACGCCGGGCGTCGGCACCGCTTCGGGGATGACCACGTTCAGGGTGGCGGGCAGGGAGGTGCAGCCGTCGGCGTTGGTCACCACCAGGGTGTAGGGGCCGCTGTCATCGGCGGTGGCGTTGGGGATGAGCGCGGCGGCGTTGGTCGATTGGTAGCCGTTGGGGCCCGTCCACAGGTAGGTGTAGCTGCCGTCGTCCAGGGGGAAGACGGTGGCCTGCAGGGTCACGTCCACGGGGCCGGTGGTGCAGGAGGGGGCGTTGCTGGCCACCCCCGTGATGTTGACCCGCTCGATGACATCGAGGGTGAGGCTGACCTCGGTGCTGCAGCCGAACTCGTTGCTGACCACCAGCTCATACACGCCCTCATCGTCTTTGGTGATGGCAGGCAGCAGGGGGTTTTGCAGGGCGCTGGTCTGGCCGTCGGGGTAGGTCCACTCGAAGCTCAGGTTGCTTCCGCCGGCCGAGGCGCTCAGTTGCACGTCCTGCCCTTCGCAGGCCGGGTTGGGGTTGGCAGCCAGAGACACGGAAGCAGGCGGCAGGGCCACGTACACCGTGCTGGCATTGGAAAACTCCGAAACACAGGGGTTGCCGATGGCGCGCACCTTCCAATCGCCGCCATGGGTGGCGGCATCCACGCTCGGCAGGGTCAGGGTGTTGCCCGAGGTCGAAATCAGGTTGAAGTTGGGCGCCATCCACTCGTAGGAGACCGCCCCGGGCACGGGGGTGGCGGTCAGGGTCAGGGGTTCGGATTCGCAGACCGGGTCGTCCGCGGTGGTGGGGTTGGTCAGTTGGGGGGTGGCGGGCCGCTCCAGAACGGTGACGACCACCGTGGCCACCACCGAGGAGCAGCCGTTCTTCGTGGCGATGAGTTGATAGACCCCCTCGTGGCAGGCCGAAGCATTCAGGATGGGGGCGGGGTCGCAGCTCGAGGAGCTGAAGCCGCAGGGCCCCGTCCACTGGCAGGTGGCGTCGCTGGGCGAAACACTTGCCCCCAGCAGAATGTCCTCCCCTTCACATACCGTGATGCTCGTTTGGTCGGGCATGGCCACGGGCCGGTTGGTGATGGTCACCGTTTGAGTCAGGGAAGCCTGGGAGGGGCAGCCGTTGCGCTCCACCACCACGTAAAACTTGAAGTTGCCGGGCTGGTGCGGCGGCGCGATGGTGAACTCGGGGTCGGTGGTGGTGCCCAGCAAGGTGCCGTTCGGGGGGGTGCCGCTGTACCACTTGTAAACCACGTTGCCACACACGGGGGAGGTGCTCAAGTCGATGGGGTCGTCGTTGCAAACCTGGGTCGCGCTCACCGACAAGGCGGGGCGTTGCAGGGGCAGGTCTTCACACTGAATTTGCACCGTTCCCACGGCTTCGCAGCCCGTGATGCCCCGGATGAGCAGGGTGTAGAAGCCCACGTGCGTCATGTCGGCCCCCTGAATGAGGGGGTTCCTTTGATTGGAGAAAAAGCCGTTGGGCCCCGTCCATTCGTACTGGTACACATCGTTGCCGTTGGGGGCCAGCGGTGGGTTGGCCATCAGTTGCAAGTCGGAGCTGCCGCAGGTGCCCACCACGGTGGGGGCGGGAGGCTCGGTCTCGACGACCACGAATGTCTGGCAGGAGTCCACGTTGCCGGCCTGGTCGCGCGCGAAGAGGGTCACGTTGATGGGGCTGCCCGCCTGGTCGCAGGTGACCCTGTTGGGCTGCACCCAGATGGAGTCGAGGGTGCAATTGTCGGAAGTGCCCAGGTCAATGTCGGCGGGGAAGATGGTGTCTTGCACCAGCCCCGAAGGATTGATGCTGACGAAAGACGGCCCGCAAAGCACGTTGGGCGGCTCCTTGTCTTCCACCACGATGTCAAAGGAACAGGTGTCGCGGTTGCCCGCCAAATCCACCACCTCGTAGCTGATGGTCGTGACGCCCTGGTCGAAGGTGTGGGTGGGCGGCACGAGGGGGGCCGAGAGCACGGTGGGCGGGATGGGCGTGGCGCCTTCGGCCCAGTAGGTGGGCTCCACCACCTGATACTGCAGGGTGGCGCGCATGTAGCTGATGCTGTCGGTCTGGCCGTCCTGGGTCACGGCGCCCGGGTCACAGGGGTTGATGCCCAGCCCGGGGCCCGAGGGCGGCAAGGGGAAGCTCATGAAGGAACGCGCCTGGAAAGCCACCGTTCCGGAGCTCGCCCAGTTGTTGAAGTCTTCCGAAGGGATGAGGAAGGTGGCCCTCAGGGGGCTGTTGCAATCCCCGGGCACGACGCCGGGTTGCCCGACCTCGGTGGTGCCCAGCGTGTCGTTGTTCGGTCCGATGAGGGTGAAGAATTCGCCGGGTTCGTCCACATCCCCTTGCAATTCGACGATCAACTCGACGAAGCCGGGCGCGGCGGTCGGTTGCAGGTTCGTGAAGACGAACAGGCGGTCGTCGGCCATGAACTCCCCGAAGTTGGGATTGAGGGTGAAGGTGAGGAAGGCATCCTGAGTGGGAGGGGGTTGGGTTTGAGTCACGGGCGTGGTGACGGCGCAATTGTCCGACACATCGAGGAAGAGGGGCACTTCGAGGGTTTTCTGGCATTCCCCGGGGTCCAGGTTGACGATCAGGTCGGGCGGGCAGTTCAAAGCCGGCGGTTCGAGGTCTTCCACCGTCACCTCGAAGGAGCAGGTGCTCAGGTTGCCGCCGCAGTCGCGGAAGCGGTATTCGATTTGGTGCACCCCAACATCGAGGAACAGGGGCACGGGGGTGGGGCTGCCCAGGAACAAGGGGGGCTGCCCGTCCAAAACCAGCTCCATCTCCAGGCTGTTGGGGAAGGCCAGCGTATAGCTTAGGGAGGCATCCACGAAACTGTTGCCGCACACCAGGTTGATGGCAAAGCGCCCCGGCAGCGTGGGCGGCACGTTCGGAATGAGGGTGATTTCCAACAGCCCGTCGAAGCCCCAGGAATTGAATTGCTCCTCGGTCAGGTTGACCACCGTAGTGGAGTTGTTGCACTGAGGCTGGGGGGTGAGGTTGGTTTGCCCCAGGTCGGTGCCGTCTTCTCCGATGATGCGGAAGAACTCCGTGGGACTCTCGGCATCCACATTGAGCAGGTCAATCTGAAGGGTGACGGGGCCCACGGCGCGGAAAGGCGGCCCCGGCACGAAAAACTCCAGGGGCACGATGTC
>CAZBYX010000242.1:0-6405 GCA_964496055.1 uncultured Saprospiraceae bacterium
TCACCCAGGCATTGAAGATGGAGTCGATGTTGATGGGGTCCATGCAGGCGATGGTCATGTTTTGCGCCTGCGGGAAGATGTCGGGAGGAAGGGTATCGATGACGGTGATGACCTGCAAAGAGTCGCGCCGGTTGCCGCAGGTGTCTTCGATGCTCCAGGTGCGTTCGATGGTGAAGCTGTTGGGGCAACTGCCCGGGAGGATGAGGTCGGAGAAAGAAATCTTGGGGTTGGGGTCGCAGTTGTCGCCCAGAGGGATGGGTTGGCCGGTGATGTTAAGGTCGTTGGCATCCTGGCAATCGACAGTGAGGTCGGCGGGGGCGTCGAAGTCGGGGGCTTCGTTGTCCACCACGGTGATGGTTTGGGTTTGGGCGCGGCTGTTGCCGCAGGCATCCACGGCGGTCCAGGTGCGCTGGATGGTGATTTCGAAGGGGCAGGCCCCCGGAAGGATGACCTCGGCGAAGGCGATGGTGGGGTTGGGGTCGCAATTGTCCATCAGGTTGGCGTAGTTGCCCGTGGACGCCGTGTCGAGGGGGTCCTGGCAATTGCGCACCAGATCGGGGGGGATGGTGAAGGTGGGGGCGACGGTGTCCTGGGTTTCGAAAGTGGCCTGGACCTGTTTTTCGTTTCCGTTGATGTCCTTCAAGGTGAAGGTGACCAACACGATGCCGCAGGTGGTGTCGGCGAAGGTGTGGTTGGCGGGGTCGAAATCATGGGTGATGGTGTCGAGCCCGCAATTGTCGGTGGCGTTGTTGTTCAGCAGGGTCATCTGCAAATCCACCCAGGAAGAGATGCTCAGCCCCCCGTCGCACTGGACGATGGTGTTGGAGGGGGGGGTGACGGGGTCGGGCGGGAGGGTGTCCACAAACCACATGGGGAAGGAAAAGGTATCCTGGTTGCCCACGTCATCGGTCACGACGAAGAA
This sequence comes from uncultured Saprospiraceae bacterium, assembly GCA_964496055.1. Classification (GTDB taxonomy): domain Bacteria; phylum Bacteroidota; class Bacteroidia; order Chitinophagales; family Saprospiraceae; genus CAZBYX01. The sequence goes on from CAZBYX010000242.1 coordinate 923, forward strand.
GACGGTGAGCATGGTCTCCCCCGTGACTACGTCGCCGACGTTCAGGCCGGTCAGGGCGGCGTCCACGCCGGTGGGGGTACCGGGGCCGTTGCCGTGCACCGAGCAGGCGCCCGGCGGGCTGCCCCCGAAACCGAAGACGGCCTCACAGTTGGCATCCAGATAGAGGGTGTCGGGCCCGCAATAGGAGAATTCGAAATCGGGGGAACTCTGGCATACCCCTGTTCCCGGGCAGAAGCACGTGCACTGGGAAAAGAGCGGGTTTCCTGCAAAGAAGAACCATAGGAGCGTGAGCAACCCCAGTCGCTCGAGTAATCGGTTTCTCATACCTGAGTGAAATTTTAGGGGATAAGTTCAGGTCCGGGAATCAGTAAGAGGTTCGGGAAACAGGGATGCTTTTGGGCCGGGGTAAAAGTACGCATCTTCCCTGATATCCCGATTTTACTAATGTACGGGCCGTCACCGAAGGGGGTTACCCAATCCCGGAAAATCCACTGCCTTCCACCCCGCATGCAGGGGAAGAGATGTCATCGAGCCAAAAGGGTTGAGAAAGAGGCGGCCGGGGAAGCGGCCGAAGGAATGGAACGGTCGGAAGCGGCAGGCAATCGGTTTCACTTGAAAGTATGTTCTGGGATTTCGGGACCTGAGTTTTCTTCGGGAAAACACCTATCCCCGATGTTCATGGTTTTCAGTCTTTGCTGCAAGGTATCACTTTTGCCCCAATTTTCCCGGCGGAAAATTGCCGAACGGGTGGGGCGCTCTCAGGGGCGCACAAGGATGGCCGGGCGCTGGGAGACCTCGTGATAGCACAGCACGCCCTCGCAAAAGTAGTGAGCGACCATGCTTTTTCGGGTGGCGCCCTTTCGACGGATGGGGCCGCCCCCGTGCAGCAGGTTGGCGTGCCAAATGAACACGTCGCCCTTGCGGCCGAGGAAGGGGACGGGCCGGAGGTTCCGCTCCCGGATGAGCTGCTCGATGGCGTCTTCGTAGTTGCGGTAATTGTCTTTGCCGATGCGCCAGCGGGTGTTGCCGGTGGCATAGTCGGGTGCCAGCACGTAGGGCAGGCGGTGGCTGCCGGGGTAGAAGAAGATGGTGCCGTTGTCTTCGTTGACGTCTTCCAGGGCCGTCCAGGCGGCAATGAGGTAGCCTTTGGGCTCGGTGGTCATGTGGATGCTGTCGGAGTGGGCGCGCTGCTCACTGCCCACCAGGAAATTGATGGTTTGGAAGGGAATGATGGGGCGCCCCATGATGAATTCGAGGATTCGGAGCAGTTCGGGGTTGCGGAAGAATTCCCGGTCGAGCAGGGGTGAAAATCGGAAAGCATCCATGATTTTGCGCCCCGTGTAATTGAAGCCCGTCCTTTTTTCGCGCAGCAGGCGTTCGATTTCGGCATTGAGGGCATCGACCTTGTCCGCCGGGTGGAAGCCCCTCAAAATCAGATAGCCCTGCTGAACGAATTGCTCCAGCTGTTTTTGCAAGGCTGCATCGAAGGTGAGGAATTCGGGATGTCGGCGCAGAGCTTGCAGGGCGTCGGGTCGGTCCAGCCAGGGGGGCGGGCCGGCGGGTTGGGGGAAGTCCTGGCTGCCGATGGGCGCGAAAACACTCTTCTTCAGGCCCAGCCGGCGGTAGAGGGGGCGGTTGCGCCACAGGTGCTTCCAGTGGAGCAGGTTGTTGAGAACATACACCAGCTTCAGGCTGCGCAGGAAACCGGTGTAGCGTCGAAACAAATCGCGAAGTTCCAGCATGGGGCAAGAGCGATGCGGCGCCCCCCTCCCCTCCCCCACACCGCCCTCCGATTCAAGGGGCCGGGGAAGGTTGGTGGGCGGGTTTTGTAGTTTTGCGCGCAAATTTTCAACCGGAGGCGAATATCCTGAATTTCCACCCACCCATGAAAGTTATCGAATACTTCGAAAAAGCCAAGGGGCAGACGCTGGTCTCCTTCGAAGTCCTCCCCCCCCTGAAAGGAGGCAGCATGCAGGCCATCTTCGACGTGCTGGACCCCCTGATGGAGTTCAAGCCTCCTTTCATCGACGTCACCTACCACCGCGAGGAGTACATCTACAAGCGCCGGCCCAGCGGCTACTACGAGAAAATCGCCATCCGCAAGCGCCCCGGCACCGTGGGCATCTGTGCCGCCATCATGCACCGCTACGGCGTGGACGCCGTGCCCCACCTCATCTGCGGGGGCTTCACCAAAGAGGAAACCGAAAACGCCCTGATCGACCTCAACTTCCTGAACATCAACAACGTGCTCGCCATCCGGGGGGATGCCCGCAAGTTCGACGGCAAGTTCGTCCCCGAGCCCGAAGGCCACGCCTACGCCATCGACCTGGTGCGCCAAATCGTGGACATGAACCACGGCAAATACCTGGACGACAACATCGAAAACGGCGTGAGAACCGACTTCTGCATCGGCGTAGCCGGCTACCCCGAAAAGCACTTCGAAGCCCCCAACATGGAAACCGACCTGATGTACACCAAAGCCAAAGTGGACGCCGGCGCGGATTACATCGTCACGCAAATGTTCTTCGACAACCGCAAATACTTCGAGTACGTCGAAGCCTGCCGCAAAATCGGCATCGAGGTGCCCATCGTTCCGGGGCTCAAACCCCTGACCAAACGCTACCAACTGAACTCCCTGCCCCGCCTCTTCCACGTGGACATCCCCACCGAGCTGGTGCGCGAAATGGAAAAAGCCACCACCCCCGAAGCCCGCCAGCAGGTCGGCATCGAATGGTGCGCCATGCAAAGCCGCGAACTGAAAGAAAAGGGCGTGCCCTGCATCCACTACTACACCATGGGCGATTCCGACACCATCCGCGCCGTGGTGGAGAAAACTTTCTGAGCCCCCACAATTTTTTGCCCGCCCCCAAACCTCCCACCGAAAAAAGTGTTACTTTTGCAGGCGAACGAAAAACGCGAAAAGAGGGAACCGTCCGTTCCCTCTTTTTCATTATAGCCCCCCGAGAAGATGGTGGTTGAACAAAAGATTGCCGAACTGCTGACTGCCAAATTCGAGGAGGAAGCCTTTCAAGATTGCTTCCTGGTGGAGGTCAAACTCCGCCCCGGCAACAAGCTCGAAGTGTTCATCGACAACGACAACGGCGTTACGCACCAACTGTGCCAGCAAATCAGCCGCCTGCTCGAAGAAGTGCTCGACAACGAAGGCTGGCTGGGCGACCGCTACACCCTGGAGGTCTCCTCCCCGGGCCTGGACGCCCCCCTGCGCCTGAAACGTCAGTACTTCAAAAACGTAGGCCGAAACGTACGCGTGGAATTGACCAACGGCACCAGCCATCAGGGGCTGCTTTGTGAAGTGACCGAAAACTACATCTTGCTCAGCCAGCAAACCACCGCCAAAAAGGGCAAGCAAAAAGTCGAACAAACCCGCGAAACCCTCATCCCCTTCGACCAAATTCGAAAAACCACCGTTTTGATTCAATTTTAGGAGGGCCGAACGCCGGCGCCGCCGCCTTCGACCCCCTGAACCAACGATAGGATTATGAGTGTCAAATTAGTTGATGTCTTCACCGAATTCAAAAACAACAAAAGCATAGACCGACCCACGATGGTGCGGGTGCTGGAAGACGTGTTCCGCACCCTGATTCGCAAAAAATTCGGGTCGGACGAAAACTTCAACGTCATCGTCAACACCCAACAGGGCGACCTGGAACTCTGGCGCGTGCGCGAAATCGTCCCTGACGGCGAGGTGATGGACGAGCGCAGCCAAATCGCCATCTCGGAAGCCCTGGCCATCGACGAGGACTACGAAATCGGCGAGGAGTGCTACGAGCAACTCCACCTGGAAGATTTCGGCCGCCGGGCCATCATGGCGGCGCGCCAGACCCTCATCTCCCGCATCATGGAGCTGGAGAAAGACGAAGTGTACAAGCGCTACAGCGAGCGCGTGGGCGAGCTGGTGCTCGGCGAGGTGCACCAAATCCTCAAGCGGGAAATCCTCATCCTGGATGACGCCACCGGCAACGAACTCATCCTGCCGCGCAGCGAAACCATCCGGGGCGACTTCTTCCACAAGGGCGAAATGGTGCGCGGCGTCATCAAGGCCGTAGAGATGCGCAACAACAACCCCGTGGTCATCGTCTCGCGCACCGACAACCTCTTCCTCGAAAAACTCCTCGAGCAGGAGGTGCCCGAAATCGAAGACGGCCTCATCGCCATCAAGGGCATCGTGCGCCTGCCGGGCGAACGCGCCAAGGTGGCGGTCGAATCCTACGACGACCGCATCGACCCCGTCGGGGCCTGCGTCGGCATGAAGGGCTCCCGCATCCACGGCATCGTCCGGGAGCTGAACAACGAGAACATCGACATCATCAACTACACCTCCAACGACTCCCTCTACATCCAGCGCGCCTTGACCCCGGCCAAAGTCAGCACCATCGAGCTGGACCAGGAAAACCGCCGCGCCTCCGTCTATCTGGACCCCGACCAGGTGAGCCTGGCCATCGGCAAGGGCGGTACGAACATCAAGCTGGCCAGCCGCCTGACCGGCTACGAAATCGACGTCTATCGCAACAACGAGGAAATCGAAATCGACGACGTCAACCTCGAAGAATTCGCCGACGAAATCGACGCCTGGGTCATCGAGCAGTTGCGCGCCATCGGTTGCGACACCGCCCGCAGCGTCCTGGACCTGTCCAAGGAAGAGTTGTTGCGCCGCACCGACCTGGAGGAAGAAACCATCGAAGAGGTGTTCCGCATCCTCGAAGCCGAATTCGAAGAGGATTGAAGACGCCCTCGGCACCCCCTTCGGGGGCGGAAACGGCAAACGATTTGGGATTCAGCCGCTTTTTCCGCCCCCGGATAGGAGGGGTAAAGGACTTTTCCCCTATCTTTGCGGAGCTTTTCGAAGCGTGTGACAATTGTTTGAATCCCGGCCCCCACTTACCGAACCCTTGATCCCAACCGCTGACACCACCGCCCTGCCCAAGCAGAAACCCGGGAGGGGGTGGAGCCGGGTTCGCCCCAGCGGTACTCGAGTTTTGGCGAAAGCTTTTCGCAACATGTGCCTTTCATTCTTTCACCCTAAACGAAACGATATGTAAGCCTCACAAGTGTTGGAAAAAGCTTTTGCCACCCATTGCTCATTTGGCGAACGGGCCTTGCGAAACTTGCATCTCGAATAGCCCTGCACGGCGCCAAACAAATATGCTTGATGGCAAAACGCTTAGTTAAAGTAGCTCAGGAATTGAATGTGGGAACGGCCACCATCGTGGAGTTCCTGCAAAACAGTGGCTTTGAAATCGAGAACAAGCCTACGGCCAAGATTTCCGAGGAAATGGAGGCCGCCCTCTACAAGGAGTTCTCCAAATCCCTGGACGTAAAGAAAAAAGCCGATGAAATCGTCATCGGCACCCGCCCCACCACCCCTGCCGTCAAGAAGGAACCGGTCAAAGAACCCAGTCTCTTTTCCTCCCCCGCGACGGAAACCCTCGTCGAAGAAAAAGCCCCCACCCCCGAACCGCCCC
>CAZBYX010000243.1:0-6381 GCA_964496055.1 uncultured Saprospiraceae bacterium
GGACACGGTGCATGGCCCCGCCAAAATAAGCCAAAAAACGAAAGGAGGGAGGGGCCGGCGGGTGGGGGGTGGGGGCGCATTGTCGGAAAAATTGGGCAAGTTTGCAGCAGAGACAGTAACCACTAAACTTTCTACCGTATGGAGAACATCCTGAAGCACGCTCATTCCGGTCTGCGCTGGGTGGTGTTGGCTCTGCTGCTGTTTGCCGTGGTGAATGCCCTGCTGCGCTGGCGCAGTGGAAAAACCTTCCGCTCGGTCGACTACCGGCTCAACCTCTTCAACATGATCGCCGCCCACCTGCAATTGCTTCTCGGGCTGCTGCTCTATCTGTTCCTCAGCCCGAAGGTGGATTTCGGCGCCTTCGACATGAGCAACGCCCTCAGCCGCTTTTACGTGGTGGAGCATCCGCTGGTCATGGTACTCGGCATCGTCCTCATCACGGTGGGGCACGTGCGGGCCAAGGCCGCCGCCCAGGACAGCAAGAAGTTTCAGTACACCTTCTGGTACTTCCTGGTGGCGTTGCTGCTCATCCTTTCGCGCATCCCCTGGCCCTTCCAACCCTATGGAGCAAACTGGATTTGACCCCGCGCCTCAACAGCCAGCCATGATTCGACGCATCGTGAAGATGACCTTTCGGGAAGGAACCGAAGAAGAATTCCTGGCCCTCTTCGCCCGCAAGGAGGCGGCCATCCGCGCTTTCGCCGGCTGCCGCCATCTGGAACTGTTGCGCAACCGCCACGCCCCGAACGTCTTCTTCACCCTGAGCCTCTGGGACAGCGAAGAAGCGCTGGAAAACTATCGCCAATCCCAGCTCTTCCGACAAACCTGGGCCCAAACCCGCGCCCTCTTCGCCGCCCGCGCCGAAGCCTGGACGCTGGACCCGCTCCCCACCTATAGCGCTGGTGAATGAGGACGAATGTTGGAGAAGGAAGATTTGAGCAACCGAGGAACCGAGGATTTGAGGGTTGATGCTCGCTACGCTCGCGTTGGAACGTCGTTACGCGGCGATGTCGGGAGCTCGGCTCCACAAGTCTCGATGTTGAGAGGGCACCAGTTAGAAAAGCGCTGTGTGAGAAACTGCGTATATGCTGCGGTTTTCTGCGTCTGGAAGCTGCGGTTTTGAAAGGAGGATTCGAGAAACCAAAGAAAGTCTGGCCGCCCTGAAATGTATTCAACCTGAATCACCGAATCTTTAAGCCCCCGCCCGTGAAGACTCTTTCCCTGCCAGGCTATTCCATTCACGTCGGAGGGGTGTGGGCCTCCTTCCGGGGCTTGTTGCAGGAGCTTCGCCCCGCCCGACTGGCCGTCCTGGTGGATGAAAACACCGAGCGGCACTGCCTGCCCCTGTTTCGCCGAAACCTCCCGGACTGCTCCTTTCAGCTCATCGCCATCGCTGCCGGGGAGCGTCACAAAAACCTCGAGACCTGCGCCCGCATCTGGGGTGCCATGCTGGAGGCCGGGCTGGACCGGCACGGCCTGCTGGTCAATCTGGGCGGGGGCGTCATCGGCGACATGGGGGGCTTTTGCGCCTGCTGCTACATGCGGGGCCTGCCCTTCGTGCAGTTTCCGACCACCCTGCTGGCACAGGTGGATGCCTCCATCGGCGGCAAGCTGGGCATCGATTTCCGGGGGGTGAAAAACAGCATCGGCCTGTTCGCCGATCCGCGGGCCGTCTTCATCGAGCCCGCCTTCCTGCAAACCCTGCCCGGTCGCGAGCTGCGAAGCGGCTTTGCGGAAATGCTCAAGCACGGCCTCATCGCCGACGCCTCTTTCTTCGAGCAGTTGAGCGCCCGGCACCCCGAATCGGTGGAGGACTGGGAGCCCCTGCTCGTGCATTCCCTCGAAATCAAGCGCCGCATCGTGGAAGCCGACCCCCTGGAGCGGGGGCTGCGCAAAGCCCTCAACTTCGGGCACACGGTGGGCCATGCCGTGGAGAGCTTCTTCCTCGAAACCCCCACCCCCCTGTTGCATGGCGAAGCGGTGGCGGCGGGCATGATTGCCGAGGCCTTTCTTTCGCATCACCGTTTGGGTTTGAGGTGGGAAGAGGTGGAGCGCATCCGAAGCTGCCTGCTGGGGCTGTATGCGTTGCCGCCTTTGCCGGTGGAAGGTTTCGGGCGCCTGCTGGCGCTGATGGGCGCCGACAAGAAGAATGTCGGCGGTGAGTGGCGCTTCAGCCTGCTGCCCCGGCTGGGAGCCGTCGAGGTGGACGTGCCCGTCGAGCCGGAAGCTGTGACCCAAAGCCTGGAATTTTACAACCAAAGCCTAACTTCGCCGTCCAGTCCTGCTGGGTAAGGCAAGCCTCCCATGAAAATCATCCTCGTGGCCGATATCGCATTCGTTCATCCGGAGTTCTTCCTGCTCCTGTTGCTGCTGCCGGCGGCCGCCTACTGGTATTGGCGCAAGGCCTACGACCCGGTTTTCACGCATTCCGACCTCTCGGGCTGGGCGGATTTCCGCACCTGGCGCACCGCAGCCCGCCCCTTGCTGCCGCTGCTGAAAGCCGCCGCCTTCGTAGCCTTCGTCATTGCCCTGGCGCGCCCGCAGGAGTTGCTCGAGGAGCAGAAGGTCAAGGCCGAAGGCATCGACATCTTCCTGGTCATGGACCTGTCGAGCAGTATGCTGGCCCGCGATTTCAAGCCCGACCGCCTGGAAGCCAGCAAGCGCGTGGCCGCCGAATTCGTCGACAAGCGCCCCTACGACCGCATCGGGCTGGTGGTCTTTGCCGGCGAAGCCTATACCCAGACCCCCATGACCATCGACCACCGCGTGCTGAAGGAAGCCCTTGCGCAACTCCAGTGCGGCCTCATCGAAGACGGCACCGCCATCGGCATGGGGCTGGCCACCGCCGTCAACCACATCAAGGACAGCAAGGCCAAAAGCAAGGTCATCATCCTGCTGACCGACGGGGTGAACAATGCCGGCTACATCAAGCCCCTCACGGCGGCCGAAATCGCCCGCGAGTTCGGCGTCAAGGTGTACACCATCGGCGTGGGCAAGACGGGCGAGGCCTACACCCCCATCAGCCGCCGCAGTGACGGGCGCTACATCTTCGGCATGGCCCGGGTGGAAATCGACGAAGCCCTGCTCCAGAAAATCGCCCAGATGACGGGGGGGCGCTACTTCCGCGCCACCAACGAGGAGATGCTGCAGCGCATCTACGACGAAATCGACCGCCTGGAAAAAACCGAGCTGGAAGTCCTGAGCACTTCCCGCAAAACCGAGAAATTCCACGGCTTCGTGCTGGCAGGCTTCCTCCTGCTGCTGCTCGAGCTCCTGCTGCGACTGACCGCCCTGCAATCCTTGCCCTGACCCCCACCCCCACCGCACCCCCAAACCCCGAAACCGCAAACCTGCTTCCCCAAACCCCATCCCATGAAAATCGGACTGTTCTTCGGCTCTTTCAACCCCGTTCACGTGGGGCACATGATCATCGCCAACTTCATGGCCACGCACACCGATTTGGAGCGGGTCTGGCTGGTGGTTTCCCCCCAGAACCCCCTCAAGCCCCGCGAAACCCTGGCCCGCGACTACGACCGCCTTCACCTGGTGCGCCTCGCCATCGGCGACAACCCCCTGCTGCAGGCTTCCAACATCGAGTTCAACCTGCCCAAACCCTCCTACACCATCGACACCCTGACGTACTTGCGCGAAAAGTATCCGCAGCACCGCTTCGTCCTCATCATGGGGGGCGACAACCTCGCCACCCTGCACAAATGGAAAAACTACGAGCTGCTGCTGCGCGACTACCCGATTTACGTGTACAAGCGCCCCCGCTACGGCGACGGCGGCCTGAGCGACCACCCCAACGTCCACTTCTTCGAGGCGCCCCGCATGGACCTGTCCTCCAGTTATGTGCGGCGCTGCATTCGCGAGGGCAAGTCGGTGCAATACCTGGTGCCCGACGCCGTGTTCGAATACCTCGAATCGAGCAATCTGTACCGCACCCCCCCCAAAAAATCTTCCTCCTGAAAGGACCCTGGCGCCGCCCGCTGCCAATTGCCGACCTTTGCCCTCCAAACCCCGAACCCGAGGGCAATACCGCCCCCGCCGGGGGAGTTTTGGGGGGGACGGAAGGGCACGCGACCGGCCCTTGCACCGCTCCATTCAAATCCTGCTTGCATGAGATTCCCACTTCTTGCCCTGCTGCTGGGTGCCTGCCTGCCCACCTTCGCCCAAACCGACCTGGCCATCGGGCAGTGGCGCTCCCACCTGCCTTTCCAGCACGGAACGCACGTGACGCAGAGCCCCGAAAAGATTTTCTACGCCACCCCCTTCGCCGTGCTGGCCATCGACAAAGAGGAGCTGAGCATCGAGCGCCTGACCAAGGTGGAGGGTTTGAGCCAGGTGGGGGTGCGCTTCATCGAGTACAGCCGGGGCGGCGAGGTGCTCCTGGTCATTTATGAGGACGGGGTCATCGACCTGGTGCGCGACGAGGGCATCACCACCATCCTGAACATTCCGGAAAGCGACATCGTCATCGGGGAGAAAGTCATCCGCGACCTGTTTTTCGCCGACGACAGCACGGCCTTCCTGGCCGCCAACTTCGGCGTCACCCGATTCGACTTCCGGCGCGGCCTGTTCCCCAGCACGACCAAAACCCCCCTGGGGGTGAACAGCGTCGTCGTTTTTGAGGGGCAACTGGTCATCTCCACCGACGAGGGCCTCTATGCCGCCCCCCTGGACGGCAGCGTCAACCTCGACGATTTCAGCAACTGGGAATGGTGGGGCCCCGAGCGGGGCTTCCCCGCCGATTACAGCACCGGCCCCCTGGTGTTGTTCAATCAGAGCCTCTACCTCGACCTGAACGACAGCCTCTACCGCTGGGACGGCTCCGCCCTGCAATACGTGCACAGCGAGGCGGGCTACGATTTGCGCTTCCTCAGCGCCGACGGGCCCCACCTCATCGCCGGCTTCCGGGGCGGGGGCAGCAGCGCCCGGGTCTGGCTGTTCGACGAAGCCCACAACCTCACCCCTTCCCCGGCGCAGTGTTTCTTCAAGCCCACTTACGCCATCGAGGACGAAAGCGGCCGCATCTGGTACGCCGACGAGGGCTCCAACTTCGGCTACCGCTACGCCGGCCCCGGGGACGCCTCCTGCAAGGTGCTGCGCGTCAACTCCCCCTTCAGCGAGAACGTCCGCGAAATCACCATCCACGACAACCAGGTCTGGATCGCTTCCGGGGGGGTCACCATCTCTTACACCTACCTGTTCCGCAACCACGGCTTCTTCTCCCTCATCGACGGGCAGTGGTCGGTGTACAACAAGTTCAACGTGCCGGCCATCCAGGAAAAGAACCTCGACGACTTCTACACCATCCGGGTGCACCCCGAAACGGGGAAGGTCTATGCGGGCTCCTTCCTCGACGGGCTGGTGGAGCTGGACCCCGCCACCGGCGAAGCCATCGTCTATGACGACAGCAACTCCTCGCTCAACAACGCCATCGGCGACGAGCAACGCACCCGCGTCAGCGGGCTGGCCTTCGACCAGGACCTCAACCTCTGGGTCAGCAATCACGCCGCCGAACGCCCCCTGAGCGTGCTGAAAAACGACGGCACCTGGCAGAGCTTCTCGCCCGGCTGCACCTCCTCCAAGGGCTTCGTGGACCTGGCCGTGGATTTCTTCGGCTACAAGTGGATCATCCTCTCCGACGAGAACCTCGGCCTGCTCGTCTTCGACGAAGGCGACATGGACGACCCCACCGACGACCGCTGCCGCATGCTGAACAGCAACAACAGCAACCTGCCCTCCAACCGCGTCAATGCCATCGAGGTGGACCTCGACGGCAGCGTCTGGGTCGGCACCCTGCAGGGGCCCGTCGTCTTCGAGTGCGACGTGCTGGGCAACCCCGATTGCATCGGCTCGCTGCGCATCGTCGAGCAGGACAACTTCGGCGCCTACCTCCTCGAAGACGAAGACGTGCGCACCATCGCCGTGGACGGCGCCAACCGCAAGTGGTTCGGAACGGCCAACGGCATCTTCGTCCAGTCGCCCAGCGGCGACCAGCAGGAAGCCGCCTTCAACGAAGACAACAGCCCCCTGTTCTCCAACGGCATCATCGACATCGCCATCAACCACCAGACGGGGGAGGTCTTCATCGGCACGGAAAAGGGCCTCCAGTCCATGCGAGCCGAGGCCACCCTCGGCGGCGTGCGCCACAGCTCGCAGGTGGTGGTCTTCCCCAACCCCGTCCGCCCCGATTACAACGGCCTCATCGCCATCCGGGGCCTGGCCCAGGACGCCAACGTCAAAATCACCGACATCAACGGCCAGCTCCTGTTCGAAACCACCGCCCTGGGCGGCCAGGCCGTCTGGGACGGGCGCGACTACAACGGCCGCAAAGCCAACTCGGGGGTCTATCTGGTGCTCGCCACCAGCAAGAAC
>CAZBYX010000244.1:0-6326 GCA_964496055.1 uncultured Saprospiraceae bacterium
GCTTCGGTGACCGCCGCAAAGCCATGCTCGAAGACATCGCCATCCTCACCGGCGGCACCGTCATCAGCGAGGAGCGCGGCTACAAGCTGGAAAACACCACCCTCGACATGCTGGGCCAGGCCGAAAAAATCACCGTGGACAAAGACAACACCACCATCGTGAACGGCCGCGGCGACGAGCAGCAAATCAAGGCCCGCATCAACCAAATCAAGGCTCAAATCGAAACCACCACCTCGGACTACGACCGCGAGAAGCTCCAGGAACGCCTGGCCAAGCTCGCCGGCGGGGTGGCCGTCCTCTACGTGGGCGCCGCCACCGAAGTGGAGATGAAGGAGAAGAAAGACCGCGTTGACGACGCCCTGCATGCCACCCGCGCCGCCGTCGAAGAAGGCATCGTGCCGGGTGGGGGTGTGGCTCTGGTGCGTGCCATGCGCGCCCTGAAGTCGGTCAAAGGTGCCAACGAGGACGAGAACATCGGCATCAACATCGTTCGCAAGGCACTGGAAGCTCCCCTGCGCATCATCGCCGACAATGCCGGCGAGGAAGGCAGCGTGGTTCTGCAGCGCGTCATGAACGGCCGCGGCAGCTTCGGCTACAACGCCCGCACCGGCAAGTTCGAAGACCTGAAGAAAGCCGGCGTCATAGACCCGACCAAAGTGACCCGCATCGCCGTGGAGAACGCCGCCTCCATCGCGGGCATGGTGCTCATGACCGAATGCGTGGTCAACGACAAGCCCGAGCCGCAAGACAACGGCCATGCCCACCCGCCGGCCGGCGGCATGGGCGGTATGATGTAAGGAATATCCACTCCTCAGTATATTGCCAGCCCCTTCGCTTGCCGAAGGGGCTTTTTCATTTCTTCCACATGAATCGAGGGGGTGCTCATTTGCTCATCGAATTGCACTACCTGCCGGGGGTGGCGTGGTTTGCGGTGGCGGCCGGCTTCGGGCGCGTGGTGGTGGAGGCCCGGGAACATTACGTCAAGGGCTCCTTCCGCAACCGTTGCCACATCGCCGGCTCGCACGGCCTCCAACGGCTGAGCGTGCCCCTGGTACGGGGGAAGAACGCCGGTATGCCCATCCGCCGGGTGCGCGTGGCCTATCAGCAACCCTGGATGCGCGCGCACTGGCACAGCATCCAGAGCGCCTACGGGCGCACCCCCTTCTTCGAACACTATGCCCCCCGGCTGGAAGCCCACTTCCAACGCCCCCCCGAATTCCTCTTCGACTGGAACCTCGCCCTCTTGCACACCCTGCTCGATTGCCTGGAGCTGGAGCTGGAAATCGAAACCTCCCGGCATTGGTTCCCCCTGGGCGAAACACCCGACCACCTCGTGGATTTTCGCAACCGCATCCACCCCAAACGGCCCGACCCTCGCCTCCAAACCGCCCTCCAACGCCACCCCTACCCCCAACCCTTCCTCGAACGGCACGGCTTCCTCCCCGGCCTGAGTGTGCTGGACCTGCTCTTCTCCCAGGGACCGGCCGCCCCCCTCATCCTGCAGGCGGTTTGGGGGAGCTGGCAAGAGGGGGGGCAGTGAGGGGGCATTCTGAAGCCCCTTGGCCCTGGGAGATTTCTTCTAAATTTGTGGCACACCATTCGAAACCCTTTCCAAAAAATTTCAGGCGAATGCACCTCCGGGCCTTTCACGTTCCGCGGGTGCATTCGGGCTTACAAAAACCCAGGAATATGAAAAACTTGGCTTCGTTTCTCCTGTTCCTCGTCCTCGGTTTGTGGTCTTGCGGCAACGGCGGTGGCGCCACCAGCAAGAATTCCCCCGGCACGCTCGACCTCAGCCTCTACACCGTGGTGGACATCCCCGGAACCGATTTCCAGCAGGTGTTTCGCTACGACCAGAACGGCAATCTCGTCGAGCAAGGCCTGGTGCGCAACGGCAAACGCACCGGCACCTGGGTGACCTATCACCCCGGCAAGCAAGTGCCCAAATCCATCATCAGCTACGTGGATGACAAGTTCAACGGCATCTACATGGAGTTGAGCCAGCGCGGCCAAGTGGAGAAAATCATGAACTTCCTCAACAACAACTGGGAGGGGCGCTATGCCGAATACAAGAGCGGCTGGCTGCTCAAAGAAGGCACCTACAAGAACGGCCAGCTCGACGGCGTGTACCGCGAATACTTTCAGTACAAAGACGTGCCCCAGAAGGAGGTGCATTACAAAGACGGCAAGCTGCACGGCCCCTATCGCTTCTACAACGAGGAGGGCAAGGTCATGGTCCAGGGCGAGTACAAAAACGGTGAGAAAGTCAGCGGCGGCATCGTCGAGAATACGCAATGAACCCCTCAGCGCGGAGCCGGTGAGCGCCGGCTCCCCCTTCCCCTTGCTTTCAGGAACAGGGCTTATTTCCTACCTTGGCCCGGAGTGGAATCCCGTCGGCCACAGAAATCCCATCTTCGTATCCAGTTCTGGTCGTTTGCGCGATGCGATTGAGTTCCCTGCCTTGCATGCACCGGAATCAACGCTTTCCCTATGAAGAGCAATCAATCCCCCACCTGGGAATCGGTGTTTCAGAATGCCTTGCCCTATTACCTCGACCGGGTGGACTTGTCCAGCCTGATGAAAGAGGAGGCGGCGGGACCGGTGTTGCAGGCGCTGGTGAACGGCAAGCTGAACCAGCAATTCCGCTCCACCCAGGACGTACAGGAACGCCTGCGCCACATCTACTTCGAGGCGCGCAACTTCGAACGCACCAACGGCCCGAAGAGCTTCGGGCTGGGCTACCCCCTGTTGCTGCACACCCTCGACAACGAGCTGTTCGTGGCGCCCCTGTTCGTTTGGTACCTCAGCCTGGAGCCCGCCCTGCGTTCGCCGGGGAGCTGGGTGCTGAAGTTTGACGAATCGCATCACATTCTTCCCAACTATTTGCTCATCGAGCAACTGGAGAAGACCTTCGAGGTGGAGCTTCTGGACCGGATGGAGCGCCTGGCCTTTCGTCGGGAGCTCGATCACAAGACCCTCGGGGATCTATGCAGCAAGCTGGCCGCCACCCTGGGGCTGGAAAACCGCACGGAGCATCGCTTGCTGCAGCCCGCTCCGGGCATCGACCAGATCGGGGAGCTGGCCAAAACGGGGGTGTTGTATCCGGCCGGGGTGCTGGGCCTGTTTCCGCCGCTCGGGGCGCACCCGGCCGTCCCCGCGCCCAAACCCGAGGAAATTTTCGTTCCCCTGGTGCTGCCCCCCGAGGAGGAGGACCTCCAGGTCCACATGCTTCCGGCGGCTCCCTTGCAAGCCACCGCCATGCATCGGGTGGCTCACAACAAGGTCAGCGTGGTGGAGGGGGCTGCGCTCAGCGGCAAAACGCAGGTGTTGGCCAACCTTTTGTTCAATGCCCTGCTCAACGGGCGCAAGTGTCTGGTGGTTTCCAACCGCATACCCGCCCTGCGCAGCACCCAGGAGCGCCTGGCGGCCGTGGGCATCCATCAGCTCAATTTCCTGCTCAAAGACCCCCTCAACGACCGCAAACCCCTGTTGGAATTTCTGCGCATCGCCGCCCAGGGTCTGGGTGGAGCTACCGGCCCGGCCGAAGAGGAATTCCAGCAAAAGAGCAACCACTATCAGCGCCAGTGGCGCCGCCTCGAACGCGAATATGCCGCCGTCAAGCAGCGCCTCTTCGGCGAATACGACTGGACGGACACGGTGGGGCTCTTCCTGGGCAGCCACCGCGAAGAGGGCAAGGAATTGCTCAGCAGCCAGCTCGACGGGCAGGAATTTCAATTCGACGAAGAGGAGTACGAATACCTCAAACAAGCCATCCTGGACAGCCAGCCCCTGTACCTGCACGTCCAGACCCTGCGGCACCCCCTGAGCGACCTGAACAAGGACCTCTTCCTCAAGCGCAGCCGCAGCGAAGCCCTCGAATACCTCCAACGCGAGCTGGGCCGCTTCCTTCAGAAGGGCTCGCACCTGCACCACCGCTTCATCCAGAAGGTGGACGCCTACGCCGCCCGCCTGCGCGACCACTACGAGGAGCACTACCATCGCCTGCGCACCCTCAGCGAGCGGGTGGGTGAAATCCTGTCGGCAAACGCCGATCGCTTCGGCAGTGAATTTCTCAAAAGCAAGGGCCGCAAAGGGTGGTGGCCCTTCCTGCTCGGCCGGCGCCGAAAGCAACTTCGGCTGGCTTGCCAGCAGGTGCGCGACGCCTTGCGAAAACTGTTGCAAGAACACAACCGGCGCAGCTACTTCGAAATTTCCCTCCCCCACGACCCCCGCCAGCTCACCATGGAGCAAATCCAAGCCTGGCTGGAGGACTTTCGCAAAGCCCTGTTCCGTTGGAAGGGCAGCATCAAGAACCTCGTCCAGGACGAATTGCTGCGCCTCAACAGCAAAACCGCCCACAGCGACCTCGATTTTCAGGAGCAAATCTCCGAGTTGGAATACGCCCTCGACGTGCTCATTGAGGAGCTCAACGAAGCCAAGCTCTACCAGAGCCCCTTCTCGAACAAGACCCTCACCATCCCCCAGCGGCAGAAATACCTCGAAAGCATCCTCGAACGCCTGGAAACCACCCGCCTCAACCTGCGCGACTTCGAGCCCTTCTACAACTGGCAAGCGCACTGGCTGCAACTGAGCGGCAATGCCCAAAAGGTGGTGGAGGCGCTCATCAAGGTCAAGCCTTCCGACTGGATGGCGGCCTTCGAAAGCTGGTACTTCGACAACCTCCTCGCCCGGCGCGAAAACCCCGACCTGCCCACCGACGACGCCCATCTGGAAGCCTTCCACGAGGCCTACCTCGCGCTCAAACCCCTGCTTCTTCCCCGCATCGCCGCTTCCTGGGAAGCCCGCCAGGAGCAAGCCCTGAAAACCCTGCGCCGCAAAGACCGCAAGGCCTTTCAGCGCGTCTTCGACAAGAACAACCTGAAAAAAGCGGAGGGCTTGCCCCTGGAACTCCTTCTGGAGCCGGCCTTCGAGGCAGTGACCGAATTTTTGCCCATCCTCTTTACCAGCGTGGACATCGCCGCCCGCATCCTGCCCCGCCGCGAAGGGTATTTCGACTTGCTCATCATAGACGAGGCGCAGTGCCTGCCCGTGGAAGCCGCTTGCTCGGTGGCTCCCTTGGGCCGGCGCCTGGTGTTGTTCGGCAACGAAAACGGCCCGGGCTCCGAAACCAATGCCCTGCACTATGCCATCCGCAGCGAAGTGCCCACCACCCGCCTGGTGCAGCGCTTCATGGAGCTCAGCGCCCGTCCGAAGCTGCATCCCGTGCATCAGCCCTCCCTGGATACCCACTTCGAATGGCTTCGCCGGCGCGTTGTGGTCGAAAATGTGGAGGGGCACTTCCAGGAGCGCGAAGCCACCAACGACGTCGAAGCGCAACACATCATCCGCCTGCTCAATCAGGTGCGCCAGACGCCCCAGCGCACCTACCCCTCGGTGGGCATCGTCACCTTCACCCCGGAGCAACGCGACAAAATCGCCGCCTACCTGCTCAAGCTGAAACAGACCAACGACCCCAACAGCGAGAAAATCCGCCACTTGGAGCGCAACGGCCTGGGGGTCTTCTACGTGGAAGAGCTCTACGGCCAGTTCTTCGACGTGCTCATGGTCTCCTTCACTTTCGGGGCGGTCAACATGCGCGGCCGGCTGAGCAAGAAAGTCCAGTTTTTCAACACCCCTGCCGGTTTCAGCCACCTGCGCCTGGTGCAGGGGCTTTCCGCAGGCAAGACCTATTTCGTGCACTCCTTCCCCGAAAAAGCCCTGCAGCAGTTCCTGACCCAGACCAAGGAAAAGGGAACCTACCAGCTGGCGCGGTTGCTGCTGTTCGGCGGGGCCTTGCAAGAAGGCGATTTCGAGACCGCCCGCAAACTGCTGCCCGAGTCGCTCGCCCCGCGCCAGGAAGAGCCCCCCCCCTTCGTGTTCGCCCGGCAGGCGGCCCGCTACCTCGAACCTTACCTGCCAGCCGAGCGCTTCCACTACGGCCTGGCCCTGGGCGACCTGCCCCTGCCCTTGCTCATCGCCCCGGAAAAAAAGGACGGGCGGCCCGTGGCCCTGCTGCCCGACGGGTTCTTCGCCTGGTCCCTGGGCGATTCCTTCGTCTGGGAAAATCAGATGCGCCGCCGACTCGAAGAGGCAGGCATCCTGTGTCGCCCCGTGTGGTCTTTGCTCTGGTGGAAACACCCCCTTCAGGAAGCCCGCAAACTGGCCAGCTTCGTCATCAAACAAGACCAGCTCGCTTCGACCAAAAAAGCGGCTTCCCCCCAAACCTCTGAAAAGCCCGAGCCCTGAAAAAAAGGGTACGCGGTAGGGGTACGGTGGATGTACGGTGGGCAAGACAAGGAAACAAATGGAAATATGTGGAGACAGGT
>CAZBYX010000245.1:0-6300 GCA_964496055.1 uncultured Saprospiraceae bacterium
CCAAACCCACCCCCACACGTCCGTCACGTCCGTCACGTCCGTCACGTCCGTCACGCGTCACGATTTTACGGTTTAACGGTTTTACGATTTTACAAGGTGTGGGTATGACTGGGCCGAAAAGCCCCGCGGCCGTTTCAACCATTGGGGGAGGTGAGGAAGAAGGTGAGGGCGAAGGCGATGACGGTCAGGGTCATGCCCACCATGAAGATGCTGTAGCAGGTGCGCAGGCGGCTGAACTTGGCCCCGAGGGCCTTGCCCAGGTAGAACAAGTCCATGGAGATGGTCTGTTCGAGGAGTTTTTCATCGGCGAGGATGCGGCGGATGCCTTCCTGATACTCTTCCAGCGTCATTTTGTAGAAGTTGCCGAAGAAAAAGAGGTTGGTGGGTTCCTTGCCGATTTTGCCGACGTCCACCGAGCCGTGGGTTTTGATGGGGCGGGTGGCCAGGGTGGCGAAAATGATGCTCAGCACGCAGGTGGTGAGGAGGATGGCGGTGGGGATGAGCAGGAACATGTTGCCGCGCAGGTTGGCAGCCAGCAGCGGCATGGTGATGGTGATGATGAGCGCGTTGATGCTCAGCATGATGTTGGCCTTGTTGTCGGCGATGTTGGTCAGGTCGATGTGGTTGCGCAGACTGGTTTTGAACATCATCTGAGCGCTGCGGTTCCCAGCGATGAGTTGGTTGGCGGCGGCTTCCTTTTTTTTGGCTTTTTTGATTTTTTTCTTGAGGGCTTTCAGGTTTTGCTTCTTGTCGTCGCCGAAGAGGGATTCGGCTTCCTCGGTGTGAAACTGGTGGCTTTCCCAGAATTCGAGGCTGTTTTCCAGCCATTCGCGGTCGCTCATCTCCCGGCGGCAGAAGACTTTCCACTCGTGGCGCAGGTCTTCGGATTTTTGCAGGTAGTCGCCGTTTTCGAAGTTGTTGAAGTCGGCGTCCTTGAGGATTTTCTGGGGCAAGGTGCGGGGCTCCACCCCCAGCTTGGTCACTTCGATGCAGTCGAGCACTTTTTGAATGCGCTCGGGGGGGTAGCCTTCCCCTTCGAGGAATTGGCGTGCCAGCTCTTTGCTGATGTCTTCGTGCCCCTGGTAGCTGCGCGTGAAGCCCGTATCGTGAAACAAAGCCGCCAGCTCCAGGATTTCTTTTTCCTCCTCGGAGAGTTTGTAATGCTCCGCCAACAGTCGGGCGGCTTTGCGCACATTCAGGGTATGCGCCACATTGTGATACTTGTGGTCCGGGGTCAAACCCTTCTCCAGTAGTTCTCTCACATGCTGTTCCGCCTTTTGAAGCAACTCCTTGTCCATGTATCGGGGAGCGTTGGGCCGCCCCTCCTCCAAATCCTGGGGGAAGAAGCAACCGGCATCGCCCTAAAGATAGAGCTTTCAATCAATTGGCGGGCCCGACCCGACCGGCAGCGCTGCCAAATCGGGCAAATCGGGGAAATCGGTGGAACCGGTGGAATCGGGGAAATCGGTGGAATCTGTGGAATCTGTGGAATCGGGGGGAGGGTGTAGGTTTGTGGGCAGCTTTAACCAAACCCAAACCTCAAACCCTCCCCACCATTTATTTCCACGTGTCTCCAGGTATTTCCATTTGTTTCCAGGGAACACTAAACCCTCCCCACGACTTATTTCCATTTATTTCCTTCAGCATTCGGGGTGGATGCCAGTGGCTTATTGCGGGCTGAGGAGTTGGCGGTAGCGCGCCGAGTCGGTCAGCACTTCGACGGCGATTTTGATTTCGGGGTCGTTGCGCAAGCCGACCATGATGCGGCCCTCCTCGAAGTAGTAGCGGCTGACGATTTCCTTTTCCAGCAGGTCGAGGATGGCGTCCTTGTTTTTTTCGAGGTCTTGCTTTTTGGCTTCGATGATTTTGGCCTCGATGGCTTTGATGTCGGCGGGGCGGAGGTAGCCTTCTTCGGCGGCCTTTTCCTTGAGTTGTTTCAGCAGGCGTTCGCTGTCGGTGTCGTAGTCGAAGTTTTCTTCGGCGAGGAAGGCCAGGAAGTCCTCCCAGTCGGTGAAGTGGAATTCTTCGGGGGGAGCGATGGAGTCGTGTTGGAGGGCGAAGCGGGTGGCGTACTTGAAGATGAAGTGTTTTTCGTGGAGGGTTTCGAGGATGTCGGATTCGGCGTCGGGGTCGAGCAGGATGTCGGGTTTGAGGCCGCCGCCGTCGAGGACGGTGCGGCCGTTGCGGGTTTTGAAGGCGGCGCGCTGGTCGTCGGGGATGTGGGCGGGCTTGCCGTCTTTGTATTCGACGCTTTGGATGCAGCGGCCGCTGGGGATGTAGTATTTGGCGGTGGTCATCTTGACTTTGGCGTTGTAGCCCACGTCGCGGGTGTTTTGCACCAGGCCTTTGCCGTAGGAGCGCTGCCCGATGAGCACGCCGCGGTCCAGGTCTTGGATGACGCCGGAGACGATTTCACTGGCGGAGGCGGAGTTTTTGTCGATGAGCACCGCCAGGGGGATGTCGGTGTCCACGGGGGGGTTGAGGGTTTTGAAGCTGCGGTCCCATTCCTTGACTTTGCCGCGGGTGGAGACGACGAGCTCGCCTTTGGGGATGAAGACGTTGGAGACGTTGACCGCTTCGGCGAGCAAGCCCCCGCCGTTGCCGCGCAAGTCCAGGATGACGCCCTTCAGGTCGGGGTTGTCGGCTTCGAGGTCTTTCAGGGCGCGGGCGACGTTGCGGCCGGCATCGCGCGTGAAGGTCGTCAGCACGATGTAGCCCACGTCGTCGGCCACGAAGCCGACGTAGGGCACGTTGGGCACCTTCACCTCGTCGCGCACCAGGCGGACTTTGAGCTCCTTGTCCACGCCGGGGCGTTTGATGGTCAGTTCCACTTCGGTGCCGGGGTAGCCCTTGAGGATTTCGTTGACTTCTTCGGGGGTTTTGCCCACGGCGTTGTGGCCGTCCACGGCGATGATTTGGTCGCCTGCGCGCAGGCCCGCTTCCATGGCCGGTGATTTTTCATAGGGCTCGGCGATGGTGATGTAGCCGTCGATGACGCGGATTTGCGCCCCGATGCCGTTGTATTTGCCTTCGGTGACGTAGCGGAAGCCCTCGATGTCGGATTCGGAGATGAAGTTGGTGTAGGGGTCGAGGGATTTGAGCATGGCGTCCACGGCGGTGCGCATCAGCTTGCCGGGGTCCAGTTCATCCACGTAGTAGGTGTTGACCTCCTTGTAGATGTTGGTGAAGATCTCGATGTTTTTGGCGATTTCGAAGTACTTGCCGTGGTCGGTGTTGAGGGTGGTGCCGAGGCCGAGCACGAAGAGCCCGACGAGGAGAAACACTTTCCAGCCGCGAGTCAATCCTTTCATATCGTTGTGGGTTTGTATTGGGACTTTCCCTCAAATGTATTTCAAAAAAAGCTAATTCAAAAAGATTGCCACCTCCGCCTCTGGGAGAACGCTTCCAGGCGGCCCTTGTTGCGGGGGGCGGGTGGGGGCGGGGGTTCAGGGGGCGACTTTTTCCACGGCGTGGCCCCCGAATTCGTTGCGCAGGGCGGCCACGACTTTTCCGGCGAAGCTGTCTTCCTGTTGGGAGCGGAAGCGCATGAGCAAGGCCAAGGCGATGACGGGGGTGGGCACCCCGAGGTCCAGGGCGGTTTCCACCGTCCATTTTCCTTCGCCGCTGGCGTGCATGACGCCGCGCAGGCTTTCCAGGCGGGGGTCTTTTTCGAAGGCGTTTTCCGTCAGTTCGATGAGCCAGCTGCGGATGACGGAGCCGTGGTTCCACACGCGCGCTACGGCCCGCAAATCCAAGGGGAACTCGCTGCGTTCGAGCACCTCGAAGCCTTCGGCGATGGCTTGCATCATGCCGTACTCGATGCCGTTGTGGACCATCTTGACGAAGTGCCCGCTGCCGGAGGGGCCCGTGTAGAGGCAGCCGTTTTCCACGGAGATGGCCCGCAAGAGGGGTTCGCAGCGTTCGAAAGCCGCGCGGGGCCCGCCCACCATGGTGCAGGCGCCGTTCAGGGCGCCGCTGATGCCCCCGCTGGTGCCGCAATCGAGCAGGTGGATGCCGCGCTCCTCGAGGCGGCGGGCCCGGCGCATGGAGTCCCGGTAGTTGGCGTTCCCCCCGTCGATGAGGATGGAGCCCGGGGGCAGCAGCGCCGCCAGCTCCTGGAGCACGGTTTCGGTGGGGGCGCCGGCGGGCACCATGACCCAGACGACTTTGGGGGCGGGGAGGTCCTGGCAGAGCGTCTGGAGGTCTTCGCGCACTTCCAGCCCCGCCTCCTGGGCGCGGGTGCGGGCGGCGGGGTCGGCGTCGTAGCTCAGGGGGTGGAAGCCGTTGCGTTGCATGTTCAGGGCCAGGTGGTAGCCCATCTTGCCCAGGCCGACGAGGCCGAGCGTTTCGAGGTGGTCCATAGGCGGTCTGCTTTTCGGTGTTTGCGGCGAAGGTACGGCCGCCCCTGCAGAGTCGGCGGCCCGGCTTTGCCGCGAAATGGGATGGCCAAGGGGAGGGGCTTCCGCAATCGGTCAGAAACAGCCACCTTTGGAGTTCAAAGCGGCACCGATGGCGGGACTCTACCTTCACATTCCCTTTTGCAGGCAGGCTTGCCACTACTGCGACTTCCACTTCTCCACCTCCCTGCGGCTGAAGGAGCCCCTGCTGCAGGCCCTGCATCGCGAGCTCGAGTTGCGGCGTGAGTACCTGCAGGGGGCCGAGCTGCAGAGCATCTATTTCGGAGGGGGCACCCCTTCCTTGCTCGACATCGAGGAGCTGGAGCGCCTTTTCGACAAAATCTTCGCCCTGCACCGCGTGGCACCCGATGCGGAAATCACCCTCGAAGCCAACCCCGACGACCTGACCCCGGAAAAATGCCGCCGCCTGGCCGCCACCCCCCTCAATCGCCTCAGCATCGGCGTGCAGTCTTTCCACGACGAAGACCTGCGCTTCATGAACCGCGCCCACGACGCCCGCCAGGCCCGCACCGCCCTGGATGCCGCCCGCGCGGGCGGCTTCGACAACCTCTCCCTCGACCTCATCTACGGCACCCCCACCCTCGACGAGGAGCGCTGGCTGGAGAACCTCCGCCTGGCCTTGCGCTACGGGGTGCCCCACCTTTCCTGCTACAGCCTCACGGTGGAGCCCCGCACCGCCCTGGCCGCCTTCATCCAGCAGGGGAAGGTGCCCGCCCCCGACGAAGGCGCCGCCGCCCGCCAGTTCGAGCTGCTCATGGACTTTGCCGCCGCCGAAGGCTTCGACCACTACGAAATCTCCAACTTCGCCCGACCCGGTTTCATCGCGCGCCACAACAGCGCCTATTGGCGGGGGCAGCCTTACCTGGGCATCGGGCCCAGTGCGCATTCCTTCGACGGGCAAGCCCGCCAGTGGAACGTGGCGCACAACCCCCGCTACATTCGGGCCCTGGAGCGCGGCGAGTTGCCTGCCCAAACCGAGACCCTCACCCCCGCCCAGCGCTACAACGAATACGTGCTGACGGGCCTGCGCACCCGCTGGGGCTGCACCCTCGAAGGGGTGGGGCGGTTTGGGGAAGCCTTCCCCGCCCATTTTTTGCAGGCAGCCGAGCCGCATCTGCTATCGGGGGCTCTGTTGCAGCAGGAGGGGCGCTTCACCCTCAGCCGCAGCGGCAAGCTCCTTGCCGACCGCATCGCCCTGGATTTGTTCGTCGAGGTGGAGGATTGAGGGGGCTTTTTCAGCAGGGGGGAAAAATTCCGGGGGCGGGGTTGTCCAACTTATCGAAAACGCAGAAGAACCGCCGCATGCATTCGGAAGCCGCTCTTATTGAACAATGCCGCCGGGGAGAGGAACAGGCCTTTCGAAGGTTGGTGGAAATCCACAAGGAGCGCGTGTGGCGGACGGTGGCGGGAATGCTGGGCGAGGACGGCGCCGAAGACGTGGCCCAGGAGGTCTTCATTCGGTGCTTCCGAAAGCTCGACCAGTTCAAGGGGGAGTCCTCTTTCGGCACCTACTTGACGCGCATCGCCATCAACCTGTCCTTGAACGAACTGAAGCGGCGCAAGCGGCGGCAGGAACGCTTCCTCGCCCTGGACGGGATGAGCCATCCCCCACAGGTGCAAGACCCCGCCGACCCCGCACAGCGCTGGGAGCAGCGCCAATGGATTGGGCAAGCCCTGCAACAACTGCCTCCCGAACAGCGGGCCGTCGTGGTGCTCCGCCTCGTGGAGGGGCATTCCGTAGCCGAAACAGCGGAGCTCCTGCAGCTGCCCCCCGGCACGGTGGCTTCCCGACTGGCGCGGGCGCAGCTCAAGCTCCGCGAGCTTCTGCAACCCCTGGTCGGCGCCTCCCCGGAGCCGCCGGAATGAGCCCCCCCGAACCCCC
>CAZBYX010000246.1:0-6290 GCA_964496055.1 uncultured Saprospiraceae bacterium
CCCCCACCCGTGTGCACCCGTCTCAAACCAACGCCTTATGAGCCTTTTGTACGTGAGCTGGAAAAACCTATTGAACAAGCCCCTGAATCTGGGGCTGAGCGTGGTGTTGTTTTCCCTGGGGGTGGGGCTCATCGCGTTGCTGATGCAACTCAATCACCAGTTGCAGGAGAAGTTCGACCGCAATCTGGCGGGCATTGACCTGGTCATCGGGGCCAAGGGCAGCCCCTTGCAGCTCATCCTCAGCGCCATGTTTCACATCGACAACCCCACCGGAAACATCGCCCTGGAGGATGCGCGCCCCTTCCTGAACCCCAAACACCCCCTCATCGCCGAGGCCTACCCCATTTCGCTGGGCGACAGCTACCGCGCCTACCGCATCGTGGGCACTGAGCGCCAATTCGCCGAACTGTACGGAGGGGAGCTGGAGCAGGGCCGCTACTGGGAGCGCCCGATGGAGGTGGTCCTGGGGGCCGAGGTGGCGCACAAGTTGGGGTTGGGGTTGGACAGCCGCTTCCAGAGCGCCCATGGTTTGCAAGACGACGAAAACCTCGTTCACGAAGACGCCGAAGCCTTTCGGGTGGTGGGCATTTTGAAGCCCACGGGTTCGGTGCTCGACCAGCTCATCCTCACGCCCACCCAGAGCATCTGGCACGTGCACGAGTCCCACGCCGCCGAAGAGGAACACCACACGCACGAACACTCCCTCCCCGCGGACGAACGCACCGCCTTGCTGGAAGCCGAAGGTCAGGCCATCACGGCCATCCTGCTCAAGTTTCGGGGGCGCAACTACCAGGCTCTGAACATGCAGCGGCAGATTAACGAGAACACGACCCTGATGGCAGCCACCCCCGCCCTGGAGCTCAACCGCCTGTACAATATGATGGGTGTGGGGCAAGACGCCCTCGAGGTGTTGGCCTACGTCATCATGGCGGTGTCGGCCTTCAGCGTGTTCATCTCGCTGTTTTCGTCCCTGAACGAGCGCAAGTACGAGCTGGCCCTGATGCGGGTCATGGGGGGGCGGCCGGGCACCTTGTTTTTGCTCATCACCCTGGAGGGGCTGTTGTTGGCTTCCATGGGTTGTGTGGCGGGTTTGTTGCTGGGGCATGGGGCTCTGGCGGTGCTGGCCGAGCGGTTGGAGAAAGCCTATCGCTATGCCTTCGAAGCGTGGAGCTTCCTGCCGGCGGAGGGCTTGCTGGTGTTGGCGGCACTGGGCATCGGCCTGCTGGCGGCGCTGATTCCTGCCTGGCAGGCCGGCAAGACGGACATTTCCCGAACCCTGGCCAAAGGCTGAGCCGCCGCCGGGGTCGATAAAACGGAACGCCATGAAAAAGTCCAGCTTCTTTTTCCTTCTGGGAGTGCTGGTCGGCCTGCCTGCCGGCCGGTCTTTGGGGGCGCAAACGCCCTATGGCGAGCAACCCCTGGCCCACACCTACTCCATCGTCGCCTGGGACCCCGAAACCGGGGAGATGGGCGGCGCCGTGCAATCGCACTGGTTTTCCGTCGGAAGCGTGGTTTTGTGGGGGGAAGCCGGTGTGGGGGTGGTGGCCACGCAGTCTTTCGTCAACCCCGCCTTCGGGCCGCAGGGCCTGCAATTGATGAAAATAGGCCACCCCCCGGAAGAAGCCGTTGCCATGCTGGTGCGGCAGGACGAAGGCCGGGATTACCGTCAGCTCGCCATGGTCAATCGTCGTGGAGAGGTGGCGGCCTACACCGGTGCCAAATGCATTGAGGCGGCGGGCCACCATGTGGGCGAAGGGTACTCCGTGCAGGCCAACCTGATGGCGAATGACCGGGTATGGGGCGCCATGGCGGAAGCCTTCGAACGATCGAAGGGGCAACCCCTGGCCGAGCGGCTGGTGGCGGCGCTGAAAGCCGCCCAGGAAGCCGGCGGCGACATCCGGGGCAAGCAATCCGCCGCCCTGTTGGTGGTCGCCCCGGAATCCAGCGGCAAGCCCTGGGAAGACCGCCTCGTGGACCTGCGCGTGGAAGACCACCCCGAACCCGTCGCCGAGCTGGAGCGCCTGCTGCGCCTCCATCGTGCCTACGAGCACATGAACCGCGGCGACCTGGCCGTCGAAAAAGGCGACATCGAAGGCGCCCTCCGGGAATACCGCAGCGCCGAGCGCCTCTTCCCCGAAAACCTCGAAATGACCTACTGGCATGCCGTCACCCTGACCAACGTCGGCCGGCTCGAAGAAGCCCTGCCCCTCTTCGACCAAGTCTTCCGCGCCGATTCCAACTGGCGCGTCCTCACTCCCCGCTTGCTCAAAAACGGCCTGCTCGAAGTGGACGAATCCGCCCTACAGCGCATCCTCGAGCAGGGGAAATGAAGGGGCGGCCCACTTTTTCGTCCTCCGAAGCGTTTATCAATGCGTTACTTTTGACCAAACCCGCTTTGCGACATGAAAAGAATTTGCACTTCGATGGCTCTGATGGCCCTGTTGGGTGCGCTTGCGCCCACCCTCCAGGCCCAAACCACCAACCTCTGGAAGACCCTCTCGCGCATCACCTTCAAGAAGGAATACGATGAGACGCTGGGCTTCAAAGTGGACGTCCCCGTGTTCAGCGAGGAAATCAAAGCCCTGGAAGGAAAAGAAGTGGTGGTGCGGGGCTACATCATTCCCGTGGAGGGCTACAAGAGCCACAAGGAGTTCATCTTTTCCGCCTTCCCCTACAACATGTGCTTCTTCTGCGGCGGTGCCGGCCCCGAAACGGTGATGGAAATCTACGCCAAACACCCGGTGGAATTCACAGCCGAGCCCATCACCCTGCGCGGGCGCCTGGAGTTGAACGCCACCGACATCAACCGCCTGATGTATGCTTTGCGCGAAGCCGAAATGGTGGAAGTGGATTGAGGTGTGAGTACGGAGGGGAGGGGCTTCCCTCCGAGGCTGCCTCTTCCAGGCGGAGCGAAAACAGAGGTCGGGCACACCTTTCCGGTGTGCCCGACCTCTGTTCGTTTTTCGGGCATTCTTTCCCGCCTGCCAATGGGGGGGCAGCCGGACGCCTCAACCGCTTCCCCCCGAAACTTGGGCGGGCGTTTTTCCGGCGGGTCGGTGGGTGCGGGGGCGCACGCGCATGAGCAGGCCGTGTTTGGGTTTGAGGGTGATGAGGGGTTCGGGCTCGACGGGGTGGCCTTCCACCAATTCGAAATCGAAGCGCCGAACGAGCATGGCCAGCAGCAATTGCATTTCCATCATGGCGAAGTGGTTGCCGATGCACATGCGAGGCCCCGCGCCGAAGGGCATGTAGGCCAGGCGGGGGCGTTCCTTGAGTTGCTCGGCAGCGAAGCGTTCGGGGCGGAAAGCGTCGGGCTCTTCCCAGTGCTGCGGGTCTCGGTGCAGGGCGTAAATGGCTATCAGGATGATGGACTTGGGGGGGATGGGATGCCCCAGGATGCGGTCTTCTTCGACGGCTTCGCGCCCGATGGCATAGGCGGGGGGGTACAGGCGCATGCTTTCTTCGAGCACCATGCGCGTGTATTCGAGGGCTTTGAGGTCCTCGAAGGTGGGGGTGCGGTCGGCGAGGGTTTGGTCCACCTCCCGGCGCAGTTCCTCGAGGACTTCCGGGTGTTGGGCGAGCAGGTAGAAGGTCCAGCTCAGGCCGTTGGAGGAGGTTTCGTGCCCGGCGGAGTACATGGTGATGGCTTCGTCGCGCAACTGATGGCGGCTCATGCGTTCGCCGGTGTCGGCGTCGCGGGCATGGACCAGGAGGCTGAGCAGGTCGTGGGGCGGGTTTTCGGCGTTTTCCCGCTCTTCGATGAGGCGGTAGATGTTCTGGTCGAACAGACGCAAGGCTTTTTTGAAGCGACGCCGCATGCCGTTCACCCAGACGAGGGGGGTGAGGAAGGGGTTCAGGGTGCGCCACATGATGTACTCCTGCGCCACCCACATGCTGTGGTACAGTTCGGAGCGGGAGGCGGGGTTGTCGGAGCTGAAGAGCGTTTTGAGGACGATGTCGGCGGTGATGCCCATCATTTCCTGGGAGAGGTCGAGGGGGTGTTCGGGGTCGGGGCGTTGTTCGAGGCGCCGGCAATAATCTTCGGCCGCGCCGCGCATCTTCTCGAAAATGCCTTCCAGAGCCTGTTTGTAGAAGATGGGTTGCATCAGGCGGCGCTGCCGGCGCCAGAGCTCCCCCTCGCTGGTGACCAGGCCGTTGCCCAAGGCCTGTTTCAGCTCGCGGTAGGCAGGGCTCTTGACGTAATTGCGATGATTGACCTGCAAAACATGCCGGATGACCTCCAGGTTGGTCGTGACGAACAGCTTTCGGAAGTAGAACCGCAGGCGGTAAAAGTCACCGACCCGACGCGCCTGCCGAACGGTAAAGCCCAGCGGGTCGCGAAAGAAATCTTTGGTGGAGCGAACGACGGGGAGGGGGGTGTTGTCAGGCATGTTCCGTTTGATTTTGGCTCGCGCTCGGGCAGGGGAGCACCTGCGAAGGGTTCGGGGGTCGAGGTTTCAAATCTAAGGAGCTTCCCCTTCTTTTTTCCTGGAGCGCCCCCCAATCTTCCGAAAAATACACCTGGCGGCGAAGGGCAGTTCGGCCGGCCGGACTTTCCGGGAAAACAATTCCGCCTGAAAAGCGTAGTTATGGGGAGCCTGTTCGAATGAATATTTTAGCTCGAATTTCATAATTAAGCCATTGATAATCAAGGAGAATTTGGGGGGTCTCGCACTATAAAAACCCGCCTTGATTGCTTACCTTTGCGCCATGAATCCAACGACAAATAAACCCATCCAACCCGGCAAATACGACGCCGGGGATATCCAAGCTCTGGAAGGCCTCGAAGCGGTACGCCGGCGACCGGGGATGTACATCGGAAGCACCGATGGCAAGGGCTTGCACCATTTGGTCTGGGAGGTCATCGACAACTCCATCGATGAACACCTGGCGGGCTTTTGCACGCAGGTGGATGTCATCGTTCACCCGGATAATTCCCTCACGGTTCGCGACGACGGGCGGGGCATCCCGACGGGCTTGCACAAGAAGCTCAAGAAATCCGCCCTGGAAGTGGTGATGACCGTCTTGCACGCGGGCGGCAAGTTCGACAAGAACACCTACAAGGTTTCGGGGGGCTTGCACGGGGTGGGGGTTTCCTGCGTGAACGCCCTGTCGGAATACCTGCGGGCGGAAGTGCATCGCGAGGGCAAGATTTTCGTGCAGGAGTATTCGCGAGGCAAGCCCCTCGGCGATGTCAAAGTGGTGGGCGAGGCCTCCGATACGGGAACCATCGTGACTTTCCGCCCGGACCCGGAAATTTTCGAGACCCTCGAATTCAAATACGACACCCTGGCCAACCGCTTGCGGGAGCTTTCCTTCCTCAACAAAGGGCTGAAGCTGCGCCTGGTGGATGAACGCATCCCCGCCGAGGGCAACGGCAAGCCCCGCGAAGAGACGTTTTACTCGGAAGGGGGGCTGGTGGAGTTCGTCCAATATCTGGACGAATCGCGCGTCAAGCTCATCGACAAGCCCATCCACATCACCAGCCGCGAGGAGGACGTCGAGGTGGAGGTGGCCATGCAGTACAACACCTCCTACTCCGAGCACGTGTTTTCCTACGTCAACAACATTCCCACCAGCGAAGGGGGCACCCACGTGAACGGCTTTCGCCGGGCGGTGAACCGCGTCTTCAAGCAATACGGGGAAAAGAACGGCTTTTTCAGCAAGCTCAAGTTTGCCATTTCCGGTGAGGATTTTCGGGAGGGCTTGACCGCCATCGTGTCCGTCAAGGTGCCCGAGCCGCAGTTCAAGGGGCAAACGAAAGGGGAACTGGGCAACTCCGAGGTGACGGGCATCGTTTCGCGGGCGGTGGGCGAAGTGTTGACCTACTGGCTGGAAGAAAACCCGCGCGAAGCCAAGAAAATCATCGACAAGGTCATTTTGGCGGCAACGGCACGACATGCGGCCCGCAAGGCGCGCGAGCTGGTGCAGCGCAAAAACGTGCTGAGCGGCGGCGGTTTGCCCGGCAAACTGGCCGACTGCGCCAGCAAAGACCCCGCCGAAAGCGAGCTCTTCCTCGTCGAGGGGGACAGCGCCGGCGGCACCGCCAAACAAGGCCGCGACCGCCACTTCCAGGCCATCCTGCCCTTGCGGGGGAAGATTCTCAACGTCGAGAAAGCCCTGGAGCACAAGATTTACGAAAACGAGGAAATCAAAAACATCTTCACCGCCCTGGGTGTGACCATCGAAGAAGGGGAGGAAGGCGAGCGTGTGCTCAACCTCGAAAAGCTCCGCTACCACAAGATCATCATCATGTGCGACGCCGACGTGGACGGCAGCCACATCGTCAC
>CAZBYX010000247.1:0-6288 GCA_964496055.1 uncultured Saprospiraceae bacterium
GCAACCGGCGTGAATTACCTGACACTGGAAAACGTAGGCAAATCCTTTGGGGACAAGGTTTTGTTCCGGGACCTGAACCTCCAGATCAACAAAGGGGAGAAGGTGGCCCTGGTGGCGCGCAACGGGGCCGGCAAGAGCACCCTTTTGAAGGTCGTAGCCGGGTTGGAAGCCCCCGAAGGCGAAAACGCCCGCCTGCTGCTGCACCGCGAAATCCGCCTCGGCTACCTGCCCCAGGAACCCCTGCTCGACGAGCGCCAGACCGTCCTGGAGGTCGCCTTCAGCGCCGACAACCCCCTGCTGCAAGCCCTGCGCGATTACGAACAGGCCCTCCTGCTGCCCGACCAGCGCGAACGCCTCCAGAACGCCATGGCCCGCCTGGACGACCTCCAGGCCTGGGACTTCGAAGCCCGCGTCAAGGAAATCCTCTTCAAGCTCGACATCACCCAGCTGGACCAGCCCGTCGGCGAACTCTCCGGCGGCCAACGCAAACGCCTGGCCCTGGCCCGCCTGCTCATCGAAGAGCCCGACTTCCTCGTCCTCGACGAGCCCACCAACCACCTCGACATGGACATGATCGAGTGGCTCGAAAACTACCTCCAGGCCCCCAACCGCACCCTCCTCATGGTCACCCACGACCGCTACTTCCTGGAGCGCGTCTGCGACACCATCCTCGAACTCGACCGGGGCACCCTGTTCCGGTACCCCGGCAACTACAGCGAGTTTTTGGAGCGCAAAGCCTCCCGTCACGAAGTGGAAAGCGCCGAACTGGAAAAAACCCGCAAGCTGCTGCGCCGCGAGCTGGAGTGGATACGCCGCATGCCCAAAGCCCGCGGCACCAAGGCCAAGGCCCGCGTGGACAAGTTCCACCAGTTGCAGGAAAAAGCCGCCACCAAACTCGACCGCGCCGAAGTCCGGATTGACTTCGAGGGCAGCCGACTGGGCGGCAAGATTCTCGAATGCCACAACCTGAGCAAAAGCTTCGGCGAGCTGAAAATCGTGGAGGGCTTCGACTACAAGTTCAAGAAAGGCGAGCGGGTGGGCATCGTGGGACCGAACGGGGTAGGCAAAACCACCTTCCTGCGCCTGCTGACGGGCGAGCTGCGCCCCGACGGCGGCAAGGTCGTCATCGGGGGCACCGTCCGCTTCGGCTACTACACCCAGCAAGGCATCCAGCTGGACGAAGACAAGCGCGTCATCGACGTGGTGCGCGCCATCGCCGAGTACATCCCCCTGGAAAAGGGGCGCAAACTGACCGCCGAGCAACTCCTCGAACGCTTCCTCTTCGACCGCCGCCAGCAGCAAGTGTACGTCTCACAGCTCAGCGGGGGTGAAAAGCGCCGCCTCCACCTGCTTACCGTCCTCATGCAGAACCCCAACTTCCTGCTGCTCGACGAACCCACCAACGACTTGGACATCCTCACCCTCAACGTCCTGGAAGACTGGCTGCTGCGCTTCCCCGGCTGCGTGGTCATCGTCACCCACGACCGCTTCTTCCTCGACAAAATCGCCCACCACCTCTTCGTCTTTACCGGCGACGGGCACATCAAGGACTTCAACGGCACCTACCAGGATTACCGACGCTACGTCAAAGAGCTGGAGCGCGAAGCCCGCCGCAGCGAACGCCTCGAAAGCGAAAAGCGCAAAAGCCACGAACCCGCCCCCAAGCCGGGCCTCAGCCCCGAACAACGCCGGGAGCTCAAGCGCCTGGAGCGCCAAATTCAAAAGCTCGAAGAACGCAGGACGGAAATCCTGGAGCGCTTCGCCGCCGGCACCACCGATGCCGCGGAAATCGCCCGCCTCTCCGCCGAGCTCAAGGAGCTGGAAAGCCAAATCGAGGAAAAGGAAAGCCGCTGGATGGAACTGGCCGAGCTGACCTGAGCCGGATCACTCCCCTGAAACCCGCTTCAGCAGCGCCCGCTGCATGACGCTGACGGGGTAGGTCTTCACCTCCTGTATCTCCTCGCCCTGATGGGTGCCCCCACCCGTGACGCTGACGGGCTTGCGGTCGCCGGCGAAGAGCTCCCACAGCAGGTGGTCGTTGCCGATCCACTGGGTGGTGGCCAGCAGCCATTGCCCCCCCACCTCGAAGTGCTGCACGAACTTGCCACCCAGCAGGTAACCCTCCATGCGGATGCCGTTCTGCTCGTCGATCAGGTACTTGCCTTTGGCGGCGTCCACCACTTGCAGCAGGTAGTCGCGCTTGCCCTTTTCGCGGTCCTCCCCGTAGAAGATGGTCCAGCTCCAGCCCAGCCCCGTCTGCCGGGGCAGAATGTGCAGCTCCATGGGCAGGGTCTGCACTTTGCCGACCTCGAGAAAGATTTCCAGCTCCCCCTTCCACACCCCGGACCAACCCTGTGGAAAGGCCGGTGCGGGGCTCTGAGCCGCCAACGGCAGAAAACCAAGCAAAAAGGCGAAGGAAAGCATGCTTTTCATGGACGATGGAAATTTAGAGTGCCCACTCGACTGCCCAAACCTCCCCCTGAGCCAAACCATACGGGCAAGTGAGCTGCCAGCCCGAACCACCCACAGGGAATGAAACCGGCCGATTGCCGGTCGTGGGAATCGGTGGGAGGTGGGCGTTCGGGTTTGGGGGGGGAGATTCTGGATAGCAGGCCGACCCCTCCACCGCGATTCAATCCGGCCCAAACCGACAAACCCCCTTCCCCCTGAAACTCCACTACGCTCTTTCTTCACCGCTGGGGGGCGCGGCTCTTGCTGCAAGGTATCAAAAACCGTGCTTTCGCCAACCGGTGGGTTGGGCCCTGCGGTGGGCGCTCCTCCTGCGCCACACCCGCCCCTTCCGGTGGGGGAGGGCGGTTGGGGGGGATGGGCATGCCTTCGGCACGGTATTTTCCACCCCCCTTCGCCGAAAGAGGCGCAATTCGCAAGGGCTCTCGGTCTTTTGCCTTATTTTTGCACCTGTTTTGTCCCGAATCCCCCTTTCAACTTCATTGGTTCATTCTCATAACCCCAGGACAGATGCGAAAGCAACGCGCCCTTCTGCTACTCGAAGACGGTACCCTCTTCGAGGGATATGCCGCCGGAAAAATCGGAACGACCACCGGCGAAATTTGCTTCAACACCGGGATGACCGGCTATCAGGAAATCTTTACCGACCCCTCCTACTACCGGCAGCTGCTGGTCATGACCAACGCCCACATCGGGAACTACGGCATCAAAGCCGACGAGGAAGAGTCCGACGGCATCAAGATTGCCGGGATGATTTGCAAGAATTTCACCTGGGACTACTCCCGCCCCCTGGCCACCGAGTCCATCCAGGATTATTTCGAGCGCAACAATCTGGTGGCCATCTCCGATGTGGACACGCGCGCCATCGTGCGCCACATCCGCAGCAAGGGCGCCATGAACGCCATCATTTCCTCCGAAATCCTCGACGTCAAAAAGCTGAAGAAGCTGCTGAAGGAGGTGCCCCCCATGGAAGGGCTCGAGCTGGCTTCCGAAGTGAGCACCGCCGAGCCCTACATCGAAGGCGACAGCTCGGCGCGTTTCAAAGTGGCGGCTCTGGACTTCGGCATCAAGAAGAGCATCGTCAAGTGCCTGGTGGAGCGCGGCTGCCAGGTCAAGGTCTTTCCCGCCAAGACCCCCTTCGAAGAATTGAAGAAATGGAACCCCGACGGCTACTTCCTCAGCAACGGCCCCGGCGACCCCGCCCCCATGGATTATGCCGTCGAGACCGCCCGCCGCATTCTGGATGAAAACCTGCCGCTGTTCGGCATTTGCCTGGGGCACCAAATCCTGGCCCGCGCCATGGGCTTGCCCACCTACAAGATGCACCACGGCCATCGCGGCATCAACCACCCGGTGAAGAACCTGCTGACGGGGCACTGCGAAATCACCAGCCAGAACCACGGTTTCGCCGTCAGTGAGGAAGCCATCCAGAACCACAAAGACGTCGAGCTGACCCACATCAACCTCAACGACGACACCATCGAGGGGTTGCGCGTGCTGAACAAAAAGGCCTTCAGCGTGCAATACCACCCCGAAGCCTCCCCGGGCCCCCACGACGCGCGCTACCTCTTCGACCAGTTCATCCAGGTGTTGGAGGAGGCGAAGGTGGGCGTGGCTTCCAAGTGAATCAGGTAGGCTGGCCTTCGGGCATCTGCAGCAAGGCCTCCATCCGCTGCAAGTTTTCCAGGTTTTTCCCGAAATCCACAAGGGTCAACCACCCGAACAGAGGGCGGGTGCTGACCTCGTAGCGGTAGGCGCCGTCGGCGAGGGGTTTGACGGCAATCTCCATCCGTTCACCCCAGGAGCGCGCGGTGGGGCGGGTGGTCACCCGCCAACCCTCCCCCTGTTCCCGAACTTTCCGCACCCACTTTTCGGCTTCCAACAGGCGGCGAAACGTTTCCGGCGGTACGGCACTGGTGAAGGTGCGGTGGTGGCGGGTTTTCCAGGCTTCCGGCGAATCGGGCGACAGGCCCATGCGCCGCAGCTCGGCCCGGGTTTGGGAAAGATAAAAATAGGCCATAAGCAGCCCGAAGAAGAAGAAGTAGAAGAGCACCTTCCAGAAAAGAATTGCGTTTCCGGCTGCCAAATCGAAAAGCGTCATCAGCAGGGCGAATATCCCTCCATTGAGCACGGTCTGCCAGGCGAAGAATCTCCATTGGGGGGTTCGAAACATCATGGGAGCGAAGTTTTGGTTTCCAGCCTGGGATTCAGCTTCCCAGGAAAGGGGTGAGGAGGAGTGCAATTTAAATTGCCGGGGCGGCTTCCTGAAGGGGTTCGACATCATTTTTTCGATGAAATCGGGGTGGAAAGGAGGCCGCGGCCCATTACCCACCCTGCCCAAACCTTCCTACATTCGCGGCACCGATTCGAAATTCAAAACCATAAAAAAAACCAACCGACCATGAGTGCCATTCTGGACATACGCGCCCGGGAAATTCTCGATTCGCGGGGCAACCCCACCGTGGAAGTGGAAGTGATGACGGAAAGCGGAGCCGTCGGGCGGGCCGCCGTTCCTTCGGGGGCAAGCACCGGCAAGTACGAAGCCGTCGAACTGCGCGACGAAGACGAAAGCCGTTTTCTCGGCAAGGGCGTTTTGAAAGCCTGCGAAAACGTGGAATCCGAAATCAGCAAGGAGCTCATCGGCGAGGAGGTGCAAGACCAGCGCTTCATCGATCAGCTCATGATCGACCTGGACGAGACGCCCAACAAAGCCCGCCTCGGCGCCAACGCCATGCTGGGCGTGAGCCTGGCCGTAGCGAAGGCCGCCGCCATCGAACTCGACCTGCCCCTGTATCGCTACATCGGGGGCACCAAC
The DNA here is from genome assembly GCA_964496055.1 of uncultured Saprospiraceae bacterium. Classification (GTDB taxonomy): domain Bacteria; phylum Bacteroidota; class Bacteroidia; order Chitinophagales; family Saprospiraceae; genus CAZBYX01. Next base: position 5,285 of record CAZBYX010000247.1, read on the forward strand.
GCCCACGTTCTGCCCGTCCCCCTGATGAACATCCTCAACGGGGGCTCCCACGCCGACAACAGCATCGATTTCCAGGAGTTCATGATCATGCCGGTGGGCGCCTTTACTTTCTCCGAGGCGCTGCGCATGGGGGTGGAAGTGTTCCACCACCTGAAAAAGGTGCTCAAAAGCAGCGGCTACTCCACCAACGTCGGGGATGAGGGCGGCTTCGCTCCCAACATCAAGTCCAATGAGGAGGCCATCGAGATCGTCTTGAAAGCCATCGAAAAAGCAGGCTTCCGCCCCGGCGAAGACATCATGATCGCGCTGGATGCCGCCTCGAGCGAATTTTACAAGGAGGAGGAAGGCGTCTATCATCTTTTCAAGAGCACCGGCGACAAGCTCACGAGCAGCGACATGGTCGCCTTTTGGAAGGAGTGGGTGGATCGCTACCCCATTCTCTCCATCGAGGACGGCCTGGCCGAGGACGACTGGAAAGGCTGGAAAGAATTGACCGAGACCCTGGGCGGCCGCGTCCAGCTCGTGGGCGACGACCTCTTCGTCACCAACACCGAAAAGCTCATGCGCGGCATCGAGGAGGGCATCGCCAATTCCATCCTCATCAAGGTCAACCAGATCGGCACCCTGACGGAAACCATCGATGCCGTGGACCTGGCCACCCGCAACGCCTACACCAGCATCATCTCCCACCGCTCCGGCGAGACCGAAGACACCACCATCGCCGACCTGGCCGTGGCCCTGAACACGGGGCAAATCAAAACGGGCTCCGCTTCCCGCTCCGATCGCATCGCCAAGTACAATCAGCTGCTGCGCATCGAGGAAGAGCTGGGCGATATGGCCGTCTTTCCCGGCCGCGACTTTCTCAGCTGGGGCTCCTGAAAAAACCGACCCCCAACCCCGGAGGAGGGGTTGGGGGTGCGGTTGAAAGGGGGGGGAGACTCGCTTTTCCAATCAGAGGGAAACCTGGGTGATGGTGGCGCTGTTGCCGTTGCCGCTTTGCAGGA
>CAZBYX010000248.1:0-4327 GCA_964496055.1 uncultured Saprospiraceae bacterium
CGAAGGCCCGGGAGGGTTTGTCGTTAGGGGGTGGGGGAGCTTAACGGGCGACGACGAACTTTTTGGTTCGCCAGCCCTGGTCGGTCACCACTTTGAGGAAGTAGGTGCCGGCGGGCAGGTCGTTGACGGGCACTGCGAAGGTGCCGTTTTGGAAGACCTGGTGTTTGGCGGAGCGAATCAGCTTGCCGTTGAAGTCGGTCAGGTAGGTTTCGGCTTCGGCGACGGGATGGTCGAGGCGGAGCTCCACTTGCAGCACCTCACGGGCCGGGTTGGGAGACAGTTGGACCTGGTCGATGCGCAGGGCGGGCAGGTCGCGGGTGCTGGTGGGAGTGAAGCCGTCGAGGTGGAGGCGGATGACGCCTTTCCAGTCGCCGCTCCAGCCGCCGGTATAGAGGCGGTCGGTGAAGACGCACTCGCCGAGGCCGGGCACGGGGTCGTTGCCGCCGTAGGCATATTTGGGGGCGATGCCGAGGCCGGCGTTCAGGCCGTTGTACTGCACCATGAGCAGGTAGATGCCGTTGGGGTTGAGCTCGGCCGGTTCGATGAACTCGACGGTGAGCATGTCGTAGGGCTGTTCCTCGCCGGTGAGGATGTACTCGGCGAAGCCCACGATGACGGCGTCACCGTTGGGGTTGAGCTCATCGTAGGTGGTGGCATTGGGAACGACCCCATCGCCGTCGGGGTCGGCGTCGTAGAGGCGGATCTGGAAGTTGTCCGCATCGGGGAAGCCGGTGAAGAGTTCCTGGGGGTTGGCCAGGGAGAAGGTCATGTGGGTGGCGATGTCGGGTTCGGCGCCGGTGTAGTAGAAGTTGCCGAAGTCATAGACCAGCCCGTTGGTTTGGAAGCTTTCATCGCTGGGGGCGATCCAGTCCACGATGTTGTTGTTGTCGGCGGCGAAGGTGTAGTCGGTGACGACGAACTTGCGTGTGAGCACCTCGCTGTTCAGGGAGTTGGAGTAGATGATTTCGTACTCGCCCAGCTCCGTGGGCACGAAGGTGCTGAAGTAGGCGGTGGCGAAGGAGGCGGTGTCCACGCTGGTGGTGACGGTTTCATTGACCACCTCCTGCCCGTCGGGTCCTTTGATGACCATGTTTAGGTCGAGGCTGGGGATGGGGTTGTCCAGGTCGGTGTTGAAGAAGGAGACCTGGAGGGAATCGAGGGGCTTGACGTGGTTCATGGGCATGTGGTAGGTGTAGGCGCCCATGGCCCCGGTCAGGGAGCGGACGGCGAAGGTGGCGGTGACGTTCTCGCCGGCCTCCACCCGTTGGCGGATGATTTCCCCGTCATCCCAGGTGATGAAGATGGCGGGAATGCGCACCAGGTCGGCCGAATCCGCCCCGGCCATGTTGACCAACCCCCCACCCTGCGAGTTGGGGGTGTGATTGACGATGATGACCCCGACCGCCCCGAGTTCCTGGGCGTGCCAGATTTTGAGGCTGAAAAAGCAGTCGCCCCGGCGAATGAGGACCATCTTGCCGGTCAGGTCGTCGCCGCCCGGGTTGCACATCAGCGAGTCGCCCATTCCGTCGTAAGCCCAGACCAGCGGCCCACTGACGGTCTGGGTGAGCGGCACCCCGAAATCGGACATGGAGGCGTATTGGTAGCTCGTTTCGGTGCCGTCTTCGGTGGTGATGATGAACTCCACCGGAATGGGGGAGAAGTTGGGAATTTGGGCCAGCAGGGGAGTCAGGCTCCAGAGGCAAAGCCCCAGCAAAAGGGAAACGAAGGTAAGGATCTGTCTCATAAGCGTTCGTTTTGTTTCGCGAATAAAAGGTTGGAGCTTCAAATATACGTGGAATGCTGCACAGGTCGAAACATTAAGTGATTGAAACTCAATCGGGAGGAACAAAAAAAGGCCGCTGCCCGTTCGGGGCGGCGGCCTTGTGTTTGCAGGAAGCGGGGGCTCTTAACGAGCCACGACGAACTTCAGGGTGCGGCTTCCTTCCGGAGTCCGGATGTTCAGGAAGTAGGCACCGTTGGCGAAGTCCTGAGCCGAAATTTCAAAGCGGCCCGATTGGACGCCCTGGAATTGCTCGAAGCGTACGAGGTTGCCCAGCACATCGGTGATGCTGACCTGCACCTCGTCGGCGATGCGGTCGAGTTGGAGGTCGAGGTGGAGCACGTCGGTCACGGGGTTGGGGGAGAGGCGGACCTTGTTGTCGGCCAGGGCCTCTTCCACGCTGCTGATGACGAAGCCTTCGGTGTGGATGCGCACCATGACGTGGCGGCCGCCGTGGGGCATGCCGGGGGTGTCGTCGTTCCAGTATTCCCAGCCGTCGGCGTTGTATCCGGCGCGGCCGAGCTGATAGACGGTGCCGTAGTCGGCGGTGTTCATGCCGCCGGCATAGGTGAAGGCCGGAGAGACGAAGTTGTCAGCCAGCAAGCCGTCGTGCTCGATCATGAGCAGGTAAATCGCGTCGGGGTCGAGGCTGACGGGCGGGTCGAACTGGACGTAGATGGGCTGGTTGGGCGTTTCGCTGCCCGTCAGTTCGTAGATGGCTTCGGCGACCATGGTTTCGGGGAAGGTGTTGCCCACCACGCCGTCGCCGTCGGCGTCGTCCATCAGGTAGATGCGGGCGGCGAACTCCATGCCGGGGGTCAGGTCACCGGGGTTGGCCAACCCGAAGGAGGCATAGGTGACGGTGGCGCCGTTGCTTCCGGTGCGGAAGGTGCTGCCCACGTTGTACACGAAGAGGGAGTCCTGGTAAGCCCGCCAGTGCATGGGCAGGCCGTTCGGGTTGACGATGGGGCCGTGGTCCTGGGCGTAGGTGTGGTCGTCACCGATCATGAAGCTGACGCTTTCCGATTCGGCATCGATGGGGTGGTCACCGGCGGGGGTCGAGGCCGTGAATGTCACCGTGTATTCACCCACCATGGTGGGGGTGTAGCTGGGGAACTCGAAGATGTGCTCACCCGAGAAGCCGTCGTACGAAATGGCGGGCATGATGGTGTCGATGACCCCGTCCACCAGGGGGAAGTTGGTGTTGTCCCCGTCGAAGATGGTCACTTCTTCAGCCAGCAACTCGGTGGAGGCGCCGCTGGGGTCGGTCACCACGGCTTTGATGGTCACGTCCATCAGGGGGAGGGTGTCACGGTTCATGACGACCATGCGGATGTCCTCCAGGGGGACGACTTGCTCCATGGGTGTCTTGTAGGAGTAGGCGGCGGCCACGTCCTGGATGTAGGGCGCCTGGATGGAGATGGTGAAGTCTTCCCCGGCATCGATGAGGTTGCCGATGTGGTCGCGGTCTTCGAAGGTGATGAAGACCCCCGGAATGCGCACCGAATCCCCGACGGAGCCCGGTGCCATCCATACCAGCCCCGGGTTGTGGGAGCCGACGGCCACCCCTAAGGGAGCCCGGTTGCCGATGATGCCGGCGGTGGCGCCCTGCTTCTGCGCGTTCAGCAGTTTGACGCCGAATTCGCAGGCGCCCCGGCTGATGAAGGCGATGTTGCCGTTGATCTCATCGCCGTTGATGAGCTCTTCGCAGCCGTAGCGGCCGATTTTGGTCCACTCGTCTCCGTCGGTGGGTTCCGTCACACCGTCGGTCACCCACACGGGTACGCCGTCGTAGGGGCCGGTGAGGTTGATGTCACCGCCGAAGTTGGCTTGCAGGCCGTCGATGATCCAGTCCACCGAGGGGTGGTCCACCGTGATGCGCACGACGTTGACGTTCTGGGCGGCCAGGGGGGCGAACGTCAACAGGCACAGAGCGAGGATAAGCAGTGTCGAGTTTCGTTTCATACCGAAGAGTTTTGATGAGTTATAAGAGTTAAGCGCAAAAATTGCCAGCCTTGGAAAGGTGTGAGATCGTTTCCTTGTGGTCGCAGAAGTGGAGAAACGGCTTGGAAAGAACCGGCTAAAAATAGGAAAAGAATTGAATTTGTGTTGTCGCCCCGTGGCGAGAAGGGGCAAGGAGGCGGGCGCCCCCACAAAGATGGTCGGGTGAGGTGGGAGGATTGGGGGAGCGGGAGAGGGGCTCAGCCTTCGGTGGGCAGGATGCCGGTCTTTTCGCCGAAATAATGGACGAAGCGCTGCATGTCGGTGGCGAGCTGGGCGTTTTGGGTGGCTTTGTAGTAGGTGTCGGCCAGGGCGCGCAGGGTTTGGTAGAAGAAGCGGTCCATCTCCATGACCTGCATGTCGGTGGTCCAGAGGTCGATTTTGAGGGTGTCCAGGGAGTTGCGGTCGAACAGGGAGAGGAGCATGGCCTTGCAGGGCTGGAACTCGGGTTGGCCGTCGCTGCTTTTCCAGCGGATATCGACCGGGCGCTTGTCCTTGTCCAACCCGATGCGGATGGTGATGTCCGAAGTTTTCATGGCGTCGCGT
>CAZBYX010000248.1:4427-6176 GCA_964496055.1 uncultured Saprospiraceae bacterium
CCCCCCTTCAGGAGCTATTTCTTTCCCCGAAAAACTGGATGATTTTCTCGGCCAGCTCCAGTCCGATGTTTCGTTGGGCTTCGTGGGTGGAGCCTCCGATGTGGGGGGAGAGGGAGATGCGGGGGTGTTGGAGGATTTCGGGTCGGGGGGTGGGTTCGTTTTCGAAGACGTCGAGGCCGGCGCCGGCCACCTTGCCCGATTCGAGGGCTTCGAGCAGGGCTTCTTCGTCGATGGTGCCGCCGCGGGCGGTGTTGATGACGATGACGCCGTCTTTCATTTTGGCGAACTCTTCGCGCCCGATGAGGGGCTTGCCGGCGGCGGGCACGTGCAGGGTGATGATGTCGGATTTGGTGAGCATGTCGTCCCAGGAGCAGGCATCGACGCGGACCAGGAGGCTGACGTCGGCGCTTTTGAAGACGTTGATGTCGATGTCGGCGTGGCGCACGACCAAATCCACCGGCAGGATGCGCATGCCGAGGCCGATGCCGATGCGGGCCGTCTCTTGGCCGATGCGTCCGAAGCCGATGATGCCGAGGGTTTTGCCCCGCAACTGGAAGCCGGCGGAGCATTCTTTTTTCAAGGCTTTGAAACGGGTGCCGCCGTCGGCGGGCATGGCGCGGTTGGCGGTGTGCAGGTGGCGGGCCAGGGTGAACATGTGGGCGAAGGCCAGCTCCGCCACCGCCTGCGAGGAGGCGGCCGGGGTGTTCATCACCTCGATGCCCTTGCTGCGCGCGTACTCCACGTCGATGTTGTCGAGCCCGACGCCGCCGCGCGCGATGACCTTCAGCCCGGGGCAGGCGTCGATGAGCTCCTTGCGCACCTTGGTGGCGCTGCGCACGATGAGCGCCTGGTATTTCGGCAGCACTTTGGGCAATTCTTCCTGGGGTACCTTTTCCGTGTCCACCTGATAGCCGGCTTCTTCCAGCAGCAGCTTTCCGTCGGGGTGGATGCCGTCGTTGGCCAGGATGCGAATCATGTCGTTCGGGCTTTTCGTGTTCAGGGTGAAGGAGGGTTTCGATTGGCGCTGCAAAGAAAGCTTTTTTGCCGAAGCCTATGGGGCGCTGCCCCCGCTTTTTTACGAAGCTCAGCGGGGAAAAAATGCAAAGCGGGCGATGGAACGCTTTTTCCTGTCGGGGGGAATTCGTCGAGTTTTTACCTTTAGTCCATCCACCAAAAACGACAACGATGAAAATCCTTCCGCAGGTGCTTTGTGCGGGGCTCTGCCTGGCTCTGTTCCTGCCCCCTCTGGGCGCCCAGAACTCCGAACGAATCGTCCATCGGCCCGCCGTTTCGGGCGAGGCCTGGCAACGCAGCGCAGCCACCCTCTGGCAGGCTTCCCTACCCCCGCAACCCCTCGGGCTGCAGCAAATCGAGCCCTTCCTGGCCTGGGCCTTGCGCTGGAACCCACCCCCCGACCAGGGGCTGCGCCTCTTCGTTCGCTTCTCCTCCGACGGGACCCACTGGGCGCCTGAACGGGAAGTCTCGCCCTCCGATGAAATCGAACGGCGCGCGGACGGCTGGGTGGTCAGCGATTTGCATTTCGAGGCACCGGAAGCTCGATTCTTCCAGCTCCGCCTGGAATGGGCGGGGACCGAACCCCCGGCCCGCCTGCCGCTGGAGTTGCACCTCTACAACCCCGGCCGCAGCCCCCGGGGGCTGAACCCCTCCACAGACCCCAAGCGCGGCACCTGCTCTTGCCCCCAACCGCCCTTCCTGGGGCGCAACGACTGGTGTCCCAACGGCAACTGC
>CAZBYX010000249.1:0-6175 GCA_964496055.1 uncultured Saprospiraceae bacterium
ATGGCGCGGGCGGCGGCGATGCCGAGGCCTTGCACGGCCCGGTTCAGGCGGGCGAAGCGGGGGTCGGCGGTTTTGCCTTCCACGTAGCGGCGATAGATCTGCTGGGCGATGACGGCGACCTTGAAGATGCCGTACACGTAGTAGAAGACGGCGTCGCCGGGGTCGCGGCCGCTGCGGCGGGCGTAGGCTTCCACCAGCTCGGAGCGGGAGGGGTTGCCGGGCAGGGTGGAGGGGTTGAGGGAAAGTCGTTGGAGCCACTCGGGGTCGTCGGCAGTGACCCAGTATCCGAGGGTGGTGCCGAGGTCCATCAGGGGGTCGCCGAGGGTGGCCATTTCCCAGTCGAGCACGGCGCGCACGCGGGTCGGGTCCTCGGGGTCGAGCACGAGGTTGTCGTACTTGAAGTCGTTGTGGATGAGGGCGACGTCGCTTTCGGGAGGCCGGTGTTCTTCAAGCCAGGCGGCGGCTTTTTCCAGCTCGGGCAGCTCCTCGGTTTTGGCGGCAAGGTAGCGTTGGGTCCAGCCCCGGATCTGGCGCTCGACGTAGCCGGCGGGGCGCCCCAGCTCCCCGAGGCCGGCGGCGCGGTAGTCCAGGGCGTGCAATTCCACCAGGGTGTCCACGAAAGATTCGGCGATGCGGCGCATGTCTTCGGGTTCGGGTCGGCGTTCGGGGGGCAGGTTGCCCCGCAGGATGACCCCTTCCATCCGCTCCATGAGGTAAAAGGGTGCCCCCAGCACCTCGGGATTTTCGCAGAAATGCAGGGGGCGTGGCACGCGCCCCCAGACGGGGTGCAGCGCCGAGAGGAGGCGAAACTCCCGCCCCATGTCGTGGGCGGTGGCGATTCGAGCTCCGAAAGGCGGGCGCCGCAGCACCAGGGCCTGCTCCCCGATGCGCAACAGATAGGTCAGGTTGGAATAGCCGCTCGGAAATTGCTCCACCCGGAGCTCCCCCTGAAATTCGGGCAGGTGGCGGCGAAGGTAAGCCTCCAGCGCCTCCAGGTTCAATTCTTCACCGGGGCGAACGGGGGCGGGGCGATCGATCCAGGGCTCGGACATGGGTCTTCGTTTTGATTCACGAAAGTGGGTTTCGCCACGGGAAAAAGGCCATTCACCGCGGACGATGGGAAAGACTTAGAAACATATGGAAATATGTGGAGACAGGGAAATAGTGTCGGTGTGACTCGAAGTCACGCCGACACTTGGTCGAAAAAGGTTTCGGGGTTTCTGGGGTGTACGATGGGCAAGACATCGAAATAAATGGAAATAGGTGGAGACAAGTAGAAATAAAAGGTCTCACGGTCTCAGGGTCTCAAGGGTGCGCAATCGGTGGTTTGGGTTGGGGTTTGAGGCTTGGGTTTGTTTTAACCACAGATTGAACCATACGGTCAAGCCAGAGTGCACACAGAGTGAACAGCACCCTCCCTCAAACCCACTCCCAAACCCACCTGCCAACTGCCCACTGTCAACTGCCCACTGCGGTCAACTGCGAAAAAAGCTGCGCAGTACTGCGTTCCAACAGCCCCAAACCCGTGCCCCCACCCAACTCTAAACTCTCCACTCTAAACGCTCCACTCACACAAGAGGGGTTTCATGGTTTCACCATACGACCAAGAAGGTGGGTTTGGGTTTGGGTGTGATTTTAACCGCAGAGTGAACCGAGTACAAACAGAGGAAGCAGAGTGCCCGCCCGCTAACCCCAACCCACACCCTACTGCGAACATCTGCGTAAAAAGCTGCGAAGCCCTGCGGCTCGATCCCCCTCCCAAACCCACACCCCAACCCAACTGCCAACTGCCAACTGCCAACTGACAACTGCCAACTGACAACTGACAACTGACAACTGACAACTGCCGTTCCGACTTCACTCCCCCCCCAACAACTCCGCCAGCTTCGCATCCAGGGCTCCGCTGTGCAGGTTTTTGGCGAGGATGCGCCCTTCGGCATCGAGCAGGAAGTTGAAGGGGATGAAGGTGACGTTGTATTCGGCGGCGGCCCGGGAAGCCCAACCCTTGACGTCGGAGAGCTGAGGCCAGTTCATTTCGTATTTGCGGATGGCGGCTTTCCAGCGCTCGGCCTTGCTGTCCACGGAGATACCGATGATTTCGAAGCCGCGCTCGTGCCATTTGGCGTAGGCTTCCTTCAGGTCGGGGATTTGCCGCAGGCAGGGGCTGCACCAGGAAGCCCAGAAATCGAGCAATGTGACGGTGCCCCGGAGCTCGTGGAGCTTGTGTTCCTGACCGCTCGTGTCGGGCAGGGTGAGGGCGGGGGCGGGGGCGCCGAGCGCCACTTTTTTGAAGCGTTCGAGCTTGGCCTGCATCGCGTGGGTCATGTTCAGGTCGGGGCGGGCTTCGGCGAAGGCGCTCACCAGCTTTTCCAGTCGGGGTATTTCGGAGTCGCCCGTCCAACGCAGCATGGTGCCGTACAGGGCGATGGAGGTTCCGATGTGCTTTTCGGTCCACTCGAGCAGTTCGCGGCGGTGGGCTTCGCTGGCTTCGGCGTAGGCTGCCACGGCGGCGATTTCCTCGGATCGGTTCCCCGCCTCGCCGGCGGCTTTCATGGCATCGTAGGTGGGGCGCACCAGCCGCTCGTAAGATTCCTTGCGGAAGGCCTCGTATTGTTGCAGCAGCTCGCTGTCGGGCGAGCCCTGGATTTCCACCCAACCGCCGCGCTTGCCCTCGGCGTTCAGCTCGATGTGGGTTTGCCCCGTGTCGATGGCGAGTAGCACCGTCTGGCGGCCCGGAAGGCGCAGCTCGAACAGGTCCGGCTCGGCGAAGGGGAAGTAGAGCTGGTAGCGGTTGCCGTTGGCGGTGTCGATGGGCGTGGAGGCGAGGTCCTCCCGATCCTGCGTCACGGGGTCGAAGCGGGCGATGTGCACGCGCTCGCCCGCAGCGGCCTGCTCCACCCGCCCGCTGATGGCATGCGCCGTCATCTGGGCATGCAAAGAAGCCCCTGCGAGGAGGCAAAACAAAAGCAGCGAAAACAGTCGGTGGTTCATCCTGGGAAGGTTTGGTTCGCAATGCCGGCAAAGGTAAAAGATGCTTCCCGCTCGGAAGGAGCCCTCCCGGACAGGGCGCCCTGCATCCGGGAGGACAGGGCGAAAACTGCCACCCCGGGGGCGAATGCGTCCAGCTCCCCCCCTCGAACCCCCTCCGCAAACCAGCATTCAGGGGAGCTCCCCCCACTTCATTCAGAGGTTCTTTCCGGGGTGACCCAGGATAAAAAATTGTCCGGGGTGATGACCTGAAATTCGGCCTCCGGATAGCTTTGGAGCCATGTCCTGGGTACTTTGGTCTTGCGTGTGGCGCCCCACTTCATTTCATAACCGAACAGGCGCCCCTCCCTTTCCTCCACCCAATCGATCTCCTGCTGATCGTAGGTGCGCCAGAAAAAATTGTTGACCACCATGCGGTGGTAGTGTTGGAACTTCACCCGCTCGCTGATGACATAATTTTCCCATAGCTGCCCCTGGTCGTTACGCATTTCGATGGGGTTGAAATTGGCGATGAGCGCGTTGCGGATGCCGTTGTCGTAGAAATACCACTTCGAGTTCTTGACGACCTCCTTGCGCAAGTTTCTGCTGAAGCCTCCCACGGGAAACAGGATGTACACCTTGGTGAACAAATCCAGGTACCGAATCACCGTGTTTTTGCTGATGCCCAGTTGGCGCCCCAATTCGTTGTAAGAGACCACGCTGCCCACCTGATAGGCGACCAAACGAAGGAGGTTGAACAATTGGGGGGCATTGCGCACATTCTCGAACGCCAGGATATCCTTCATCAAGTAAGACTGGAGCAGCTCCTGCAGGAATTCGATCTTGTCTTCCCGATTGGGCAGATGAAACAAATCCGGGTAGGAGCCGAAGACCAATCGCTGCCGCAAGTTGTCCCTTTTCTCCTCCGGCGATTCCTCCGGCAGCAATTCCTCCTCCGATATGGGATACAGATGCAGGGTGGTCTTCCTCCCCGTCAAAGGCGCTCCGGTCAATTCCGCCAGCCCGAAAGCCGAGGAGCCCGTCACCAAGACTTTGACCCCCTCGATGGTATCCACCATGAGCTTCAGCACCTTTCCAATTTCCGGAATGCCCTGTGCTTCGTCGATAACCAGCAACTTCTTGTCTCCCAACAGACTTTGGAAGTGCGCCGTCGTCCTGCGGCTCAGCAATTCCTGGGTCGCGATGTTCTCGCCTTGCAGGAAGAGAAACGGCTCTTCCACCCGCTCGAGAATCCGTTTCACCAGAACCGTTTTCCCCGTCCTGCGGGCTCCCAACAACAGGGTCACTTTCTGAGGGCGAAGGCTCTCCAACAAGCGCGCCTCCTGTACCCGCGCGATGTATTTCATGATTGCGGAGTTCCGACTGACTAAATTCAGCCAAATTTGGCTCTTTCACTGACCAAATTTAGCTGAATTTGGTCAATTCAACGGACCAAATTTTCAAAAATCCGCCCGAAGGACGGGATACCCCACCCGCCCCTCAACCCTTCCGGGGGGGGCCTCGCATTGCTCCTGAAAAAAAGCCCGGGCGCGGGGCCCGGGCAAGGGGGAGGGATGGGTTAGCGGTTGGAGTCAGGGGGGAGCATCACTCCACGGCGGGCGTGTCGATCTGGGCCAGCAGGGCGTCGATTTCCTCGCTCGTCAATTCGTGTTTGACGATGTTGCCGGCGAAGTAGTCTTCGTAGGCGCGCATGTCGAAGTTGCCGTGCCCGCAGAGGTTGAAGAGGATGGTGCGCGACACCCCTTCCTCCTTGCACTTTTTGGCTTCCGCCACCACCGTGGCGATGGCGTGGGTCGCTTCGGGGGCGGGGATGATGCCCTCCGAGCGGGCGAACAGCACCCCGGCTTCGAACACCTCGATGTTGTCGTGCGCCGTGGCTTCGATCAGCCCGTCCTTGAGCAACTGGCTGACGATGGCGCCCGCCCCGTGATAGCGCAAGCCCCCGGCGTGGATGGGCGCCGGCACGAACTTGTGCCCCAGCGTGTACATGGGCAGCAGGGGCGTCATGCCGATGGTGTCGCCGAAATCGTAGCGGAACACCCCGCGCGTCAGTTTGGGGCAGCTTTTGGGCTCGCTGGCGATGCAGCGGATGTTGCGCCCCTCGTCGAAGTTCAGCCGCAGGAAGGGGAAGGTCAGCCCCGCGAAGTTGGAGCCCCCGCCGAAGGGGGCAATGACCAGGTCGGGCAGGTCGCCGGCTTTTTCCATCTGCTTGATGGCTTCCTGACCGATGACCGTCTGGTGCAGCTTGACGTGGTTCAGCACGCTGCCCAGGGCGTATTTGGTCTGCTCGTCGCTCACCGCCCGCTCGATGGCCTCCGAAATGGCGATGCCCAGCGAGCCGGTGGAGTCGGGGTCTTCGGCCAGAATTTTGCGCCCGGCCTCCGTCGCTTCCGAGGGGGAGGGCAGCACCCGGGCGCCCCAGGTGTTCATCATCACCTTGCGGTAGGGCTTTTGCTCGTACGACACCTTCACCATGTACACCTCGCACTCGATGTCGAAGCGGTTGCAGGCGAAGGCCAGCGCGCTGCCCCACTGCCCGGCGCCCGTCTCCGTCGTAATGCGCTTCACGCCCTCCTGCTTGTTGTAATAAGCCTGCGGCACCGCCGTGTTGGGCTTGTGCGAGCCCGAAGGGCTGACCCCCTCGTACTTGTAGTAAATTTTCGCGGGGGTGTCGAGGGCTTTCTCCAGCCCGTAGGCCCGATACAGGGGTGTCGGGCGCCACATGGCGTAGATGTCGCGCACCTCCTCCGGGATGTCGATCCATTTCTCGGTGCTGACCTCCTGCTCGATCAACGCCATGGGAAACAGGGGCGCCAGCGCCTCCGGCCCGATGGGTTCTTTCGTCCCCGGATGCAGCGGCGGCAAGGGCTTGTTGGGCATGTCCGCCAGGATGTTGTACCACTGCTCCGGAATTTCCTTTTCGCTGAGGGTGATCTTGCGGTGCTTCATTTCGTTGGTTTTTGCCGTGAACGTTTTTCTTTTTCAAAAGAGGGGGCAATATAATCGGGCAAGGGCGCTTTTCCAACAATCCCGCCCGGCCAACCTTCCCGGAGCCACCCCCGGAACGATTAGAATCGCAACGACTTTCCATCCGAATGACCAACTTGGCTATGGAAGTGCTATGGACGGGGATCGGCGCCAGAGTCGCTCACGGATTGCCAGCGCAACAGCTCCCGGTCGTCGTAGG
>CAZBYX010000250.1:0-6150 GCA_964496055.1 uncultured Saprospiraceae bacterium
TTTTCAAATTCCAGGTCGATGCCTTCGATGCCGGATTTGCGCCCCTGATAAACCTGCTGGCAGACGAAAATGGCCAGCCCCTCGAGCCAGTCTCCGAAGATGGTTTCTTCATGGGAGGAGATGAAAGCGTCGGTGAAACTCCGCACGATGTCTTCCGCGACGAGCAGGTGTTTGACCCGAAACAGGTAAGGGTTTTTCCGTTTCAGCAATTGCTTCAAGTCCAGGTTTTCGATTTTCTCCAGCCTTTTCCGGTGAAACCGGCCGATGTTTTCCTCAATGTAGTTTTGAACGGCCGTTAGGTTCAACGTTCCCATAATGTTCCGGGGGTTCGAACAATACGTGGATGACGGGGGCGAGCTCTGCTTTCACCCGTTCGAAGTAGTCGGGTTGAATCTCGATGCCGATGGAGTTTCGGTGCATGCGTTGCGCCACTTTGTTGGTGGTGCCGGAGCCCATGAAGGGGTCGAGCACGGTGTCGCCGGGGCGGGTGAAAAGCCGGATGAACCACTCGGGCAACCCTTCGGGGAAGGCGGCGCTGTGGTTTTTGTTGCTGCATTCGGTGGCCAGATGCAACACGTTGGTGGGATAGACTTTTTCGCGGCCCACCCAGTTGGCAATGCGTTTTCCGAAGCCGCTGCCCACCCGGGATTCATCGCGCTGCTTATCGGTGTTGCTGAGCTTGCGCAAGCGGGTTTTCGCCCAGTCTCCCACGGGCACCATGACTTCCTCCTGGTACATGTGGAACTTGCGCTGCTTGTTGAATTGGAGCAAGCGCTCCCAGGCGTCCCGAAAACGGTTGGGCCATTTGCCCGGGTAGCAATTCTTCTTGTGCCAGATGAATTCTTCCGTCCACAACCAGCCCTGCTTGCGCATCTCGAGGATGAGTTCGAGGACGTAGGTGCTGCGCTCCCCCTTCACCACTTTTTCCTTGATGTTCAACACGAAAGTGCCGGTGGGTTTCAGAACGCGCAGCAGTTCATGGGTGATGGGCAAGAACCATTCGACGTAATCGTCGGGATGAATGCCGCCATAGGTGTTTCGCCGTTGGTCGGCATAAGGAGGGGAGGTGAAGATGAGGTCAACGGAATCGGAGGCTATATTTTTCAAGATTTCCCTGCAATCGCCCAGATACAGGTCGGTTCTGATTTCCATTCGAAGGTGGTTTGGTCGGTGGTCTTTTGCAAAAATAGCTTTTCCCCATGCAATTAGGTGGGGCTGGCTCTTCCCCTTGTCGGTGCAGTGCAAGCAATCCTCGGCAAAGTCGAATTTCCCTACATTCGCCCCAAAGCTGAGCCGATGGGTAAGAAAAAGCAGAAATACTACGTGGTGTGGGAGGGGGTGAGACCGGGAGTTTACGAGAGCTGGGCCGAATGCCAGGCGCAAATCAAGGGCTTTCCGAATGCGCGCTACAAGAGCTTCAAAACCAGAGAGGAAGCCGAGCAAGCCTTCCGGGGCTCCTTCGCCGACTACATCTCCCAGTCCACGGTGTCGAAAAAGGAAGCCCCCCGCCCCCAGGATATGGAAGGGGTCGTTTGGGAAAGCTGGAGCGTGGATGCCGCCTGCAGCGGCAACCCGGGCGCCATGGAGTACCAGTGTGTGCACACCCGCACCCGCACCCAGATTTTCCACCAAAAATTCGAGTTGGGAACCAACAACATCGGCGAGTTCCTGGCCATCGTCCATGCGCTGGCCTTGCAGGCCAAGGAGGGCACCCGCCTGCCCATCTACAGCGATTCGCAAATCGCCATCGGTTGGGTGCGCAAGGGAAAGTGCAAGACCACCTTGCCCCTCAACCCCAAAACCCGCACCCTCCACGAGCTCATCCGCCGGGCCGAACACTGGCTCGCCACCCACCAATGGGATATCCCCCTGCTGAAATGGGACACCGAGCGCTGGGGGGAAATCCCCGCCGATTTCGGCCGAAAATGATTTCCCCATGGAGCTGCTGGTCAAACACCCCCGCGAATTGGACGCCTGCGCGCGGGCCTTGCTGCAAACCCCCGACCTCCCCCGTGTGTGGACGTTCTCGGGGCCCCTCGGCGCCGGAAAAACCGCCCTCATTCAGGCGCTTTGCCGCCAATTGGGGGTGGAAGAACCCGTCACCAGTCCCACCTTCGCCCTCATCAACGTCTATGCCTGCTCCCCCGATTTCGGGGGCTCCGTCTTTCACATCGACCTGTACCGGCTGGAGTCTGTGGAGGAGGCTCTCCAGCTGGGCATCGAGGAGTACCTCGACTCGGGCCGTTTTTGCTTCATCGAGTGGCCGGAGCTGCTCGAACCCCTGCTGCCGGAGCGCTGCGCCCACGTGCGCATAGAGCCGCTGGAGGATTCCAGCCGAAAAATCCTATTTTTGTTGGATTGAAATTCAGGCCATTGCTCGGCAAAACGAAAACACGAGGAACCCTCCTCCATCACACCGGGGTATATGAGTGAAGAACGCAAAAAGATACACCTACCTCCTTCCCTGACCGGTACCCAGCTCGAGACCCAGACCGAACGATTGGAAGTGGACACCCCAGGCGGAAAGTCGGTCATCGGCGTTCCCAAAGAGATTTCCTTTCAGGAGAACCGCGTGGCGCTGGTTCCCAGTGCCGTGGCGACGCTGGTGGCGCACGGGCACCGCGTGCTGGTGGAGAGCAAGGCCGGGGAGAAGTCCAACTACACCGATTCGGACTACTCCGAAGCGGGTGCGGAAATCCTCTTCGACCGGGAGCAGGTCTTTCAGGCCGACGTCCTCATCAAGGTGGCCCCGCCGACGCTGGAGGAAGCCGGGCTCATGCACCCCGGGCAGGTGCTCATCTCGCCCTTGCACCTGCCCGTCATCAGTGCCGAATACCTCAACAAGCTGAAGGAGAAGCGCGTCATCGCCCTGGCCATGGAGTACATCCAGGACGATACGGGCAGCTTCCCCATCGTGCGCATCATGAGTGAGCTGGCGGGCATCGAGGCCATGCTCACGGCGGCGGAGCTGCTGTCCACCACCCGAGGGGGCAAGGGCGTGTTGTTGGGGGGCATCAGCGGCGTTCCTCCGGCCAAGGTGGTCATTTTAGGGGCGGGGGTGGTGGCGCTGTTCGCCACGCGGGTGGCGCTGGGTTTGGGGGCGGAGGTGCGCGTTTTCGACAACAACGTCGGCAAGTTGATGCGGCTGCAGCATCTCATCGGCCGCCCCCTGAACACCTCCACCCTCAACCCCATCCAACTGCGCAAGGAGTTGCTCACCGCCGACGTGGCCATCGGCGCCGTCCACAGTCGGACGGGGCGCACGCCCATCCTGGTGCCCGAGGAGGTCGTCATGGAGATGAAGCCCGGCTCCGTCATCGTGGATGTGAGCATCGATCAGGGTGGCTGTTTCGAGACCTCGGAGGTCACCAATCATTTGCATCCCACCTTTGTCAAGCACGAAGTCATTCATTATTGCGTGCCCAACATCGCCTCCAAAGTTTCGCGCACGGCCTCCATTGCGGTGAGCAACATCCTCACGCCCATATTGCTGCAGGCGGGTCGGCCGGAGTCCATCGAGCGGCTGCTTTTCGACCACCCGGGGCTGCGCCACGGGGTGTACATGTACAAAGGGTGCCTGACCAACGAATACCTGGGCAAACGATTTCAGATTAAATTCACCGACCTGGATTTGCTCATCACCTCCAGATTGTAAGCCGAGACGAAGACTTGCCCGCCTGCTCCGTCCTTTCTGCATTCTGAACCAAACTTACCCCCGCCATGACCGAAGAGCTGAAAACCTACGCCCTCGAAGAAGTCCTCCGTGAAGAAGATGAAGCCCTGCGCCAGCGCCGCCTGAAAATGCACGGCGAAGAGGCGGCCCGCAGCCTGGAATCCACCCGTTTCGGGTTGGCCCTTTCCGGGGGTGGCATCCGTTCGGCGACCATCAACCTGGGCTTCCTCAGCACGCTGAACCGCTTTCACATCCTCGAAAAGGCGGACTACCTGTCCACCGTTTCGGGAGGGGGGTACACCGGCGGCTACGTGCATACGACCCTGAAAAAGGAAGGCAGCTACGACGCCCTCTTCCAGCCGGCACACATCGAGCGCCTGCGCTCCAACGGGGAGTACATGATTCCGGGGCAGCAGGGCATCCGCAAAATGTGGAACGCCTTCCTGCTGGTGGTGGGCTACCTGTCCAGCCTGCTGATGAGCTGGGTGGGCCCGGCCATCTTCCTGATTTTGGTCTTCACCCTCTACAAAATCTGCATCTCCTGGTACGAAATCGACGACGCCCAAAGCCCCCTGAACTGGAGCAACCCCGACAACCAGATTTGGACCCTGCTCCTTCCGCTGCTGGAGACTCTCGGGGCGGTGCTGGTGCTCCACCTCCTGACCAACGTCTTCATGCGCAACCACCTGAGCGTTTCCAAGTGGTGGAACTGGGTGGAGAGCATATTGCTGGTGGCGGTGCTGGCTTTTCTGGCTGCCGTGTTGGTGGTGTCCTTCGACCCGGGCAGCCGCATCGAGGGGGAGGAAATCGGTTGGGCTGTGCTGTTGGTGGTGGGGCTCTTCTTTGCGGGCTTTCTGACCAACCCCAACGCCCTGAGCTTTCATCGCTATTACCGCAAGCAACTGGCGGACACCTTCCTGGCCTTCGCCGGGGAGTACAAAAACCTCTGGCTGAAAGACCTCTTCAGCCCCAAAGGCGAGGCTGCCAACTACCTGAACCCCTACCCCCTGGTCAACACCTGCCTGAACCTCCAAAACCCCGGCGGAGACGAGAAATTCAAGGGCGCCAAAGCCAGCGACTATTTCCTGCTCTCGCCCCTGTTTTGCGGCAGCAAGCTCTCGCGCTACGTGGCCACGGCCCGTTTCCCCGGCTATCGGAAGCTGACCTTCCCCTCCGCCCTGACGGTGAGCGCCGCCGCCGTCAACCCCGGCATGGGCATCTATTCCAACCGCCTGCTCAGCATGCTCATGACCATCTTCAACGCGCGGCTGGGCATCTGGGTCAACAACCCCTCCTACCAGCCCCCGCGCTGGCTGCGCTGGTGGCCCACCTATTGGGTGTGGTGGCCTTCCTATTTCTTCAAAGAGTTGCTCAGCAACATCGGCACCCGCAACCGCAAGCTCAACATCTCCGACGGCGGCCACATCGAAAACCTCGCCGTGTACGAACTGTTGCGCCGCCGCTGCCGCCTCATCCTCGCCGTGGACGCCGGCGCCGACCCCGACTTCTCCTTCACCGACCTGGAAAACCTCGCCATGCGCGCCCGCAACGAGCTCGGCATCGAAATCGCTTTCCGACCGGGCCAAGACCCCGTCGATTGCATCTTCCCCAAGCCCTCCAGCGGCTACTCCCGCCGCCGCTTCGCCATCGCCGACCTCTACAGGCTCTGGGAAGAATTCTTCCTCACCGACGCCAACGGCGAACCCGTCACCTACCAACCCGAATCCAAGGGAAAAAAGAATGATTCGCAACCCCGAAAGGTGGAGGTGCTCGTCAATTACTTCCGCCCCCGAAAAGAAGGGCAGCCCCTCAAGTTTCGGGTGGACCTCAAACTCCCGCCCAACGCCCCCATCGACCCCGAAACCCGCGCCCGCTGGGAAGACCGGGCCCGCCAACAGGCCGAACAGCGCCTCCAAGCCCGCTCCGCCTCCGGCGCCGACCCCGTCAAAGTGGGCACCCTGGTCTACGTCAAGTCTTCCGTCACCCCGCCCCGCAAGCTCTTCGTGCCCCCCGTGGACGCCCAGGGGCGCAAAAACCTCAAGTTCGACACCTTCAAGTACAAAATCTACCACCCCGAATTCCCCCACGAAAGCACCGCCGACCAGTTCTTCGACCCCGTGCAATGGGAGTCCTACTTCCAGCTCGGCCGATACATCGCCGCCGACGTGCTCGACCTGCCTCAGGAGCCCGAAAAGTACGAGCGCGGGCAAATCGACCTGCCCATCGAAAAACTCATCGCCTTCTTCGACGGCCGGGAACCCACCCTCTTCCCCGCAGTGCCCGCCGACGGCAAAACCCATGCCTTCCGCCCCGAACACGAAGCGGCGCCCGCCGAAGAGCTCGAGCTGGAAATGGCCGCACCCGCACCCCCACCTCCCACCGCCCCACCGGTGGAGGAAAAGGAGGAGATGCAGTTTCGGATTTGAGTGGAGAGTTGAGAGTGGAAAGTTTAGAGTGGAGAGTGGAGGGTTTGGAGT
>CAZBYX010000251.1:0-6121 GCA_964496055.1 uncultured Saprospiraceae bacterium
CCCCCGCTCCGCCCGGCAAGCTCACCCCCGACGAACTGGCCACCATCAAGCTGTTCGAGGAGGCCTCCCCTTCGGTGGCCTACATCACCACCACCACCCTGCAACGCGACTTCTTCAGCTGGAACGTCTATGAAATCCCGCAGGGCTCGGGTTCGGGCTTCGTGTGGGACCGCCAGGGGCACATCATCACCAACTACCACGTCATCAAAGGGGCGAACCGCGCCCTGGTCACCTTGCCCGACGGCCAATCCTACGAAGCCACCCTGGTGGGCGCCGCCCCCGAAAAGGACCTGGCCGTGCTGAAAATCGACGCCCCGGCCGAATCGCTGCGCCCCTTGCCCGTGGGCACCTCCCACGACCTGCGCGTGGGGCAAAAGGTACTCGCCATCGGCAACCCCTTCGGCTTCGACCAGACCCTCACCACCGGCATCATCAGTGCCCTGGGGCGGGAAATCAAATCCGTCTCGGGGCTGCCCATCCGCGACGTGATTCAGACCGACGCCGCCATCAACCCCGGCAACTCGGGCGGGCCCCTGCTCAATTCTTCGGGTGAGCTCATCGGAGTCAATACGGCCATCTACAGCCCCTCCGGCGCCTATGCAGGCATCGGGTTCTCCATTCCCGTGGATGTGGTGCGCTGGGTGGTGCCGGAGCTCATCGCTTATGGCGAAATCAAGCGCCCGTCGCTGGGGGTGGAGTTCGTCTCCCGGCAGTTGGCCGAGCGTTTCGGGGTGGAAGGAGCGCTCATCCGTTCGGTACGGCGCGGCGGAGCGGCTCATCGCGCCGGCTTGCGGCCCACCTACCAGGACCGCTACGGGCGGGTCCATCTGGGGGACATCATCGTCGAGTTCAACGGGCAACCCGTTCAATCGCCCGGCGACGTCATTCTGGAGCTGGAAAAATACCGCACGGGGGACAGCGTCCGCCTGAAGGTGCTGCGCGACGGTCGGGAGGAGGAAGTCACGCTGAAACTGGACCCCCCGGACTGAGCCGCTGAGATGGCAGGTATGCGAAAGGCGATGCGCCCCTTCGGGAAGCAAGCCTCGACGAGGAGGCAGGAGGTTTGGGGCAAACCACGCACTCCCTCCCCGCATGGAGGGGGGGTGGGTTACTTCCGGGCAGGCGGGTTTTCGTCGGCGGAGGGAGGAGCGGATTCCGCCAGACGGGCTTTGCGGGCTTTCTTCTGTTCGTTGTTGCTTTCGTAGAGGCAGTATTCGTCGTAACGGGCGGGGTCTTTTCCGGCCCAGATGTCTTTTCCGATGTTGCAAAGCTTGACGAGCTCGTCGTAGAGCTGGTTGCCGGCTTCGATGCGCCGCTCGACGGCGATGTCGCGGTCGGCGACCTTGTCCTGTTGGATGTTGACGGCGCGCTCGAATTCGCGGGCGGCTTCGGTGATGCGTTGCAGGAGGGTTTCGTTGACGCCCACCTCTTCGAGGAAGTCCATCTGCTGGCGGGCCACGCGCACCACGCGGCGGGCGCAGAACAGGAGCTGGGCGTCGCTCATGTCGCCGAGCTTGGCGGTGCCGAACTTGCGATAGCGCCCGGAGCGGTTGCTGTACTTCATGGCCACGCGCGTCATCAGGCTGCGGATGGCCGCCCGAAGCTTGTCGGCGGCTTTGTATTTCTTTTCCGTACAAATCATCTGGTCGCCGAGCAGCTCGTCGTCGTCGGGCAGCTCGCGGAAGCGCTCGCATTGGGCTTTGAAGCGCTTGAGGCGCTCCAGGTCGTAGCCGTATTGCTCGAAGAAGGCCAGGTCGCGGTGGGCGTAACGGATGCGCTCCACACAGTTGAGGTAGAGCTCGGCATCCTGGAAATTGTGCCGCCGGTTGATGTGTTGCTTTTTCATTTTCAGTGGATTGCGTTTCCGGCATCCACTCTCAGACTGCTTTGGCAAAAGTAAACAGCGCGCCGGGGAAAAACAAATCATTGGAATTCCGAAACATTTCCATAGCCCCGCCCCTCACCCCCTCCCGAAAAAAATTCCTGCCCGGGAAAATTTTGGGGCTCAAAGCGTTGGGGGAAAGCGACGCGACCCCCTTCCCCCTCGGCGGGGCTCGATAGCACAGTTTTTGATTTTCTCATGAGGGCATTTGATATAAATTTTTGAAAAATATAATCACTAACTTTGCTCGTGATTCCTTTCCCCTCCCCGAATTCGGCCCTCGATGATGAGGCTTCCCGCCCGGGCAGTGGTTTTGGGGAGGCGGATCTTCGCCGACATTCCCCCCGTACGCGTGATTTCCCGAAGAAGACACCTTCACCCGACAAAAACCGAAACGCGCTGCTTATGAAAGTCCTTTGGGTGACCGGGATGCTGCTGGCGGGCGGAGGCGGCCTGACCGCCCAACCCCTGTTTCTGGAGAAGCTGCCACCGGCCGTCAATTCGACGGGCTACGATGAAATATCCCCGCTCCTGACCCGAGACGGAAGCACCCTGTTTTTCACCCGGGTGGGCTACCCCGAGTTCAGCCATCGGCTGGTCATCGACGGGCGGGACATCTCGCAGGCCGGAGCGGTGATTTTCGAACGCGAACTGGAGAAGGCCTACTCGGCCATCGCGCGGCGGGAAATCGCGCAGCCGGCTTGCTCGGAATACAACCAGGACGTTTGGATGGCAACCTCCTTGCAGAACGAATTCGACCGGGTCATCCATCCGGGGCCGCCCCTGAACGACGCCCTGCCCAACAGCATCTGCTCCCTCACCCCCGACCCCAACACCTTCGTCGTCATCAACCAGTTTCACCCCGAGGGGGGACTCAGTGAAGGCTTTTCCACCATTCGTCGATTGGAAGACGGCAGCTGGAGCTTTCCCGAACCCCTGCATATCGACAACTACTACACCTTCAGCGAAGGGGTGAGCCTCATCATGAGCAGCGACGGGGAAGTCTTGCTCCTCGCGCTGGAGCGCCACGACACCTACGGCGAAACCGACCTCTACGTCTCTTTCCGGGTGGAGGAGAACCACTATTCCGAGCCGGTCAACCTGGGCAAGGTGGTCAATTCCCCCTACCGGGAGACGGGGCCCTTCCTCAGCGATGACCGCACCACCCTGTACTTTTCGAGCAACCGCCCCGGCGGGCTGGGCGGCAACGACCTGTACTACACCAAGCGCCTGGACGACAGCTGGCTCTCCTGGTCGGTGCCCCGGCGCTTGCGGGCGCCCATCAACACCAGCGCGGACGAGAGCCGCCCCTTCTTCCACGAGCCCTCCGGCTATCTGTACTTCACCTCCCGGCGCGACGGCTCCAGCGACATCTTTCGCGCCAAAATCCGGGAAGCCCGCCCCCGCGAAGACGTGTACGTCAAAGGCACCATCGTGGATGCCCGCACGCAGCGCCCCCTGGAGGCCAAAATCCGCTTCGGAGCCGCCCAGAGCGCCTACTTCCGCCACGAGGGGCTGGCCAAAAACGGCACCTTCCGCCTCAAGGTGCCCACCGGCATCCCCTACATTTTGGAAGCCGAAAGCCCCGGCTACCTGACCAGCGCCCTGCGCCTCCACTTCGAAGAGCCCCCTCCCGCCTATCGCGACTACGAGGTCGAGCTGCCCCTCGACCCCCTGGAAGAGAACGGCCTCATCACCCTGGCACCCATCTACTTCGAGCGCTCCAAAGCCATCATTCGCGAGCTGTCGTACCCGGAGCTGGACCGCCTGGCGTACATCCTCCAGTCCAATCCCGGCTTGCACATCCGCATCGAGGGGCACACGGACAACGTGGGCCGGCCGGAAGACCTGCTGCGCCTGAGCGAGGAGCGCGCCGAGGCCATTCGCCGCTTCCTCATCGCCAAAGGCATTGCCCCCGAACGCATCGAAACGGCCGGCTTCGGTGCCAGCCGGCCCGTGACGGACAACGACTCGGAAGAATCCCGGGCGCTCAACCGCCGCGTCGAAATCCGCATCACGCGTTCGGAAGGATGACCTTTCGCCCTCCCCCAATCAAGCATTTCTGAACCCTTCGTTTCCCTTTTCGGGCGAATAACCCGAACTTTCCCCTGCAAAGGCTTGGGCCCGGGGTGCGATAGCGCCGGCGGGCCCAAACCCCAGATTCAGAAAACTACCTCCCATCATGCCACTCACCCCCCATTTCCGCTGGAGCGGGCTCCCGCTCCTTATCGTTTTCCTCCTTACCTCCTGCCAATCCCGTCAATCGTCCATACCTCCGGAGCAGTTGGGCTCGCTGGTTTATGCCTACACTTCGGGAGAGGTTTCGCGGGGCGAACCGGTGCGCGTGGTGTTCGCCCAGGAGGTGGTCGCCCCCGAGGCAGTGGGAGAAGCAGCCGAGGAAGGGTTGCTGGAACTGCGCCCGCGGGCGGGCGGGCGGCTGGTTTGGGAAGATGCCCGCACCCTGGCCTTCCACCCCGACCCGCCCCTCCAACCCGCCACCGACTATCGGGCGGTGTTGCGGCTGGACCGGCTCTTTTCGGGTTTGGAGGAAGGGTTGGAGGTCTTCGAGTTCGATTTCCGCACCCGGGAGCGGGGCTTCAGCGTAGCCATCGAGGGGTTGAGCCCCGAGTCGCCCCAATCTCTGGAGCGGCAGGTCTTGCGGGGTACGGTTTTCACCAACGACCTGGCCGAGGTGGACGAACTGGAAGGGGTGCTGGAAGCCGAGCAGGGGGGCAAGCCGCTGAGCATTCGGTGGCTGAGCAGCGGTGCCGGCACGGAACACCCCTTCGAGGTGGGCGGAATACGGCGGGCGGAGGCTCCTTCGGAAGTGCGCCTCCGCTGGAACGGCCGCTCCTTCGGCAGCCGCGACCGGGGGGAGCGAACCGTTCGCGTGCCGGCGCTCGGCGACTTCGAGGTGCTGCAGGCGGAAGTCCTCTTCGAGGATGCCCCGCACGTGCGCATCGCCTTTTCCGACCCCCTGGCCTCAGACCAAGACCTCGAAGGCCTGGTAACGCTGAGCGGCTATTCCGGGGGGCTGAGCTATTCGGTCGAGGGCAACCGCCTTTTGGTCTTCCCCGATTCGGACCTGGAGGGCGCCTTCACCTTGCAACTGGCCCCCGGCATCCGCAACGTAGCGGGGCGCAAGTTGCCCAAAGCCTACCGGCAGGAGCTCGTCTTCGACCCGCCCAAACCCCAACTGCGCCTGGTGGGCACGGGGAACATCCTCGTGCCTGAGGGCGAGAATCTCCTTTTCCCATTCGAGGCGATAGGCCTGCGCCAGGTGGACGTGGAGGTGTTCAAAATCTTCAGCAACAACGTCCTGCAATTCTTCCAGTACAATTCCCTGGACGGCTCCAACAGCTTGCAGGAGGTCGGGCGCGTCGTTTTGCAGCAAACCCTCCCCCTCACCGCCCTCTCCGACCGGGTGCGCCTTCAGCGCTGGGGGCGCTACGCCCTCGACCTGGCCGAACTCATCGAGCCCGACCCCGGAGCCATCTACCAGGTTCGACTCAGCTTCCGGAAGGAATACGCCGCCTACCCCTGCCCCGATGCCGCCGGAACTCCCTGGCCACTGCATAGCGGCGGGCAAGACGCGCAGGGCAACTTCCGCAGCTATTGGGACGACTGGGCCGGCATCTACGGCTACGACGAGGACTACCACTGGGAAGACCGCCAAAACCCCTGCCGCAAAGCCTACTACGGGTCGCACAACTTCGTCCGGCGCAATGTGCTTGCTTCGAACCTGGGGCTGCTGGTCAAGGGCGGCGAGCAGGGCCGCTTCTTCGCCGTCGTTACGGAGCTGCGCAGCGGCAAGCCCGCCCAGGGCGTCAGTCTCGAATTTTTCGACTACCAGCAACAGCCCCTGGGCAGCGCCCTGACCGACGGCGACGGCATCGCCACTGTGGAACTTCCCCGCCCCCCCTTCGCCGTGGTCGCCACCCGCGGAAAAGAATCGGGCTACCTGCGCCTCAGCGACGGCGACGCCCTCTCCCTGAGCCGCTACGACGTGGGCGGCACTCAGGTGCAACGCGGACTCAAGGGCTTCCTCTATGGCGAGCGCGGCGTCTGGCGCCCCGGCGACACCCTCTTCCTCAACTTCATCCTCGATGACCCCCGGCAAACCTTCCCCGACGAACACCCCCTCAACGTCGAGGTGCTCGATGCGCGCGGGCAGCTCCACAGCCGCTTCCGCCTGACCCAGCGCGTCGAGAACATCTATCCCTTCCGCATCCCCACCGC
>CAZBYX010000252.1:0-6095 GCA_964496055.1 uncultured Saprospiraceae bacterium
CGGGCGGGCGTCCGTCCCCCAACCGCCTCCCCCCTGCCCTACACCACCTGGAACCCGAAGGCGTAGGGGTCCTCTTCGTCGATGATGATGTGGTTGTAGCCGGTGATGCGCGCCCACCCTTCGATGGAGGGGATGATGGCGGGCAGCGAACCGCAGGTGGTCGTGCCTTCCACCCGCCCGACGAAGCGCGAGCCGATGATGCTTTCGTGGACGAAGGACTCGCCCGGGCGCAGGCGGCCCTTGGCCACCCATTGGGCCATGCGCGCCGAGGTGCCGGTGCCGCAGGGGGAGCGGTCGATGGCTTTGTCGCCGTAGAAGACGGCGTTGCGGGCGGTGGCTTCAGGGGAGAGGGGTTTGCCCGTCCAGAGGATGTGGCTCAGCCCCTGGATGCGGGGGTCTTCGGGGTGGATGAAGTCGTACTTTTCGTTGAGGCGCCGGCGGAGGACGGGGCTCCAGCGAATGAGGTCGGCGGCGGTGAAGGCTTCCAGCCCGGGGAAGTTTTCCTGGGGGTCCACGATGGCGTAGAAGTTGCCGCCGAAGGCGACGTCCACCCGCAGGGGCCCCAGGTCGGGGCATTCGACCGGGAGGTTTTCGCGGTAGAGGAAGGCCGGCACGTTGGTCAGGCGCACGCTCGCCACGCGCCGCCCCTCCGTGCGGTAGGCGACGGTCACCAGCCCGGCCGGCGTTTCCAGGCGCAGGCGGCCGGGGGTTTTGGGGCGGACGAGGCCCTCCTCGATGGCGATGGTCACCGTGCCGATGGTGCCGTGCCCGCACATGGGCAGGCAGCCGCTGGTTTCGATGAACAGCACGCCCACGTCGTTGGCGGGGTCGCAGGGCGGGTAGAGGATGCTGCCCGACATCAGGTCGTGGCCGCGGGGTTCGAACATGAGGCCGCGCCGAATCCAGTCGTAGTGCTCGAGGAAATGGAGGCGGCGCTCCATCATGGAGCCGCCATCGAGGAAGGGGGCGCCGCCGGCAACCAGCCGCACCGGGTTGCCGCAGGTGTGGGCATCGATGCAGTAGAAGCTCTTCCTCATGGCTGGCTTGCCTGTGCGATTCGTTCCACCTGCCGCCAGACGCGCAGCACGTTGCCCGAGCAGATTTTCCGGATGTCCTTCCGGGAATAGCCGCGGCGCAGCAGTTCGGCAATCAGGTTCGGGTAGGCGGCCACGTCTTTGAGGCCGGTGGGCAGGCTGTCCCCCACCCCGTCGAAGTCCGAACCCAAACCCACATGGTCCACCCCCACGAGCTGCACCACGTGGTCGATGTGGTCGGCCACCTTCTGGACGTCGGCGAACAGTTCTTTTTGGTGGGCTTGCTGAAATTGCCGGATGAATTCCCGGGCGGCGGGGTCGTCCATGGATTCGATGCCGCGTTCCTGAAGTTGTTTGCGCAGCACCGAGCGCAGGGAGTCGCGTTTGAGGCGCACGTTTTCATCGAGGAAGGAGGAGCCGAAATTGATCATGATGACGCCGCCGTTTTGGGCCAGGCGCCGAATCATGTCGTCGTTCATGTTGCGCTCGAAGGCGGGGGTGAAATAGCGGCAGGAGGAGTGGGAGGCGATGCAGGGCGCGCGGGTGATGTCCATCACTTGCCAGAAGGCGCTGTCGGAGACGTGGGAGATGTCCACCATGATGCCCACCTGATTCATGCGGCGCACGACCTGTTCGCCGAAGGGGCTCAGGCCGTTCCAGGTGCGGGTGGTGTCGTAGCTGCTGTCGCAGATTTGGTTGTCGCGGCTGTGGGTCAGGGTGATGTAGCGGATGCCGCGTTGGTGGAAGTAGTCCACGTTGTCGAGGTCTTCGCCGATGGGGGCGCCGTTTTC
Organism: uncultured Saprospiraceae bacterium; assembly: GCA_964496055.1. GTDB lineage: Bacteria > Bacteroidota > Bacteroidia > Chitinophagales > Saprospiraceae > CAZBYX01. The sequence continues at coordinate 1,826 of CAZBYX010000252.1, forward strand.
CATGCCCATGGGCAGGCTGAGGAGGCCGCGCTTGAAGTTGCGCTCGACGTCGGCGGGGCTAAGGGCGAGGGCGAACTTGTCGGGGTGGGCCCGGGCGATGCCGCGCACCATGTCGATGAGGGTGTCGGCCACTTCTTTGGCGTCGCCGGTTTCCTGGTGGCGGGCGGGGATGAAAATGGACATGAAGGGCGCATCGAGGCCGCCTTTTTTGGCGCGCACGTAGTCGAAGTCCCCTTCCGAGCTTTCGACGGGGATGCCGATGTACTCGCGCGTGAGGCGGAAGTTGGATTTTTTCAGGCGCCAGGGCAAATCCACGTGCCCGTCCACGATGATGAATTTGTGAGCCAGCTTCTCGGCTCGTTTTTGCAGGCGGGCATCCCGCCCCTGTTGAGCGAAGAGGGAAACAAAACTCATGAGCAACGTAAAGCAGAGGAAAAACGAACGCATGCCGAAGGATTTGGATTCGGCGCCAAGTTAACCAGAAACTCCCTGCCTGCAAGCCCGCCCCCCTGCCGTGCGGGGGCGGCGGTGGGAGTGTGAGGGGGGCGCTGCGGCTGGGCACTCCCGTCGGCTTTCCATATCTTTATTGCCTTCGGAAGCGTTAGTTTGGAAAAGCGAAGCGATGCGAGGAGCAATTCCCGTGATGGTATTGGTTTGGGTGTTGGGGGCCGGGGGTGCGTCGGCGCAGCCCCGCAACGACGCCTGTGCCGAGGCCGTCCTCTTGACCAACCTGCAGGGGTGGTGCTCCCCCGAAGGCGCCTACCACAACCGCGACGCCGCCGGCTCCCCGGTGAAGGGCGATTGCTTCCCCTCCATGTTCGGCTCCAACCCGGACGTCTGGTTCCGCTTCACCGCCATCGGCAACACCCTCCACATCAGCGTGAAAGGCAGGATGGCCGAGGGCCCCAAAGGCTCCCTCGAACGCCCCCAAATCGCCCTGTACGAAGGCGGCTGCGGGGGCCGGCAGGTGAGCTGCAACTCCGACAACCTCGGCTACGGCATCGTGGAATCCTTCGCCACCGACCTGGTCATCGGCGCCACCTACTACCTGCAGGTCTCGGGGCGCAACGGCAGCGAAGGCTCCTTCCAGCTGTGCATCAACAATTTCAACGCGGTGCCCTCTCCCTCCTCCGACTGCAGCTCCGCCGTGGTACTGTGCGACAAGGAAGGCTTCACCGTGCCCAGCCTCACGGGCGCCGGCCGCAACCGCCACGAGCTGAACGGCATTTGCCTGCAGGAAGAGAACAGCTCCTCCTGGTACAAATGGACCTGCGACCAACCCGGCACCCTCACCTTCACCCTCACCCCCGTCAACCCCAGCGACGACATCGACTTCGCCGTCTTCCTCCTGCCCGACGGCCTCGACGGCTGCCCTGAAAAAATCCCCCTGCGGTGCATGGCTTCCGGCGAAAACCTCAACGCCCCCCCGAGCAGCTGGGCGGCCTGCACCGGTGCCACCGGCCTGCGCGACGGGGCCCTCGATTTCGAAGAATCGGCCGGTTGCGCCTTCGGCGACGACAACTTCCTGGCCCCCCTCGTCATGGAAGCCGGCAAGAGCTATGCCCTGGTCGTGCAGAACTTCTCCCGCACGGGCAGCGGCTTCTCCATCGAGTTCGGCGGCACGGGCACCTTCGTCAGTCCCAAGGCGCATTTCTACCTTTCCAAACGAACCATCGAGGTGGGGCAGCCCCTGGGTTTGCGCGACGCCAGCACTTTTCCCGGGGGCATCGTGGGCTGGGACTGGAACTTCGGCGAAGGTGCCAGCCCCCAGAAATCGAGCCGGCAAGGCCCGCACAAAGTGGTGTACCGCAGCCCCGGCAAGAAATCCATTCGCCTGACCGTCGCGACGGCCAACGGCTGTCAGGTGACGGTGGTGCGCACCGTCACCGTCGTGGAGCCCCCGCCCAAGCCCGTCGTCGTGGTGGAAAAGGAACCCCCACCGCCGCCGCCGTCCCCCAAACCCACCCCCCCCGACACCCTGCCGACCTTGGTCAACCCACGAACCCCAACCTCCACCCCCGAACTCAAACCCGCTCCCGAGCCTCCTTCCCCGGGTCCCACCGCCCCCGAACCCAAACCCGAACCCGTTCCCGTTTACGATGTCGAGCGGGTGGTCATCCTCTATTACCAATCGGACTCCTTCCACCTGGTGGAGGAGCACTATCCTTTCCTCGAGGAAGTGTTGGAGCTGCTGCGCCGAGACCCCGCCCTGCGCGTCCTCGTCGAGGGGCACACCAACAGCATCCCGCAGCAAGACTATTGCCTGCGCCTCTCCGCCGACCGCGCCAACGAGGTGATAGACTACCTGCGCCGGCACGGCATACCCGCCGACCGCATAGACGACCGCTTGTTCGGCAAGCTGAAGCCCAAAGCCTCCAACAAAAGCCTCCGGGGGCGCAAAAAGAATCAGCGCGTGGAAATCAAATTGCTCCGAAAGGTGGAATGAGCGCCCACCCCCGCCCACTTGCCCCCCGATGGCCTAACTTTGCCGCCCGGAGCCGCCCGTGCGCGCCACGGAACAGCTGCCGGCCACCACTCAAAACCTTCCCATGAAGCGACCCCTCATTCTGGTCACCAACGACGACGGCATTGCAGCGCCGGGCCTGCGGGCCCTGGTGGAAATCGGCACGGAGCTCGGGGAGGTGCTCGTGGTAGCGCCCGATTCGCCGCAGTCCGGCCAGGGGCATGCCATCACCATCCACGAGCCTTTGCGGCTCAATCTGGTCAGTCTTTTCGGCTCGCTCGAAGCCTACGAATGCACAGGCACCCCGGTGGACTGCGTCAAGCTGGCCAAACACGTGTTGCTGCGGGGGCGCCAACCCGACCTCTGCGTTTCGGGCATCAACCACGGGAGCAACGCCAGCATCAACATCATCTATTCGGGCACGCTCTCGGCGGCGCTCGAAGCCAGCCTGGAAGGCATCGACTCCATCGGCTTCAGCCTGCTGAACTATTCCTGGGACGCCGACTTCGAGCCCTGCAAACCCTTCATCCGCCGCCTGATGCAGCACGTGCTGACCCACGGCATCGGAAACAGCTGCAAGCTGCTCAACGTCAATTTCCCGGCCCGCCAGCAAATCCGGGGGCTGAAGGTCTGCCGGCAGGCCGAAGGGCGCTGGAAAGAGCACTACGTCGAACACCGCGACCCCCGCGGCCAGCCTTACTACTGGCTCACCGGCGAGTTCATCAGCAAGGACCTGGAGGAAGGCACCGACATCTGGGCGCTGGAGAACGGCTACGCCTCGGTCGTTCCTTCCGGCCACGACCTGACCCACTACCCCAGCCTGGAGGAGTTGAAGGTGCTGGAGCAGCAGGTGCAACCCGAGGCGAAAACCACCGGATAGCCTATGATTCGCAAAAACACATTCCGCACGGGGCTCCTCTGGGCCCTGGTCTTGCCTCTGCTGGGCTTTGGGCTGTTCTTCGGGTTGTTCAACTTGCTGGAGCAGCTCGGAGCCGTAAGCGAAGCGGGGTTTCGCCCTCTGTTCCGCGAGCGCACCAGCGCCCTGGTCGGCATCGCCCTGAACGCCGTGCTCATGAACTACTACAACCGCCTGCGCTTCACCGAAGCCATGCGGGGGGTCGTGGTGCCCACGGTGCTTTACGTGGTGGTGTGGGTCATCCTGTTCGGCAAGACGGTCTTCTGAGCAGCGCGCCCCGACCGCCCCTTCCTGCAGCCCTCATGAATGCACCCCTGCGCATCGTCCTCACCGGCCCCGAGTCCACGGGGAAAACGACGCTGGCCCGCAGCCTGGCCGAGCATTTCCAAACGCTCTACGTGCCGGAATACGCCCGCGAATACCTCGAAGGCCTGGACCGCCCCTACCGCCTCGAAGACCTCGAAACCATCGCCCGCACCCAGCGCGCCCGCCAGGAGGAAGCCGCCCGCCGGGCCCGCCACTTCCTCTTCTGCGACACCGACCTGCTGGTCATCAAAATCTGGGCGGAATACCGCTTCGGCACCTGCCCCCCCTGGGTCGAACGGCAACTGCGCGCCGCCCCCCCCAACCTCTACCTCCTCTGCAGCCCCGACCTGCCCTGGGAACCCGACCCCCTGCGCGAAAACCCCCACGACCGCCCCGAACTCTTCCAGCGCTACCTCCGGGAACTCTCCCGCATGAATGCCCCCTTCGAAATCATCCAGGGGCAGGGAGCCGAGCGCCTCGCCCAGGCCATCCGCAGCGTGGAAGCCCGCCTGCCTGCCTAACCCCGCCACTATAGCGCCGGTGAATGAAGACGAATGATGGGAAGGAGGATTTGAGGAACCGAG
>CAZBYX010000253.1:0-6021 GCA_964496055.1 uncultured Saprospiraceae bacterium
CGAGGTTTCATGGTGTCGAGGTTTCATGGTGTCGAGGTTTCAAGGGTACGCAATCGGTTTACGATGGGTGCGCTATGGGAAAGACATTGAAACAGGTGGAAATAAATGGAGACACATAGAAATAAATTGTCCCCAACCCACTCCCCCTCCCATCCTGAAAATCCAAAAAATCAAGGGCATCCTGATTCTGACACTCCCCAAACCCAAACCCATACCCAACGAGCCACGAGCCACGAGCCACGAGCAACCACCTTTCCCGCGCGTCACGTCATCACGGTGCCCTCAATTCCTCAGCGGCTTATTGGTTTGCAGCATATGTTGAATGCGTTCGAGGGTCTTTTGTTCGCCGCAGAGGCTGAGGAAGGCCTCGCGCTCCAGGTCGAGCAGGTATTTTTCCGACACTTCCTGGGTGCCGGTGAGGTCGCCACCACAGAGGACCCAGGCGATTTTTTTGGCGATGGTGATGTCGTGGTCGGTGGCGTAATTGCCCAGGCGCAGCTCGTTGGCAGCGACGTAGAGGGCAGCCAGCCCGGTGCGCCCCAGGACTTTGATGTCGGTGCGCGGAACGGGCTGAACGTAATCCTCCGCCAGGTCGAGGACTTTCTTTTTGGCCTCGGCGATGTTGCGCCAGGTGTTCATGACCACTTCGTCGCGGTGGCGCAGCAGGTAGCCGTCGTGGAAGGCTTCGTGGGCACTGGTGGCCACCTTGGCCATGGCGATGGTCTTGAACTTTTCGATGAGGGTGGGAATCATGACGTCTCCCTCGTGAAATTCATCGCTGGCGCGAAGAGCGAATTCTTTGGTGCCTCCGCCGCCGGGGATGAGCCCCACGCCCACCTCCACCAAACCGATGTAGGATTCGGCGGCACAGGCGGCGCCGTCGGAGTGCATGAGCAGCTCGCAGCCCCCTCCGAACACATAGCCCTGCGTCGCCGTCACGACCGGGATGGCGGAGTAGCGGCAGCGCATGGTGGTTTGCTGGAAGGTGCGCACCGCGAAATCGAGCTGGTCCCATTCCTGCTCGTAGGCCATCATGGCGATCATCATCAGGTTGGCGCCGACGCTGAAATTTTTGGCGTTGTTGCCGATGACGATGCCCTTCCAGCCGTCGTTTTCCGCCAGGTCAATGGTTTCGTTGATGCCGCGCAACACACCCTCGCCGATGGAGTTGGCCTTGCTGGTGAATTCCAGGCAGAGCACGCCGTCGCCGATGTCGTGGACGGTGACTTCGGGGTTTTTCAGAACGGGTTTCTGCCCGCGATAGGTGTCCAGGATGATCATCCCTTCCAGGCTGGCGACGGGCTGGTAGCTCCTGGTGCTCTGGTCGTAGTAGAGGCGGCGGCCGCTTTCCGACTTGTAGAAGCTGCCGTGCCCCTGGGCCAGCATGTCCTTGACCCAGTCGGCGGCTTTTTCCCCGTGGGCTTCGGCCAGTTGGATGCCCTTTTCCACCCCCACCATGTCCCACACCTCAAACGGGCCGTAGTCCCAGGCATAGCCGGCCTTCATGGCGTCGTCGATGCTGTAGAGGTTGTCGGAAATTTCGGGGACGCGGTTGGAGGCATAGGCGAACAGCGCCGCAAAATATTCCTGGAGGAAGCGCCCCCCCTTGTCCTCGCTTTGAAACAGGGCCTGGAAACGCTTGGGCAACTCCTCGATTTGCTTGGCCAACTTCAGGCTGGGCAGGTCGGGTTTGCGGCTGGGTTCGTATTCGAGGGTTTCGAGGTTGAGGGCGAGGATGACCCGCCGCCCCTTTTCGTCCTTTTGGTCGGTCTTCTTGTAGAAGCCCTGCCCGGCTTTGTTGCCGATGTAACCGTTTTCGAGCAGGAACTGGATGTACTTGGGGGTCTGGCGGTTTTTGAGGGTTTGGATGTACTCGTCGTCGGGGCAGCTCTGGATGACGAAATTGACGACCTTTTCATTGGTGTCGAGCCCGACGAGGTCTTGCAGGCGGAAGGTGCCGGTTTTGGGGCGGCCGATGGCGGGGCCGGTGAGGGCGTCCACTTCCTCGATGCGGAGCTTGTACTTGTCGGTCAGTTCGGTGAGCTTGAGCCCCGAAAACACGCCGATGCGGTTGGCGATGAAGGCGGGCGTGTCCTTGCAACGCACCGTTTGCTTGCCGAGATTGACGTCGCCGAAATGCATGAGGAAGTCCACCACCTCGGGGTCGGTATCGGCAGTGGGGATGATTTCCAGCAGGCGCATGTAGCGCACGGGGTTGAAGAAGTGGGTGCCGCAGAAATGGCGCCGGAAGTCTTCGCTGCGGCCCTCCGCCATGAGGTGAATGGGGATGCTCGAGGTGTTGGAGGTGACCAGCGAGCCCTTGCGGCGGAAGCGATCCACCTTTTCGAAAATTTGCTTTTTGATGTCGAGGCGCTCGACGACCACCTCGATGACCCAGTCGCAATCGGCGATTTTTTCGAAGTCGTCTTCGAAATTGCCGGTGGTGATGCGCCGGGCGAAGGCCTTGTCATAGAAGGGGTTGAGCTTGGCTTTGAGGGCTTTTTGCAGGGCGCCGTCAGCGATGCTGTTGCGGGCGGCGCGGTCCTGGGCTTTTTCCGGGGGCAGGTCGGGAGGAACGATGTCGAGCATCAAAACCTGGAGCCCGATGTTGGCGAAGTGTGCGGCGATGCCGGATCCCATGACGCCGGATCCCAGAACGGCTACTTTCTTGATTTTTCTCATTTTGTTTGACGGTGTTTCGGAAGGTGAAGGTCGGTCTGCCCGATATCTGCGGGGTTGAACGGGCGGGGGCGGGGAAAGTTCCCGCCCAGCGAATTTTCGCAAGGTCGGCAAAAATAAAAATTTCAAGCAACGTCGAGCAGCGCAAATGTCCGCAGGCCGAGTCCAGGGGAAGAGGTTTGGGGGCAGGGACGGGGGAGGGGATGCTTGGGAAAAATTATTATTCGGGGGCGGCGATTCGGGTTTAGGGCAAAAACCCTAATTTTCAGCCCGCAATAAATAATTTGTTTCAGCAGGGTTACGTTGATGGGCTCGACATGAGAAGACTGCCGCCTCGCATCATCGCCGCGCAGCGCATCCCGCTTCCCGTACCCTGAACCATCCCGCGCCAACGAACCTTTTCAACTCGACGCAAGACCAAATCAACAAAAACGAGAACCTATGCACTTTCACACGCTTTTCCTGTTCCAGGAAACCGACATCGAACGCAACCTGGAATCCCAAAGCCTGGTGGACATCATCGTGGAAGGGGGGCCTTTGGGCATCGCCATCGTGCTGGTGCTTTTTCTGCTCTCCATCATCGCCCTGTACATTTTCGTCGAGCGCTACCTAACGATCAAGCGCGCGGCTCAAATCGACCAGAGCTTCATGAACAACATTCGCGCAAACGTAGCGGCGGGCAACATCCAGGCGGCGCGTGCCCTTTGCCAGAGCACCGACTCCCCCGTCGCCCGCATGGTGGAGAAAGGCCTGATGCGCATCGGCAAGCCCCTGCGCGACATCGACGCGGCCATCGAAAATGTCGGCAACCTGGAAATTTTCAAGCTCGAAAAGAACCTCTCCACTCTGGCCAGCATCGCCGGCGCGGCCCCCATGATCGGCTTCTTCGGAACGGTCACGGGGATGATCCTGGCCTTCTACAAGATGGCCACCGAACAGAACGTCACCCCCGACGTCCTGGCCGGCGGTATCTACCAGGCCCTCATCACCACCGCCATGGGGCTGTTCATCGGCATCCTGGCGTTCGTGGGCTACAACATCCTGGTGGCCAACGTGGAAAAAGTGGTCTTCAAAATGGAGCGCTCCACCATGGAATTCATGGACCTGCTCCAGGAACCCACCGTGTAAGGCAGCCCCCCGAAACTCCCAAAACCCGGGGCACGCTCCCTCCATACCTCAAACCCTTCCCCCCCACCCCCACCCAACTCTCCACTTGCAAACTCTAAACTCTAAACTTCCCCATGGCCCTCAAACGGCGAAACAAAATCAGCGCGGAGTTTTCGATGTCCTCCTTGACGGACATCATCTTCCTGCTGCTCATCTTTTTCATGCTGACGTCGAATTTCGTCAAGATTCAGCCCTTCGACCTGCCGGAATCCGACTCGCGCACGGTGGCCGCCACTTCCATCGTGGTGACCATCGACCAGGACGGCCGCTACACCCTGAACAACAAGCCCACGCGCTCCTCGCGATTGGAGCGGGAAATCCGGCGCCTGCTGCGGGAAGAAGAGCGGCGCGAGAACGTGACCATCACCATCGCCGCGCAGAAAGACGTGCCCTTCGATTACGTCACGCGGGTCATCGAAATCGCCGGCAAGCTGCGGGTGAAAGCCATCCTGGCCACGCAGCCCCGCCAAACCTGAGTGCAACCCCCAAACCCCTTGCCCATGGCTCTGAAGAAAAGAAGCAAAGTCAGTGCGGAGTTTTCGATGTCCTCCTTGACGGACATCATCTTCCTGCTGCTCATCTTTTTCATGCTGACCTCCTCGCTGGTGGCGCCCAACTCCCTGAACCTGAAGCTGCCGGGCTCTTCCTCGACCAAAGTCACCAGCAGCAAGGACCTGGACGACGTGCGCATCACCCGCGGGGGGCGGTTTTACCTCAACGGGAAGCGGCGCGCCCTGTCCGACCTGGAACGGGAGCTGGCCCGCAAAGCCCGCTCGCGGGGCTCCCGCGGCTACGACATCACCATCTCCCCCGACAAGGGCACGCCCGTTCAGTATGTGGCTCAGGTGATGGACATCGCCTTGCGCCACCACATCAACGCCATCCTCGCCGCCGAGCCGGACTGAGGGCCCTGCTGTACCTGGCTCTGCCTCAGCCTGCTTCCCCCCTCCCACCCTGCTCCTTTTTCGAGGGAAAACCGATTCCCACCCCGAAAGCGTAACCGACCGCCACCTTTTTGGCGTTATCTTACAGAGCGAACGACCCGCTGAAAGTCTTTCGAACCAAAAATTTTCGCCATGGACGCCACTCTCAGCCGCAACGAAGAGAAGAACAAGCGCAAGGGAATGCTCACCAGCATCGTGGTGCACACCGTTCTGGTGCTATTGGCCATCCTGCCCTTGCTGACGTACCCCGACCCGCCCCCGGGGCAAGAAGGCATCCTGGTCAATCTCGGCATCCCCGAAGTCGGTCAGGGGGATGAAAACGCGCCCCCTTCCCCGAAAGAACAAGCAGCCCCTCCCACCACCCGCGAGGAGGAACGCCAGCCCGAACCGGAAGAAGTCGAACCTCCAAAACCCGTCGAAAAGCCCCGCAAGGAACCTGAAAAACGCCCGCAAAAACAGCCCGAACGCAAGGTGGTGACCGCCGATGACGAAGCCGAACTGGCCCTGAAAAAACAGCGCGAAAAGGAAGCCCGTGAACGCGCCCAGAAAGAAGCCGAAGAGCGCGCCCGCCGCGAAGCCGAAGAACGCAAACGCCGCGAAGCGGAAGAAAGAGCCCGCCGGGAAGCCGAGGAACGCGCCCGCAAAGAAGCCGAAGCCAAAAAACTGGAAGACCTCATCGGCAGCGGGCTGGGCGGTGGAAAAGGCGAAGGCAAAGGCAACACCGGCAAACCCGGCAACCAGGGCGACCCCAACGGCGGCGACTCCGACATCGTCACCGGTACGACCAGCGGGCAAGGGCGCGTCGGTGGGGGTTTGCGCGGCCGCGGCATCCTGGCCCAGCCGCCCATTTCCGACCGCTCCCAAAAAACGGGCACCGTCATGCTGCGCGTCTGCGTCAACGCCAACGGCGACGTCGTGGAAGCCACCTACACCCAGGCCGGCTCCACCACCTCCGATGCCCGCCTCGTGCAACTCGCCATCGCCAACGCCAAGCGCTGGAAGTTCAGCAAAGGAAACGTCGATCGCCAGTGCGGTACCATCCGCTACGATTTCAAGGTGCGCTGAGTTCACCCTCCCACCGCTCCCCCACCCCGCTCCCGGCTCGCCGCCCGGAGTGGGGTGTTTTTTTGGGGTCGCCCTCTGCTACCGTACTTTCGAACTCCGTTCGAAAGGGGTCTCGCGAACGGAGTGCGCGAGTACAACCTACCGTACTTTCGAACTCCGTTCGAAA
>CAZBYX010000254.1:0-5981 GCA_964496055.1 uncultured Saprospiraceae bacterium
GAGGGGGTTGAAACACGTGGAAATATATGGAGACAGGTTGAAATAAATTGTCTCCTAACGCGCGCCCCAAACCATCCTGAAAATCTTGCCTGCCCGTATGGGGTAATCCAGATTCTGACGAACCCCAAACCCAAACCCAAACCCTCACCCTACTGCCTACTGTCAACTGCCTACTGTCAACTGAAAACCCCACCCAACTCTAAACTTTCCACTCTAAACTCTCCACTTTATCACACCCACCCACAACGAACAACGAACAACGAACAACGAACAACGAACAACCAACAACCAACAACGAACAACGTAATCCCCTGCCCATGCACCACCAAGTCACCATCGAGCCGTTTCGCATCAAGGTCGTGGAGCCGATTCGGCTGACGACGGAGGAGGAGCGCCGCGCATACCTGCGCCGGGCGCACTACAACCCCTTCCTGCTGCATTCCGAGGAGGTCATCATCGATTTGCTGACCGACAGCGGCACCTCCGCCATGAGCTCCGAGCAATGGGCGGGCATCATGCGCGGCGACGAGAGCTACGCCGGCGCTTCGAGCTGGCAACGCCTGGAAGCCGCCATCCAGGACCTGACGGGCTACCCCTACGTGTTGCCCACCCACCAGGGCCGTGCCGCCGAGCACCTGCTCTACTCCCGCATCGGCGGGCCCGGAAAGGTCTTCATCAGCAACACCCACTTCGACACCACCCGCGCCAACATCGAATTTTCCGGGGCTACGGCAGTCGATTGCCCCGTCGAGGAAGCGCGCCATCCCGAACTGCTCCATCCCTTCAAGGGCAACCTCGACATCCAGCAATTGCTCGAAAACATCGAGCGCTACGGCGCCGGGAACATCGCCGCCGTCATTCTGACCGTGACCAACAACAGCGGCGGCGGGCAGCCCGTGAGCATGGCCAACGCCCGTCAGGTGGCGCAGGTCTGTCGGCGCCACGGCATCCGCTTCATCCTCGACGCCTGCCGCATCGCCGAGAACGCCTACTTCATCAAGCACCGCGAGGAAGGCTATGCCGGGAAAAGCTATCGCGAAATCGCTCAGGAGATGTTCGCCCTGGCCGACGGCTGCATCATGAGCGCCAAAAAAGACGGGCTGGTGAACATGGGCGGCTTCCTGGCCCTCAAAGACCGCGAGCTCGCCGAGCAATGCCAGACGGTGCTCATCATCACGGAGGGCTACGCCACCTACGGCGGCCTCTCGGGCCGCGACATGGAAGCCATCGCCATCGGCTTGCAGGAGGTCTTCGACCCCGACTACCTGCACTACCGCATCAAGAGCACCACCTACCTCGGCGACCGCCTCCACGAACTGGGCGTGCCCATCATGCGACCCGTCGGCGGGCACGCCGTCTATGTGGACGCGCGGGCGTTCTATCCGCACATCCCCCCGCAGGAGTACCCCGGACAGGCGCTGGTGTGTGCGCTCTATCTCAAGGGCGGCATCCGCAGTTGCGAAATCGGCTCCGTCATGTTCGGCAAATACGCCGAGGACGGCAGCCTCCTCCCCGCACCCATGGAGCTGGTGCGCCTGGCCATTCCCCGGCGGGTGTACACCCAGAGCCACATCGACTACGTGGCGGAAACCTTTGCCGAGCTGCTCAAGCATCGGGAGGAGACTTGCGGCTTCCGCATCACCTACGAACCGCCCTTCCTGCGCCACTTCACCGCCCACTTCGAACCCCTCGACCCAAACGCCTATGGGGCTTCCGGGAAACTCCAGACCCTGTCGGCACCTCAAAAATCGTAGCTGCCGCCGTGATTCGCGTGAGCAAAATTTTCACCTTCGAAATGGCCCACGCCCTGCTGAATTACGAGGGCTCGTGCCGCCACATCCACGGCCACAGCTACCGACTGCACGTGACGGTCATCGGGGAGCCCCGCGATGCTCCCGGCCACCCGGAAGACGGCATGGTGATCGATTTCCGGGAGCTGAAAGCCATCGTTCGCGAGCACATCCTCGCCCCCTTCGACCATGCCCTGGCCTTGAACCAGCGCACTCCGCCCGCATTGCTCGAATCCCTGAAAGCCACCCACCAGAAGGTGGTTCTCCTGCCGTTCCAGCCCACCTGCGAACGCCTCGTGCAACATTTCGCCGAGCTGCTCCAGGAGGCGCTGCCCCCGAACGTGCGCCTGCACGCCCTGCGTCTGTACGAAACCGCCACCGCCTACGCCGAATGGGAAGCCGGGGAGCAAACTGCACCCTCCTCTTATTGCGCCGGTGAATGATGGAGAAGGAGGATTTGATGAACCGAGGAACCGAGGATTTGGGGAGCGAGGGTTGGAGGGTTTGAGGGAGCGAGAAACCGAGGATTTGATGAACCGAGGAACCGAAGAAAGTCTGGCCGCCCAGAAATGTATGCAACCTGAATCACCGGACCTATTGGAACGGAACGTGTTGCCAGGAAACCCCGTCCGAGAGCAGCACCCCTCCCTCCCAAACCCCGAACACCCGCTCCCAACCCCTATCGGTTCGGGGGAGGGGTGGGGGAGGGAGCGGATTCCCGGTTCGGGGGTCGTAAACATGCAGCCGCCGGTCGGAGCCCCCGATGAGGTAGAGGCGCCGCCCGTCCGTCAGGATGCGGCTGGGGGTGCCTGCCGACGGAGCTTCCCACAGGATGGCGCCGTCGGTGGGGTCCAGGGCGTAGAGCCTTTCGTTTTCACAGGGGAAGTAGAGGCGCTCGAAGGCGTACAGCAGCCGCGAGGTGAGCATCCCGTGGGGCAATTCACGGCGCCAGACCACCTTTCGCTCGAAGAGGTCCACACAGAGGAGCTGACGGTCGGCCACCCAATAGGAGCGGCGACCCCTGACGATGGGTTGTTGCGTGACGCCGTTTCCGAAGGGGTTGTCGGGCAAGACGGGCAGGCGGAATTCCCGATCGGGTTGCTCCTTATCCCAGAAAAGCAGGTAGCTGTCCGTTGATTTTCCGGGCTCGTACTCGATGACCGAAGCAACCATCCAGTGTTTGGAATGCAGGCTGTCGTAGAATTGGATGGGGGTTCGCACCAGCGTGGTGCGTTGGGGGTCAAGGGTGAGGGACTTGAGCAGGCGGGGTTGGCCGGTTTCCAGGTCGAAGGCATAGACGTGGTGGGTGCGCGTGGCAGAATCGAAGTAAGTGCGCAGGCAATGCCCGTCCTGGATGCTGAGGTGAGACTGCCCCGGGAAGGGTCTGCGGTCCTGCCACCGGATGCGCCCCGTGCGAGTGTCGAGGCAGAGCAGGTGCTCCTCGATGGGCAGCAGCAGGAAGGGTGTCTTGACTCCGGGGCTTAGGTTGTAGTAGGCGCGCCGCAGGAGACTGTCGCAATACCTCCAGGATACTGAGCCGTTGTCCAACTCCACCCCGGCCAGGCAATCTCGGCCGTTTTCACTGACGGGCAGGACGATGAGGTTTTGGGTGCGGATGGGGTAGAGTTTGAAAGATCGGGCCACAGGCAGCTGCCAGGGTCGGGGAGGGGGAGGTTTGCAGGCTTGAAGAAACAGGAGCAGCCCCCCGATCAAAGAAACGACCGCCGGGAGGCTGCCCGTCCGTAGGAGCGTAGAGCCCTTCATCTCGTCCCTCACTTCGGAATCACGAACGCCGCCCCCGCTCCCCCGTCGAAGATGTCTTGCAGGTGGTCGGCCAACACACCGACCTTGCTGTCGGTCTCCTGTACGTGGTTGGTGTTCACCAGGTGATAGACCTTGGCAGCCCCCTCGAGTTTCTGCTCGAACTCCGTGAGCAGCAGGTCGTTGGGCTGGTACAGAGAGACCACGGTCGTGGTGGTAGGTTGATCCAAGATGGGAGCGCACCACTCCTCGCAGGTATAGGGCAAGTCCCAGTCGCCGTAGGCCATGTCCACCCCGCACTCCGTCAGGCAGGCGTCGTATTCCTCGAGAATGGGGATTTCCACGGTGGTTTGTTCCGGGGTCGTGTTCTGATTGAGCGCCAGCAACCATTCCACACTCAGGGATTGGTTGGCCAACTCGCATTGCAAGACGCGGGCGAGTTCTTCTTCCCGGTCTCGAATGGCTTGAATTTCCGCCAAAATCTGGTTTCGGTGGTTGTCGATGAAGCCTTTGACGAATTCGATGACGTCCTGGGCGGCATCTAAAATGTTGGGGGTATCTTCAATGAGGTCTTTTAAAAAGTTCACCACCTTTTTGAAGAAGCCCTCCGTGTTTCGGATGGTGGACAGGTAAAACTGCTCTTTCGCTTTTTTTCGAGCGTTGCGCAGAAAGTCAGTGTAGCACTTTGTGAAGGGATCCGAATTGGAGAAGGGAAAAACAATGTTGGAAATGAATTTGGTCAAAGGGTCGGATGCGCTTCCCCACAGCACCACAAAGGGTACGGTAGGTTGATTTTGAGGTGAACGGAGCTCTTGGATGAGCTGACTATTGGGAGAAAGGTCGATGAGTATTTCTCTGGCTGCAAAATTGTCGTTCACCCACAACTCGAATTGCTCGACGAATTGGCAATCGTCGCAGTTCTGCCCCGCCTTGATTGCTTGGATGCCATCGATCACTCGTTGGGCTTCTGTCCGCTCACCGGGAGCCGGAGTGTTCACCATAAAATCAATGGCCAAAGAACCTTGGTTGGGTACGCCGTCCAAAATCATGGCGCTGATATTGGGGTTCTGGAGTTGAGCCAACCGAAGAATGATTCCTCCAATATCGTGGGCGATTCCGAGGATGTTTTCCTCGTCGAGATCGGCCGCGAGGATGTCGGCCGCTTGCGCAATGCCCTCCCCCGGTTGGTAATTCCCGCCGTTGCCGATGGTGACCAAATTGACGAAGTCATAGCCCAGCACTTTCATATCGGTGATGGTGCCATCCCAGCCTTCGGAGTTTGCCCCTGTACCATCAAGCCAAACGGTGTTTCGGGTTTGGGCCGGGAGGGTTTGGGTGAAGAAAAAGGACAGGATAGAGAGCAGAAACAGGTATGCTGAACGTGTTTTCATGGTTCCTTCCATTTTAGAGATGAAACAACAAAGTGGCTGGAGAGCTCACGGGGCGGTTTGCAAGACGAAATTGCGCACCGCCGAACGCTGGACGACCGCCATTTTCACATTGCTGAACGGCGAATCGTAGTAGGTGACGAAGCGATGTCCTGTGAGCACGGGTTGGCCGGTTTGGGGGTCGGGTTGGAAGTGGAAATCGGACTTGGTGCTCAGGTTGCCGGCGGGGTCGTAGTTGGCCTGGCCGGTGATGAGCTGCAGTTGCTTGTCGATGATGAGGACGCTTTTGGAGCCGTCGTCGTAGCGGTGCGTCAGGGCGACGAGGTGGTCCAGCTCGGTGGGCGTGATTTCGAAGCCGCTTTCGTGGAAGGCTTGCAGCAGCAGGTCCATGCCTTCGGGTGGCAGCGGGGGCAGGTTCTTGCGGGTCATCCCCTGAACGAGGTTCTGGATGAGCAGCAGGATGTCGGGGTCTTCGAATTCAGTCATGAGCACCTGCCCGTCGTTGCCGTAATAGGTGACCACGGCATCGCGGATTTCGATGCGTTTGGTCTGCAGGTGTTCGGGGAAGCGATCGATGCCGATGGTGTTGGGCGGGTAGTCGGGAAATTCAGGGAAATCCACCATTTCCACATCGGCGCTGTAGGAGCCGTCTTGCCCGAGCAGGACATCGACGTGACAGCCCTTGAATTTGGGCAGCGACAGAATCTTCTCCCCTTCTGTGATGGCGACCGTGTCGGCGGGGTTTTTGGGCACCACCTGCCGCGAAGTCAGCAGGTCGAAACTCATGAACAGTGCCGCACTGTCGTGCATCTCCAACCCCGTAGGGTCATCGGTGGGAAAAGGAGCGGGGTCGTCCTTGCCGCAGGAGAGGAGGAACAGACCGAGAGTGGCAAGGAGCAGAACGTGCAAACGGGTTTTCATAGTTGAGAAGCTTTGGGTGAATGGAGGGTTGAACGCTTCCGGAAACGAATCAACTAAAGCAAAAAAAAAAAAAAAATCGGGGTGCAAGCGACGCACCTTCAAAAAACCGTCGGCCGCCTTG
>CAZBYX010000255.1:0-5974 GCA_964496055.1 uncultured Saprospiraceae bacterium
CTTTCTGTCCTTGTCGAAGGTTTTCTCCAATCGCATAATCATATTACACCTCCCAAGCAAATATAGGATTTGGCTTTGGAAACTCCGGTTTCGCTCCCCTTTTCCGGTCCTCCCATCCCTATCCCCTCCCCCTGTTTGATTTTCGTAAAAAACCGTTTGATCGGGGTGCGGGGTGGGGCGGGTCGGGGTCGTTCCTTTGTGAGTGGGAGAAGTCCCACAAACCCCGACCCCAAACCCCCACGTCAAATCCTCAGATCCTCAAATCCACAATCCTCTAACGCAGAAAACTCAGGCCATGCAAACAAAGACATTCGGGCGGATCGGATTGCTGGTGTTGCTGTTGTGGGCTATGTGGGGGCGGTTGTCGGCTCAGGAGGCGGACAGCAGCGGGGCGGTATTGCAGGTTTCGGGTTCGGTGACCGCTACGAACAACGGCTTTTCGCTGGTGCCGACCTTCACGTTGGGCGATCCGGCGCTCATCGGCATCGTCAGTGTGCAGGGGCGGGGCCGGCTGAGTTTCGAGCCGCAGTTTCGCTTTGCGCTGGAGGGGCTGAAGCCCTGGTCCATCATATTCATCTGGCGCTACCGGCTGGTGGAGGGGGCGCGTTTCGGGCTGAAGGTCGGCACGCATGTGCCCGCGCTGAACTTCATCAACTGGCACGGTACCCGCGACGGGGAGGAGGAGGAAGTCATCCAGGCGCGGCGCTTCTTCCCGGTGCTGGAGCTGCTGCCGGAGTACCGCTTCGGGGAGGGCTTCGCCCTGAGCATGTATTACGCCTACGCCCGCGGGCGGGAGAAATCGGTGGACAAAGACCACCACTTCCTGTCGCTGCGGCCGGTCTTTCGCAAGTTCCCCCTTTCGAAGGGCTGGGAGCTGGCCTTCAGCCCCGAAATCTACTACCTGCGCATCGCCGACATCGACGGCTTCTACACGGCGGGCAGCCTGCGCCTGAGCCGCGAGGGCTTCCCCCTCAGCCTGGCCTTCATGTACAACCGCTCCATCAGCACCCGAATCGCCGACACCGACTACGAATGGAGCCTCAACCTGACCTACACCTTCGAGCGGAGCTATCGGGCGCATTGAGCCCCTTGCCCTACCGGATTGAAAACGGTAACTTACCGCTTATGGAAAAGCCTGAAAGTCTGAAGGAATTTTACAGCCGCCGGGCCAAGTGGATGCCGGAGAACCTGCGCAACGGCATCGGTCATTTCAACGTGTTCCGGCACGAGCCGGTGCAGCCGGGCAAGCCCCGCACCGTGCCCTACCGCCGGCGCGACTTCTACAAGATCATGCTGGTGTTCGGCAACTTCGACATGCACTACGCCGACAAGGTGGTCACCGTCCAGAAGCAGGCGCTGTTCTTTTCCAACCCCCTCATTCCCTACCGCTGCGCCCAGCTGGAAAACATCCGCGACGGGGTGTACTGCATCTTCAACCAGCACTTCTTCCACGGCTTCGGCGACATCCAGAGCTACGCGGTGTTCCAGCCCGGAGGCGAGCACGTCTTCGAGCTGAGCGACGAACAGGTGCCCCCCGTGCAGAGCATCTTCGAGCGCATGTTCCGGGAGATCGAGTCCGACTACGTGCACAAGTACGACGTGCTGCGCAACCTCGTCTTCGAGCTGCTGCACTTCGGCATGAAGCTGCAACCCGGCTCGAAGTTCGACCGCCAGCCCATGAACGCCTCCTACCGCATCGCCACCCTCTTTCTGGAGCTGCTCGAGCGGCAGTTCCCCATCGACGAGAACCACGCCTGCATCGCCCTGCGCGCGCCCTCCCAGTTTGCCCGCCAGCTCAACGTGCACGTCAACCACCTGAACCGGGCGGTGAAGGAAAGCACGGGCAAGACGACCTCGCGCGTCATCGCCGAACGCATCCTGAAAGAAGCGCAACTGCTGCTGAAGCACAGCCCCTGGAACGTCAGCGAAATCGCCTACGCGCTGGGCTTCTCCGAGGTGACCCACTTCAACAACTTCTTCAAGAAACACACGGGCACCACCCCCCTGAAGTACCGCAAGGGGGAGGGCTGAGGTCGCTTTCCGCCTTCGTTGGAGGTGGGGGTTCGGGAGCGGGTGTGTAGGCGATGCGGGACTCCCCCCAGGACCTCCCACCGCCCACCCGCCCGATGGCTCCTTGGGGCGAGGGGCACTCCTTCCTGTCTTTTTCCACAGCACGATGCCAGCCTTTCACAGGGGGCTCCGGGAGGGGCCGTTCCGCGTGGTTGCCGGATTGCCTGCATGGGGGCGGTTTCCTCATTCGGGAAAGGAGAAAGCCACGTAGGCGTCTCCGGAGGGGGTGCCCATTTTCCCGCCGCCGCAGGCGATGACGACGAAGGGCTTCCCGCCGACGGCATACACGGCCGGGGTGGCGTAGCCGCCGGCCGGAAGGGGGGCTTGCCAGAGCTCCCGCCCCGTTTCGGCATCGAAAGCGCGGATTTTCGCGTCGCGGGTGGCGGCGATGAAGAGCACCCCTGCGGCCGTAACGACGGGCCCGCCGTAGTTTTCGGAGCCGGTGGGAGGGAGACCCTGAGCGGTGAGCTCGGGCCATTCGCCCAGGGGCACCTGCCAGCGGTAGGTTCCGGTGTTGAGGTCGATGGCGCTGAGGGTGCCCCAGGGGGGGCTGATGGCGGGCATCCGGCGGCTGTCGAGGAAGCGGTTGTAGCCGTCGGCGCGGAAGGGCACCTCGGGTTGGCGGAGGCGCTCGAGTTCGGGGTGCGCCGGGGCGGGCCGTTCGAAGAGGAAGGCGATGACGGCCTCGCGTTCGGCGGGGCTGAGCTGGCGGTAGGAGGGCATGCGGTTGCTGCCACGCAGGAGCAATTCCTGCACTTCGGGGGGTGTTTTGCGGGCTTTCAGGTCCAGGAGGGCGGGGTAGGTGCCGGTGGGGTCGCCGCGGAGGTCCCAGCCGTGGCAATTGCTGCAATAGAGGTGGTAGAGCTGCTTGCCGGGGTGGACGGGGCTTTCGAGGAGAGTGGGCAACATGCGTTGCACCCAGGCCATGTTGTTGGCGTTGACGTAGAGGATGCCGTCGGGGTCGTGGGCGGCGCCCCCCCACTCGGCGCCCCCGTCGAAGCCGGGGAAGATGAGGGTGGGCTCGCGGTCGGGGGGCAGCCACATGGAGCTTTTGCGGATGCGGCGGAGGCTGTCGCGAATCCAGGTGCTGTCGGGGCTGTAGGGGTTGCTGTCGGCGTCGCGGAGAGACTGGCGGGCGAAGGGTTCGGGGCGGGTGGGAACGGGCTGGGTGGGCCAGGCCGCCTCGCCGGGCAGACGGGACGGCGGCACGGGCCGCTCCTCGATGGGGAAGAGGGGTTTGCCGGTGCGCCGCTCGAAGAGGAAGACGAAGCCCGTTTTGGTGACCTGCGCCACCGCTTCGATGCGACGCCCCCCATGGGTGACGGTGAGGAGGTTGGGCGGGGCGGGCAGGTCGCGGTCCCACAGGTCGTGGTGGACGGTCTGGAAATGCCAGATGCGGCGGCCGGTGCGCGCATCGAGGGCCAGCAGGCAGTTGGCGAACAGGTTGCTCCCTTTGCGATTGCCGCCCCAGAAGTCGTAGGAGGCCGAGCCCGTCGGCACGAAGACGATGCCCGCTTCGGGGTCGAGGGCCAGGCCCGCCCAGGCGTTGGCGCCGCCCACTTTCTTCCAGGCTTCGGGGTCTTCCCAGCTGTCGTAGCCCGTTTCGCCGGGTCGGGGGATGGTGTGGAAAATCCAGCGCAACGCGCCGCTGCGCACGTCGAAGGCGCGAATGTGGCCCGGTGCGGCGCCCCAGGTTTCATCCACGCGGCTGCCCAGGATGTAGAGGTCTTCGAAAACGACGCCGGGGGTGTTGGCGGTCACGAACTTGAGGGCGTGCTCTTCCCCCAAACCCAGGTGGAGGTCCACCCGGCCGTTCTCCCCGAAGGAGGGGATGGGCAGGCCGGTGTCCATGTCCAGGGCGTAGAGGTGCTGCCCCAGGGCCGCGAGCAGGCGGCGGTCGGTTCCGTCCTGCCACCAGGCCAGGCCTCGGTTCACATTCTGCATGCCGCCCGCCAGGGGGGCGAACTTCCACAGCTCCTCACCGGTGGCGGCATCGAGGGCGAAAACCTCCAGCCGCGGCGAGGTGCCGTACAGCACCCCGTTCACCACCAAGGGGTTGCACTGAATCTGCGTGCGGTGGTGCACCGTGTCGGCGCCGCCGCTGTGGTAGGTCCATGCCACCTCCAGACCCTGCACGTTCTCGGGGGTGAGGCTTTTCAAGGGGGAAAACTGGCTGCTGTGCGGGTCGCCCAGGTATTGGGGCCAGTCCACATCGCCACTCGGGGGATTTTGACAGGCGAAAGCGCCGGCCAGCAGGATAAGGAGCAAAGCGCCGAACACCCTTCGACGGAGCGAACGGGGAAGGGCCCGCGTTGCGGGGCGATGCAGGGGGGTACTCCTCATGACGGGTTTTTCGAGGAAGGTAAGGCCTTTGGCGAAAGCACCGGGCCCGGCATTCACTTTCCGATGCAGAAGTGCGAGAAGATGTTTTCGAGCAGGTCGTCGGTGGTGACTTCGCCGGTGATTTCGCCGAGGTACTGGAGGGCGCGGCGGATGTCGAGGGCGACGAGGTCGGAGCTGAGGCCGCTTTCCAGGCCGCGGAGCACCTCGTCGAGGCTTTCGAGGGCTTTCTGGAGGGCTTCGTAGTGGCGGGCGTTGGCTACGATGGGGCTTTCGAGGTTGATTTGCCCGCCGACCACGGAGCGGTAGAGCAGCTCGCGCAGGGCTTCGATGTTGTGATGCCGGGCGGCGGAGAGGGTGAGGAAGGCCCACTCGGAGCTGGATTCGAGGGTGCGGAAGCGCTCGAGGGTTTCGGGAGCGGCTTTGTCCAGCTTGTTGCCGAGGACGATGAGGCGCAGGCCCTCGCGCTTCAGTTTTTGGAGGTCGGCGCGCACTTCTTCGGGGGCGAGGGCGCTGAGGTCGAAGACGTAGAGCAGCAGGGCGGACTGGCGGATTTTTTCGAAGGTGCGTTCCACGCCGACGGCTTCGATCTGGTCCTGGGCGTCGCGGATGCCGGCGGTGTCGATGAGGCGGAAGGGAATGCCCCGGATGTTGAGCACTTCTTCGACGGTGTCGCGGGTGGTGCCGGGAATGTCGCTGACGATGGCGCGTTCTTCCCGGAGCAGGGCGTTCAGCAGGGTGGATTTGCCGGCGTTGGGTCGGCCGGCGATGACGGTGCTGACGCCGCGGCGGATGGCGTTGCCCAGCTGGAAGGATTGCAGCAGCTCGAGGATGACCCGGCGGATGCGCTCCACGAGCGCGCGCAGCTGGCTGCGGTCGGCGAACTCGACGTCTTCTTCGGAGAAGTCCAGCTCCAGCTCGATGAGGCTGGCGAAGTCGATGAGCCGGCGGCGCAGGTTTTCGATTTCGCGGCTGAAGCCCCCGCGCATCTGCTGCAGGGCCAGGCGATGGGCGCTTTCGGTGTCGGAGGCGATGAGGTCGGCCACGGCTTCGGCCTGGCTGAGGTCCATCTTGCCGTTGAGAAAGGCTCGCAGGGTGAATTCACCGGGTCTGGCCAGGCGGGCGCCCTGTGCAATGCACAGCTGAATGACCTGCTGCAGGATGTACTCCGAGCCGTGGCAGGAGATTTCCACCACGTCCTCTCCGGTGTAGGATTTCGGGGCGCGGAAGAGGCTGACGAGCACTTCGTCGAGTAACTGCCCGTCCGGCCCCTCGATGGTGCCGTAATGGATGGTGTGCGAGGCCTGGGCGCGCAGGTCTTTTCCCCGAAAGAGGGCATTGGCGATTTCGAGAGCCTGCGGCCCGCTCAGGCGGATCACGCCGATGGCCCCCACTCCGGGCGGGGTGGCCAGGGCTACGATGGTGTCGTCGAGCTGGTAAGAGTGCATGGGGGGCGTTGTTCGTTGATCGTTGTTCGTTGGGTGGGGGTGTGATAGAGTGGAGAGTTTAGAGTGGAAAGTTTAGAGTTGGGTGTGGGTTTGGGGGCGCGGGTTTGGAGGTTGAA
>CAZBYX010000256.1:0-2772 GCA_964496055.1 uncultured Saprospiraceae bacterium
CTTCGATTTTACGATTTCACAGTTTTACGATTTTACAGGAAAGGGCGCGGGTTTGGAGACAATTTATTTCAACCTGTCTCCACCTATTTCCAGGTGTTTCAGGGTGAAACCATGAGACCCTGAAACCTCGGCACCATGAAACCCTTTCACCCAAAGAAGTGTCGGCGTGACTTCGAGTCACGCCGACACTTTATTTCCACTTGTTTCAAGGTTGCTCTATCGTTCCAGTCCCTGGCTGCCGTCTTCGAGGATGGTGAAGGTCGTTCGGCGGTTGAGCTGGTGTTCTTCTTCGGTGCAGCGGGAGCAGACGCAGTTGACGCGCAACTGGCTTTCGCCGTAGCCTTTGGCGATGAGGCGTTCGGGGCTGATGCCCTTGGCGATGAGGTAGTCCACGGCGGCCTGGGCGCGTTTTTGGGAGAGTTCGAGGTTGTAGCGGTCGGTTCCGCGGCAATCGGTGTGGCTGGCGAGTTGGATGCGGATGTCGGGGTTGAGCTGGAGGGTGCGGGCCAGTTTGTCGAGGGTGGGTTTGGCGTCTTCGCGGATGTCCCATTTGTCGAAGTCGTAGTAGATGTCTTCGAGGACGATTTCGCGCTGGAGGAAGATTTTGTCGAGGACGATTTCCAGTTCGAAGGTTTGTTCGGGGGTTTCGGGGTCGAGGCCGATGCCGCGGGTGCTGAAAGTGGCTTCGTTGCTGAGGTAGCCCTCGCGTTCGGCGGTGAAGCGGTAGTCGGTGTCGAGTTCGAGTTCGAGGCTGAAGCGGCCGTCCTCGCCGACGGTGAAGGTCTGGGTTTGGCCGTTGAAGGTGGCGGTGACTTTGGCGCCGGGCAGGGGCTTGCGCCCGAGGACGCGGCTGTCGGGGTTGTCGGCTTCCTCGAAGATCTTTTCCAGGACGAAGCCCTCGAGCAGGAGGCGATAGACGATTTCCTGAGGGGGTTCTTCGGGTTTGGGCGGGGGCTGGCGTCTTTCGAAGCGGTAGATGTCGTCGCTGCCGGGGCCGCCGGGGCGGTTGCTGGAGAAATAGCCCACCTGCAGGACGCCGGGCTCTCGTTTGGCCTGGTAGTCGATGACGAGGGCGAAGTCGTCGGCGCCGGAGTTGATGGGCGGTTTGAGGTTTTTGACGGGCGTCCAGGCGCCGTTGGGCAGGCGGTAGGTTTTGAAGATGTCGAGCCCGCCCATGCCGGGGTGGTAGTCGGAGGAGAAGTAGAGGGTGTCGGCATCGACGACGGGGAACATCTCGTTGCCGGGGGTGTTGACGGTGCGGCTCAGGAGTTGGGGCTCGCTCCAGCCCTGGGGGGTGCGCTCGCTGAACCAGATGTCGTAGCCGCCCCAACCGTCTTTGGAGTTGCAGGAGAAGTAGAGCATGCTGCCGTCAGGGCTGAGGGCGGGGTGCCCGTAGTTGACATTGTCCTGCACGAAATCGAGCACGACGGGGGCGCTCCAGGCCTCGCCGATGCGGCGGCTCATCATGAGTTTGCAGTAGTCGTCGGCTTTTTTGTCGCCGTAGCAGCGGGTGAAGATGACTTCGGTGAAGTCGCTGTTGAAAGTGGCGGTGCCTTCGTTGAATTCGGTGTTGAGCAGGGGGTCGAAGGGTTCGACGATGCCGGTTTGCAGGTCCACCTTGAACAGGTCGGAGAATTCGCGGCCCGTCCAGTTGTAGGTGTCGTCCCCGGTGGCGGCGGGGCGGTCGGAGGTGAAGACGAGGTAGCGGTCTTCGAAGCGCACGGGGGCGTAGTCGGCGGCGCTGCTGCTGAAGTCGGCGGGGAAAGCGCTGAACTCCCGACGCTTCTCGCCGAGCCAGCCCAGGGCCACCTTGCAGGCGGCGATTTCGCGGCGGTACTCGTAGGGGCTGCCGATTTCGATGCCGAGGTCTTTGAAGGCCTGCATGGCCTCCTCGTACTGTTCGTTGGCTTTCAGGGCATAGGCGTATTGCTTCAGGGCGTCCACCCCGTAGCTGTTGTCGTAGGCGATGCGATACCAGTCGATGGCGTCGTCCAGGTTGTTGGTGTGGCGGTAGGATTCGCCGATGAAGTAAGCCAGCTCACCCTTTTCGCGCCGGGTTTTGGCTTTCTTGTATTCGCGCTGCAGCAAGGTGATGGCCTTGCTGTATTGCTTGCGCTCGAAGGCGAACCGGCCGTCCTTGACCTTCTGGGTGTAGGTGCAGGAAAACTGGAACAACAGGAAGGCGGAAAAGGCAAGGGTCAACCAACGCTTCATATCCGGGGGTCTGATTAAGGAATTCTACGGCAAGATAACGGCATTTGCCGCTTCAGGCTTTTTAACGCCCCTATCGGCTGCAGTGTTGCCGAAGAACGCAGCACGGTGGATTTGCGGTGGGGAAAGCCCCTGTAACACCTGGAAATAGGTGGAGATAAAGGTGTCGCCGTGACTGGGAGTCACGCCGACACTTGGTCAGGAAAGGTTTCGGGGTTTCAGGGTGCCGAGGTTTCAAGGGTGCACGATGGGAAAGAACTTGAAACACGTGGAAATAGGTGGAGACAGGTTGAAATAGGAGTGTCGGCGTGACTTCGAGTCACGCCGACACTTGGTAGAGGAAGGTTTCGGGGTTTCAGGGTGCCGAGGTTTCAAGGGTGCGCGATGGGAAAGAACTTGAAACACGTGGAAATAGGTGGAGACAAAGGGAAATAAATTGTCCGCAAACCCAAGCCAACGGCGGGTTTCTGCGTTTTCAGCTGCGATTTTCTGCGGTTCAACGCCCCCAAACCCACACCCCCACCCCAACCCAGCCAACTGCCAACTGGCAACCGCCAACTG
>CAZBYX010000256.1:2782-5960 GCA_964496055.1 uncultured Saprospiraceae bacterium
CCCCCACCCAACTCTAAACTTTCCACTCTAAACTCTCCACTTCCACAAGAGGGGTTTCGCGGTGTCAAATCCTCGAATCCTCAAAGCGCAAGCCTGCGGGAAGCCTCCTCAATTTTTCAACTCCTCCGGGAAGGACCCCAAATCGATGCCCCAGAGGGTGCCGAGGAAGAGAAAGACGGCCAGGGTGACCAGCAGGATGGACAGGAGGTTCATCCAGATGCCGGCGCGCACCATGTCTTGCATGCGCAGGTAGCCGGAGCCGAAGACGACCGCGTTGGGCGGGGTGGCCACCGGCAGCATGAAGGCACAGGAAGCCGCCACGGTGGCGCCAACCATCAGGGTGAAAGGATGCACGTCGAGGGCAAGAGCCATGGGCGCCAGCACGGGAAGGATCATGCTGGTGGTGGCGAGATTGGAGGTGATTTCCGTCAAAAAGTTCACCGCACCTACGATGACCAGCACCACCACGACGAGCGCCACCCCCTGCAACAGAGTCATCTGCGAGGCGATCCACGCCGCCAAACCGCTGACCCGAAACCCCTCCGCCAGGGCCAAACCCCCGCCGAACAGCAAAATGATGCCCCAGGGCAACTTCACCGCCTCCGACCAGCGCATCAGGGGGACGCCTTTCTTTCCAGATGGTAGAAGAAAGAGCAATACGGCACTGGCAATGGCGATGACGGTGTCGTCCAGCCCGGGCAGGAAGCGGCTCAGCAGGTAGGAGCGGCTGATCCAGGCGAAGGCCGTCAGGGCAAAAACCGCCAGCACGAGCTTTTCTTCGAAGCCGATGCGACCCAGGGCTTTCAGCTGCCGCACGATTTCCGCCCGACCGCCGGGGAAGCTGCGCCGACCCAGCGGATAGGCCAGGCGGGTCAGATACAGCCAGCACAGACCCAGCAAGAGCAGGGAGAGCGGCAAGCCGAACTTCATCCACTCGGCGAAGGTGATTTCCACGCCGTACAACTCCTGCACCACGCCCGCCAGCACGAGGTTGGGAGGAGTGCCGATGAGGGTGGCCACCCCTCCGATGCTGGCCGAATAGGCGATGGCGAGCATGAGCACCTTGCCGAATTCGAGGTGTTCGTCCTTCGGGGTGGCGGGGTTGTCGCGCATCTGCGCGACGATGGCCAGCCCGATGGGCAGCATCATCACACTGGTGGCGGTGTTGGATATCCACATGGAAAGGAAAGCGGTGGCCAGCATGAAGCCCAGCACCAGCCGCGCCAGATTGGTGCCCACCAGATGGATGATGTTCAGCGCGATGCGCCGATGCAGACCCCAGCGCTCGATGGCGATGGCGATGATGAAGCCCCCGATGTAGAGGAAGACCAGCCGATGCCCGAAAGCGGCGGTGGTCTCCGCCAGGGGCAGCCCCCCCGTGAGGGGGAAGAGCACGATGGGCAACAGGGAAGTGACGGGGATAGGAACCGCCTCGGTTATCCACCAGACCGCCACCCAGAGGGTGGAAGCCAATACCGCCCGCCCTTGTGGGCTCAATCCTTCGGGGTGAATGAACAAAAGGGTGATGATGAAAAGGACGGGACCGAGTACCAGCCCCAGCCGGCGGGCGCCGTTTTCCCTGGATGTCTGGGTCGTCATGTCGGAATTTTCGCTTTGTTTGCAGCAAAGGCTCGCAAAATAGCGGTTCGGGGGCAATTGCCTCCGGATCTCGTGCTCAGGCCTCGACAGGAAAAACGAAAGCCCCGCCCATGATTTCCCTGCTATTGCTCTTGCTGGCTGTGTTGTTCATCGTTTGGTCCACCACTCGCTGGCGGCTGCACCCCTTTCTGGCACTGCTGCTGGCGGCCCTGGGGTACGGCCTGGCGGCCGGCATGTCGTCGGAAAAGCTCATCGCCTCGGTGAACGAGGGGTTTGGGGGCACGATGGGGAGCATCGGGTTGGTCATCGTGTTGGGGGTCATCATCGGGGCGTTTTTGGAGCACTCGGGAGGCGCGTTCCGCCTGGCGGAGCGGATGCTGGGATGGGTGGGTCGGCGGCGGGTGCCCGAAGGGATGGCGCTCATGGGCTATGTGGTCTCGGTTCCGGTGTTTTGCGACAGCGGTTTCATCCTGTTGACCCCCCTGAACAAAGCGCTGACGAAGCGGGCGGGCCTGTCGCTCGGCGTCACGGCCGTGGCATTAGCCCTGGGACTGCTGGCCAGCCATGCCATGGTGCCCCCGACGCCCGGCCCCATTGCCACGGCGGGCATCATAGGGGCCGATCTGGGGCTGGTCATCCTGCTGGGGTTGGGGGTCAGTCTGGCGGCCCTGCTTCCGGCGATGTGGTTTGCGCGGCGCTTCGCCTCCAGAGTATTCATCGACCCCAGCCCGGAGTTGTCGGAAGGGGAAATCGCCGCGAAAACGGCCGCAGCCCCGGCGGCGGGCAAGGCCTTCCTGCCCATCGGAGTGCCCATTCTCCTCATCGTGCTCAAGAGCCTGAACGACTACCTGGGCTGGGTGGAAGACGCTCCGCTGAAGGGGGCTATCGACTTTCTGGGCACGCCCTTCGTGGCGCTGCTGGCGGGGCTGGGATTCGCCTTACTCCTGCCCCGGAAGCTGGACCGGGAGATGGTTTCGGCGCAGGGGTGGGTGGGCAAGGCCCTGCGCGACGCCGCCGGCATTCTGCTCATCACGGGGGCGGGGGGCATCTTCGGGAAGGTGCTCCAGCATTCCGGACTGGGCGATGTGCTCGGCAGCGCCCTGGTGGGGCTGCATCTGGGCATCTGGCTGCCCTTCCTCATCGCCGCCGCCTTGAAAACGGCTCAGGGCTCTTCTACCGTCGCCATGATCACCACCGCTTCCCTCATCGCTCCCCTGACCGCCCAGCTCGGTCTGGACGGCGACTTCGCCAAAGCCCTGGCGGTGCTGGCCATCGGGGCGGGGTCCACCGTCGTTTCCCACGCCAACGACAGCTACTTCTGGGTCGTCACCCAATTCTCGGGCATGGACGTACGCACCGGCTACCGCCTCCACAGCCTCGGCACCGCCGTGCTCGGCCTCAGCGCCGGGCTCCTGCTCTTCCTCCTGGCGATGTTCCTGTGAAATCGGGACGGGAAGATGTAAAATCGTCAAATCGTCAAATCGTCATGGAGGGGTGTTCGTTGATCGTTGATCGTTGGGTGGGGGTGTCGAGGTTTCATGGTGTCGAGGTTTCATGGTGTCAAGGTTTCATGGTGTCG
>CAZBYX010000257.1:0-5931 GCA_964496055.1 uncultured Saprospiraceae bacterium
CGCAGATTGACCGCGGCGATGCGCCCTTCGCGGTCGATGAGGAAGGTGCGGGGGATGCTGGTCACCCCGTAGAGGCGGGCCGGGGCGCACTCCCATTTCTTCAGGTCGCTGACGTGGTAGGGCCACTCCAGTCCGTCTTGTTCGATGGCTTTGACCCAGCGCTGCTTGGAGATTTCGAGCTGTTGCTGGATGAGCTCCTCGCTGTTGAAGCGGGCTTTGGTTCGGCTGTCGAGCCCGTCGAGGGAGACGCTGAAGACGGTGAAGCCCTGGTCTTTGTACTTCTTGTAAATCTTGACCACGTTGGGATTTTCGCGGCGGCAGGGGCCGCACCAGCTGGCCCAGAAATCCAGCAGGACGACCTTTCCCTTGAGATCGCTCAGTGCGTATTCCTTCCCGGAGGGGCTGGGCAGGCGGATGTCGGGTGCGGGTTGGCGCTGGTCGGGGGGAAAGAACTGGTAGCTGCGCCCGGTGTTGATCTGCTGCAAACCCACCAGATGGGCCTGGTAGTCCTGCACGTAGGGGGAATTGGGGTAGGCTTCTTTCAGGCGCTCCATGGCTTTCTGATGGATGGGCAGAAAGCCGCGGTTTTGCCCCAGCGACTGATAGGCGACAAACATGCCCACCAGGGGGTTGGACACGCTGTCCACGAGGTTTTGGATGTCCTGGCTTTTGAGTTTGCGTGCCACCAGGGCCTGCATCACGTCGCGATAGACCCTGGAGTCTTTGGAGCCCTGGATATCGAAGTCGTAGCGGTCGAGGGTGCTCAGGTCGCCGCTGAGGCGCACCTGCTTTTCGGAGCCGTCGAGCACCAGATTGACGCGCTTGGCACCGATGCGCAGGCGGTAGATGCCGGGCTCCAGCCCTTCGGGGAACTCCAGGCGGAATTGTCCGGCAGCATCCAATTCGGCGCGATTGAGCACCGAGCTGGCGGCATCGCCTACGGAGGCTTTGTCGAGGTACACCTGCAGGTTGGAAGCGTTGGCGATTTGCCCTTCGATGACAAGCCCCTGGTGCTGCGGTTCACCCTGGCAGCCCAGGAGAAAAGCAAGCACTCCAATGCTCAACAAGAGATAATTCTTCATGTCCACTGAGATTTTCGCAGCCCTCACCGCGCAGGCCCGGTGCCTGCGCGTGTCGGCTCATTCGGATTCCAAAAGTTCTTCCAGCCGGGTATCGTAAATATATTTCCACTGCTCAACAGAGCCAAAATTCTCACCATCAATTATCGCCTCGGTGCCAAAAACTTCGCCAAGTTTGGTGAAGGGAACGCGGTGGCGCCTCAAGTAGTTTTGCAGCTCGGATTCTTTTTCGGGGGGCACACTGACCACCACACGGCTCTGGCTCTCGCCGAAGAGGAAGGCATCTTTGCGAAGGGATGCGTCCGTCTCCACCCGAAACCCCAAACCCCGCACCAGGGCACTTTCCATCAGGCAGACGAACAAGCCGCCCTCGGACACGTCGTGGGCGCCGGCCACCAGCCCCCCCCGGATGATTTCCAGAAGGTGTTGCTGGAGGGTATACTCTTCGTCGAGGTCGAATTGCGGGGCGGGCGAATATTCCACCCCGTGCACCCAGCGGATGTATTCGCTGCTGCCGAGGTCTTCGGTGGGGCGGCCCAGCAGGTAGATGCGGTCGCCTTCCCGTTTGAAATCCAGGGTGGTGAGATGCTCCAGGGATTCGAGAATGCCCAGCATGCCGATGGTGGGGGTGGGATAGACGGGGACGGTCTTGCCCTCGACCTCCATCTGGTTGTAGAAGCTGACGTTGCCGCCGGTGACGGGGGTTCCGAACTTGCGGCAGGCAGCGCCCATGCCCTGAACGGCCCGCACGAACTGCCAGTACACCTCCGGGTTGTAGGGGTTGCCGAAATTGAGGCAGTTGGTGACGGCCACGGGCTTGGCCCCCGAGCAAACGATGTTGCGGGCCGCCTCGGCCACGGCAATCATCGCCCCGACGTAGGGGTCGGCGAAAACGTAGGAGGCGTTGCAGTCGGTGGTCACCGCCAACCCCTTGCCCGTGCCCTTGACCCGCACGACGGCGGCGTCGGCGGGGCGGTTGGTGGTCAGGGTGTTGGTGCGCACCATGCTGTCGTACTGCTCGTACACCCAGCGGCGGGAGACGATGTTGGGGCTGGCAAACAGCCGGCGGGCCCATTCCTGCAGGCGCTCGCCCGGAGGCGGAATGGTCGCCGGGTCGAAGGCTTCGATTTTCTTCAGATAGGCGGGGGGGCGGTACTCCCGCTCGTACACCGGCGCCCCCCCACCCAGCACGAGGGCATGGGCGGGCACGTCGGCCACCTTCTCGCCGTGCCAGAAAAACTCCAGCCGGCCGGTGTCGGTCACTTCGCCGATTTGTTCACACTGCAAGTCCCATTTGTCGAAGACGCGGAACAGGGCTTCCTCCTGCCCTTTCATCCCTACGATGAGCATGCGCTCCTGGCTTTCGGAAAGGAGAATCTCGAAGGGCTGCATGTTGTCCTGGCGGGTGGGTACGCGGTCCAGGTCGATGCGCATGCCGGTGCCGCTTTTGGCGCTCATCTCGGAGGTGGAACAGGTGATGCCGGCGGCGCCCATGTCCTGCATACCGACGATGGCGCCGGTGCGGATGGCTTCGAGGGAGGCCTCGAGCAGGAGCTTTTCCTGGAAGGGGTCTCCGACTTGAACGGAGGGAAGGTCTTCGGCGGAGTCTTCGGTCAGGTCGGCGCTGGCGAAGGTGGCGCCGTGGATGCCGTCTTTGCCGGTGCGGCTGCCCACGATGAAGACGGGATTGCCGGGCCCGTCGGCGCGGGCCGAAACCGTCTCGCCCTTGCGAACCACGCCCACCGACATGGCGTTCACCAGGATGTTCTGTTGGTAGCAGGGGTAGAAGTACACCTCCCCGCCGACGGTGGGCACGCCGAAGCAGTTGCCATAGTCTCCGATGCCTTTGACCACCCCCTTGACGAGGTGGCGGGTGTGGGGGACGGTGGGGTCGCCGAAGCGCAGGGAATTGAGCGCGGCGATGGGGCGCGCCCCCATGGTGAAGATGTCGCGGTGGATGCCCCCCACCCCGGTGGCAGCCCCCTGGTAGGGTTCGATGGCGCTGGGGTGGTTGTGACTTTCGATTTTGAAAGCGCAGGCCAGGCCGTCGCCGATGTCCACCAGGCCGGCGTTTTCCTCCCCGGCGCCGACCAGCAGGTGCTCCCCTTCCCGCGGCAGGGTCTTCAGCCAACGGATGGAGTTTTTGTAGGAGCAATGCTCGCTCCACATGACCGAAAAAATGCTCAGCTCGGTGAAATTGGGCGTCCGCCCCAGGATGCGAACGATGTTTTCGAATTCCTCGTCCGTCAGACCCAGTTGCCGGGCCACGTCCACCGATATCTGCGCTTCCTTCACTGCCATACTTGAATGATTGGTTCGAAGAAGGCGCAAAGATACCCCAAAGGGATGAGACGGCTGCAGCAGGCAACCGAAAGCACCCGACACGGCGTCTTGGGTGAAAAGGTTACCTTTGCGGCCCCCCGCAACCGAGAATTCTACACCACATTCGCGCGACAATGGAATTCCACACTTCGACTGCTTCCCCGCCCGCCCGTTCCGTCCGTCATGCCGTCATTCTTGCCGCCGGGAAAAGCCAGCGTTTCCGCGAGAACGGTACGAAGAAGCCCAAAGTGCTGCTGAAGGTAGGCGGCCTGCGCTTGCTGGAACGCACCATCCTGACCCTGCACGCCGCCGGCATCGAGCACTTCCGCGTGGTCGTCGGGGCTTACCGCGAACAGGTGACCGAAGAATTGAAGCGCAGCCCCCGCCTGCAGGGGCTTCAGGTGGAATTCGTCGAATGCCCCGATTACGAGCTGGGCAACGGGGTGTCCTTCGCCGCCGGCGCCGCCGGCCTCCAGGACCCCTTCCTGCTCACCATGTCCGACCACATCTTCTCCGCCTCCACCATCGAGGCCTTCCTCGAGGACGTCGCCCGCCACCCCCAGCTCCCCGCCCTCGCCTGCGACCCCAAACTCGAGGAGGTTTTCGACATGGACGACGCCACCAAGGTCGCCTCCCGAAAGGGCTTCATCCACCGCATCGGCAAGCAGCTCACCGATTTCGACCTGGTGGACACGGGGCTGTTCTATTTTCCGGAGGGTTACGGCGACAAGGTGCGCCGGCAAAAGGAAAAAGGCGCCTGCAGCGTCTCGGAAATCGTGCAGGAATTCATCGAAGAGACCGGGGTGCGGGCCGTGGCCCTGCCCGAAGCCTTCTGGCAAGACGTGGACAACCCCAGCATGAAAAAAGAGGCCGAACGCCGCTTGCTCCAGAGCCTGGGCACCCCCGCCGACGGTTGGGTCAGCCGCAAAATCAATCGCCACTTCAGCCGCCCCCTGAGTTTGCTCATGGCCCGGTGGGGGTGGGCGCCCAACGCCATCACCACGGGGGTGTTCCTGCTCAGCCTGGTGGGGGTGTGGCTGGCCGCCAGCGCTCAGGAGTGGCGCATCGCCCTGGGCGCCCTCATCTTTCAAATCGCCTCCATCCTGGATGGCTGCGACGGGGAAGTCGCCCGCCTCACCCTGCGCAGCTCGCGCCTCGGGGCCTGGTACGACCGCCTGGCCGGCAACGTTCGCTACTTCCTGTTCTTCGAGGCCCTGGGCGTCTCCGCCTACCGAAGCACCGGCTCCGAGGTTTACCTCGTCGCCTTGATCTTGCTCGCCGCCGTCGCCCTGTACATGGTGGCCCAGATGGGACTGTTCGCCTACAAGCAACAGGGCACCGTCAAGGACCTCGAACCCGCGCCCCGACCCTCGGACTCCCTGGGCCCTGTCGATCGGTTCTTCAACCTCTGGCGCGAATGGAACAAACGCGACGTGCTGGCCTTTTCGGCCTTGCTGCTCTGCGGGGTGTTTTTCTACGAAATCATGTTCTGGCTCGCCCTGGTGGGGGTGGTCTTCACCGCCCTGAGCGTCTCGCAGCGCATCACCTTCTTCAAGCGTCCGAAGGCGGATCTGAGTTTTTTCCAGCGCATCGACCCCGTCATTTTCTACCTCCTGGGCATCACCATCCTGTGCATTCTGATTTACAACATGGACCTGAACGTGGTGGGCGAATCCCTGCGGGCCGTGGGCAACAAGGTGTTCCTCGTCTTCGCCACGGCCGTGTTGTGGATCATCTGCAACGTCTTGTGTATCTACACCATCCTCCAGGGCCGGGTCTCCTTCTTCGACCTGCTGTACAACCAGCTCACGGGCGATGCCTACAACACCATCATCCCCCTGGCGGGGCTGGGCGGCGAACCTTACAAGATTAAGCACCTGACCAACTGGCTCGACGTGCACACCGCCAGCCGCTCCATCGTCCAGGACCGGCTCATCCATTCCCTGACCGGCATCCTGTTCACCTCCATCACCGTGTGGATCATGCTGGCCTTCGTGCAGGTGGAAGACCGGATTTTCATCCCGCTGGTGGTTTTGTCCATCGTGTTGGCTTTCATTTCCTTCGGCATGATGTGGCTGACGGTATCGCCGGCCCCCTCCAAAATTTCCGGCTACTTTCTCAAGCGGCTCAAGATTCTGGACACCTTCCGCGAAGAGCGCCTGCCGCTGTCCCGCTTCGCGCTGGCTTTTACCTTCAAAATGATGGGCCGCTTCCTCAATCTCGTGGAGCTGTACGTCATCTTCCGCATTCTCGGCTTCGAGCCCGGCCTGGTGGAGTTGGTCACCGTAGCCGCCATGATTGCCCTGAGCGCCACGCTCTTCTTCGTCGTGCCCCAAGGCCTGGGCGTCAACGAAGCCGGCATCAGCGGCGCCCTCACCCTCCTGGGCTATCCCGCCCCGCTGGGCCTCACCTTCGGCCTCATCCGCCGGGCCAGGATGATTTTCTGGGCTCTGTTCGGCGTAGCCTTGCACCTGGGCTCCCTCCTGTTCCGCCGCCTCTATCCCTCCAAAGTGCTGGCGGAAAAATGAAC
>CAZBYX010000258.1:0-5671 GCA_964496055.1 uncultured Saprospiraceae bacterium
GGGGTGGACCTGCGCATCGACGACAGCGACGGCCTCTATGGCCCCGGCGAGGGGGAAATCCTCGCCCATGGGCCCAACGTCATGGTCGGTTACTACAAAAAGCCCGAAGCTACCGCCGCCGTCATGCGGGAAATCGAGGGCAAGCGCTACTTCTGCACCGGCGACGTGGGGTGCTGGGTCACCAACGACCAGGGGCGGAAGTTCCTCAAAATCACGGATCGGAAAAAGGAGTTGCTCAAAACCTCGGGGGGCAAGTACGTGGCCCCCGCCCCCATCGAAAACCGCCTGAAGGAAGACTTCCTCATCGAACAGGCCATGGTGGTGGGCGAAAAGCAAAAGTTCGTCGCCGCCCTGATCGTCCCCGCCGAGGAGGCCCTGCGCGACTGGTGCCTCCAGAACGACATCCCCTGGACCAGCCGCGCCGAAGCCATCCGCCACCCGCGCGTCCTGGCTCGCTACCAGCAAATCATCGATGAGGTGAACCCGGAGTTCGGGCACATCGAACAAATCAAGAAATTCCGCCTGCTCGATGCCAACTGGGAACCCTTCAAATCCGACGGCACCGAGGCCGAATTGACGCCCACCATGAAACTCAAACGCCGGGTCATCCGCCAGAAATTTTGCGCGGAAATCGAAGCCATCTACAAGGAGGCCTGAGCGCTTCTTCCCCCTCGCCCCCTCCCCCGCACGGGTTTTGTCGTCCGGGTGGGAGGGGGTGTTTTTTTTATATTATTTGCCTCTATCCTTTACTCGCCCCTCGGAAAAGCCTATTTTTGTTCTTCGTCGAAAACGACTCCCCCCGGTTACCATCTCCCCCCTTTCGACATCTCTGGTTTCACTCTTCAAATTCGAGGCTATGGTTACGGTATGCCTGATTGTCATTTTGCTCGCGTTGGTCCTCACGGTTGTCGTCAATGGGGAAAGGAGCATTTTCCAGAAGAAATAGCCTTCGTCCGATTCGGCTCAGTCGCCTGGTAAGGCCTCGGGGATATCAGCTTTCAGCAGCAGAGCGACTTTGAGCCTGGACAAATACCCGTAGAACATCGCAAAGGAGAGCCCCGCCAGCAGGGCCGCCAGGGTGGATTGGAACACCGCCAACCAGTCGTACAGCCCGTGCAAAATGCTGGCGGCCGCAATGCCCACCACCACGTGGGCGCCCATCTTCTCCCCTTCCAGCAATGCTTTGGCCACGAAGTAGGCCACGATGCCCGAGAACACGGCGTGGCAAAAAACCAGGGACAGGGCCCGCAGCATGGTGATGATCATGGCCCGCTGCACCCCCGCCGACAGGCCCTCCTCCCCGAAAAATTCCGCCATGGAGTGGGTGGACGCCACCGCTTTCTCCCCGTAGCTCAGGTTTTCGAAGGCGGCGAAGCCCAGTCCCGAGAAGACCCCGATCGTCACCAGGTGCAGGGGGGAGAGGCGCCCTCGTGTGAGGCGGAGCACCAGCAGGAGGGGCAGGGCTTTGATCAACTCCTCCCACACCCCCACCTGAAAAACGAAACCCAGCAGGGAGAGCAAGGGCGATTCGTGGTCGGGCAGGGCGAGGTAGCCTTCGGGAAAAAACCGGTAGAGCAACAGCAACAGCCCGATGCCCGCAATGCCCGTGAAGAACAGGGCCGCCAGGGGCCATTGCCAGCCCTGGTCGTCGTTGAGGATGAAGCGCTTGAAGATGACGCCCCAGACCAGGGCGAAAAATAGCGCGAACAGGGTGAGCTGTGCGTCGGTGCCTTCGATGGTCACGATGAGCAAAGGAACGATGCCCAGAAAGATGACCGCCCAGAAGACGAAGTCCCGGCTCAGCCCCCGCACGTTGCGCTCGTCGAAGGGCAAGATTTCATGCCGCAAGTCCATTTCTCCGATGTCGCGAGCCAGTTGGGCCAGGCCGGTGCGCAGCCCGGCGAGGCGGGTCCTGAGTGCGTGCTCGAGTTTTCCGAGGGGTGTTTCCAGGGGTGAAAACTCGTGACCGCAATGCGGGCAACGAACCGCCTGCTCATCGCCGGGCCCGCTCTCCTGAAAGTGCTGCCCACATTGCCGGCATTGAAGGGTTCGAGGACTCATGGGGGGCGGTTTTGGTCTGAATTCTGCAACGGCCCTCCAATATCCCGGTATTTCTCCACTTTCGGAAAGCAGGGACAACCCTGCGCCCTCTGGACGCACCAGAGTCAGTGAATTTTCCCAAACCAAACCCCTTCCTCATGGCGCGATTTTACCTGCTCTTTGGCTTATCTCTGCTTTCGGTTTTTGCCCTTCCGGCCCAGGTGGAAGTCCACTTTCCCGCCGAACCGGAGCTGTACGAAGTGCCGGCCGCCTGGCGGGGACACAACCTGGCCGCCACGGCGAATCTGTCCTGGCTTCAACACCCCGAATTTCAGGCGGTGCTCGAGCAATTGCCCTCGGGGGTGATTCGCTGGCCCTTCGGCAATCAGGCGAACAATTACGACTGGCAGGCCGGGCTGGCTTTCGACGACCAGTTCAACCTGAAGAACGCCGCCGAATTCACCCGCCAAACGGGCATGGAACTGCAGATGGTGGTCAACTTCGGCAACGGCAGCGCCCAGCAAGCCGCCGATTTCGTGCGCTTCTGCAACTCGACCGACCCCTCCTGGGCGCAGCAACGCCAACAACTGCTGGGCGATTCGCAGCCCCTGGGCATCCGCTTCTGGGAAATCGGCAACGAAGTGACCACGGCCTGGGGCTTCGCCTGGTCCTGGCTCGGCTATCAGCCCCAAATCCGCTTTCGCAGCGGCGAGCCCCCCCGACAGCTCGCTCAGCACGTCGCAGACAGCCTCTACTTTTACGGCGGTTCGTTTTGGCGCGAAGGCTGGGTGACCATGATCGGAGGTTTGAACAAGAAGACCGCCATCCTGGGCGACCTCAAACTCATCAATGCGCCCCTGACCGAAGTGGAAGTGGAGGTGGAATTCCCCAAACTCGACACCTCCGACCCCAACGCCGTTCGCGTCT
This sequence comes from uncultured Saprospiraceae bacterium, assembly GCA_964496055.1. Classification (GTDB taxonomy): domain Bacteria; phylum Bacteroidota; class Bacteroidia; order Chitinophagales; family Saprospiraceae; genus CAZBYX01. The sequence continues at coordinate 2,968 of CAZBYX010000258.1, forward strand.
GGCTCACCCCCAACGTGGATTTCGCCTGGGCCGAAAGCGCCCCCCAACAGGAGCTCTACGATTCCATCACCCAGCCCTGGAACTTGCTTCCCCCCCAACACTTCAGCTGGACGGAAACCGCCGTCCACATCGCCCCGCCCGGCGGCATCCCCGCTTCGAGTGCCTTGCTCATCGAGTACAACAGCATCGGACACGACGGGGCTTTTGCCTTCGCCGAAGCCATGAAGGCTGCCGACCCCTCCATCCAGGTGGGTTTCAGCACGCGCGTCAAGCCGCCGCTGAGTGAGCGCCCGCAATTCCAGCAAGATTTCGCCGCCCATGCCCCCCACTTCATGATCGAGCACCCCTACTTCACCTCCCTGACCCAACCCCTGGTCGAAAGCGGCCGCTTCTCCGAGATGGCTTACGTGCCCGAGTTCAAGCGGCAGAACTTCCTGAGCGAACAGGAAAAATGGGACGCCCGCCTCACGGACTGGAACCTGCCCCATCCCGTCGGGGTGGCCTTCACCGAATGGAACGTGGGCCTGTGCGATGCCTGCCCCAACCCCCACCCCTTCGACGGCATCGCCGGGGCGATGTATGTGGCCAGCTTCTGGGCCAATCTTCTGGAAGCCGCCGTGGCGCAGGACCTCGACATCCGGACCATCAACCACTTCGCGCTCTATGCCGGCGGAAACAACTTCATCCACCTGTTCCACATCAACGGCGGCAATTTCAGCATCGGCAACGAAGGCTATGCCGCCCTGCTGCTCATGGAAGCCATCGGGAGACAAATGGTCGGCAACCTGCAGGTGAGCAACATGCCCCAAATCCTGCTCGACGACGGGCAGGGCAATACCTTCAGCGTCGACGCCCTCGAAATCTGGGGTGGCTACGACCCCGCAACCGATGCCTACAAGCTCCTCCTCCTCAATCGCGACGACGAGCAGGCCCGGGCGGTGCGCTTGCTTCTGCCCTCCGAGTGGGAAGTGGATAGCCTCGCCTTCCAGGGCATGACCGGCACCCTGATCGACGACGGGCTGGAGTTTTACGACACCCTGCTGATGCCGCAAAAGGAGGGAGTCGAATTGTTGCTGCCGCGGTTTTCCATTTCGGTGCTGTCCTTCCGCCGAACCCTTTCCACTTCCACCCGCGATGCCCTTCAGGGGGCGGGCGGCGGGTGGCGGGTCGAGGGGGTGCGCCGCCTTCCCGACCACCTGGCGCTGACCCTTCATGCCGAGCACTCCCTTCCTCTCACCCTCACCCTCACCGACGTCCTGGGGCGCGTCCATTGGCGTGCCGACCAAACGCTGAGCCCCGGCGAGAACCAGCTCCGCATTCCTGCGGGCGACTTTTCGGGGCAAATGCTATTGCTTCATCTTCGGGGGGCACATGGCGCCCAAACCCTCAAGATTTTTTGAGGAAAGGGAACTTTCCGCCCCCTTGGAAAGTTTTTACTTTTGCCTTCCCGAAAAGACGGGGACGTACCGGAATCGACAGGAAAGACTATCGGTAAGTAAGCATGCCGGAGTATCCTTGCTCATCTCCGTTATCAACTGGCAAGGGAACCTCTTTAAATGGCAACACTCAGTATGCCATGGCTGCCTAATCCTAGGGATTAGAAAGCCTTTGCGCCGCAGGCCTGACGCCCGATACACGGCTTGCCGCGCATCATCATCCTTCGGGCTTAGCCGGGTGGCACGCTCCGCCCACCGGGCGAAAAGCAAGGAGCTAAGGTGTCCGTCTGGGTGCGTTGCCTGACCTGCCGGACACCCGACAACCCAACAGGCAACTAAGCATGTAGAAAGCTTATCGAGGCTTTCTCTGGACGCGGGTTCGACTCCCGCCGTCTCCACCAACGCCCTCCTGCGCTCCCTGCGCAGGAGGGTTTCTTTTTGCCCCCTTTGCTCTTCGGCGTCTCCTTTGTCCGAATGTCATTTTCGATCGGGGCATCGAGCTTCCCCTTGCCCTGATGGGCTTGATTCGGGTGCGGGAAAAGCTGGAAATTCACTTCGAGGTGGAGCTCAACGGGAGGTTTCGATAGAGTTGGGCCAGGGCGATGGTGCCCTCCTGGAGGATGGGGACTTCGTCCTCGGGGCGGGTGTAATCGCGCAGGCTCCAGTCGCGGCCGCCGTTTCGGGGCACGGCGCTGCCCACGTACATGCGCGTGCTGTCGATGAGGAGGATTTGCTCCAGGGAAGGGATGCGGCGGTAGTTCCAGAACTTGGCGCCGAGGTCGAAGGTGTGGGTGCTGGGGGAGAGCACCTCGGCCAGGAGGGTGGGGTTGGAGAGGGCTTTCAGGCCGCGCGGCAGCTCGGTGTACACTTCCTGCCCGCGCACCACCGTGCAATCGGGGTTGTAGTACCAGCCCGGCATCTCGGGCACGTGGACGGCGAGGTTGCTGCCGAAGACGCGATAACCTTCCTGTTGCAGGAGCACATTCAACAGGAAGATCAAGTTGGCAGTCAGCAATTCGTGTTCCGGCGTGGCAAAACCCATGATGGAAACGATTTCTCCGTTGTCGTACTCGATGCGGTACGGACAATCGGGGACCAGTTCCAGAAAATCCTCCCACGCAGCCGGCAGGCGCAGTTCGGGCTTCAGTTGAAGCCTTTCTTCGAGCGTTTCCGGCATTTTGACCAGCACTTCCATCAGCAATTCATTTTGGATTGGAGCTCAACGGGAGGTTTCGATAGAGTTGGGCCAGGGCGATGGTGCCCTCCTG
>CAZBYX010000258.1:5771-5908 GCA_964496055.1 uncultured Saprospiraceae bacterium
CAGTTGAAGCCTTTCTTCGAGCGTTTCCGGCATTTTGACCAGCACTTCCATCAGCTTCGTTTTTTATAGACCCGGTGATTCGGGTTGAATGGATTTCATGCGTGACGACGTGACATCGTGACGAACGTGAAGGGAAG
>CAZBYX010000259.1:0-5900 GCA_964496055.1 uncultured Saprospiraceae bacterium
CCCCGCCTGCCCGCCCGCAACCTTTTCGAAGACCTCACCGCCGCCCTCGCCCTGCCCTACACCCACACCGAAAACCTCTTCGTGGACTTCGACCGCGACCGCCTGCTCTACCACATGCTCTCCACGGAAGGACCCCGCATGGCCATAGGCGACGTCAACGGGGACGGGTTGGAGGACGTCTTCATCGGGGGGGCGAAGGACAGCCCCGGCCGCCTGCTCGTCCAGGTGCCCGGCGGGCGGTTCATCCCCTCCAACGAAGCCGTTTTCGAAGCCGACAAAGCCTCGGAAGACCTGCAGGCCCTCTTCTTCGACGCCGACAACGACGGCGATGCCGACCTCTACGTCTGCAGCGGGGGGCACGAGTTCAGCGAGAGCTCCTCGGCGCTGATGGACCGCCTCTACTTCAACGACGGGCGCGGCAACCTGCGCAAGGCCAACGCCGTGCTGCCCGCCGGCAAGTTCGAGAGCTCCTCCTGCGTCGAAGCCGCCGACTACGACGCCGACGGCGACCTGGACCTCTTCGTCGGCATCCGCGTGCGACCCTTCCTCTACGGCGTGCCCGCCAACGGCTACCTCCTCCAGAACGACGGGCGGGGCAACTTCCGCAACGTCACCCCGCAGGTGGCGCCCGCCCTGAAGGAGGTGGGCATGATTACCGACGCCCTGTGGCTGGACTACGACAACGACGGCGACCCCGACCTGCTGCTCGCCGGCGAATGGATGCCCCTGCGCCTGTTCGAAAACCGCGAAGGGCACTTCGAAGAAGTGAGCCAGGCCGCCGGGCTGGCCGGCACCGCCGGTTGGTGGAACGTCCTCGCCGCCGCCGACCTCGACCAGGACGGCGACCTGGACGTGGTGGCCGGCAACCACGGCCTCAACTCCCGCTTCAAAGCCTCGCCCGAGCGGCCCGTCTCCTGCTACGTCAACGACTTCGACCGCAACGGCAGCGCCGAGCAAATCATCGCCCAGTTCAACGGCGACCGCTCCTACCCCCTCGTGCTGCGCCACGACCTCGTCATGCAATTGCCCCACCTGAAGAAGAAGTACCTCAAGTACGAAGCCTACCAGAACCAGACCGTGGAAGACATCTTCACCCCCGAAGAGCTGGAAGGCGCCATCGTGCACGAAGTGACCACCCTGGAGACCAGCCTCCTGCTGAACCGCGGCGACGGCACCTTCGAAGTGCGGCCCCTACCCGTGGAGGCGCAGTTCGCCCCGGTGTATGCCATCCTGCCCCGCGACTTCGACGCCGACGGCCACCTGGACCTGCTGCTGGGGGGGAACCTCTACGGCGTCAAACCCGAGGTGGGGCGCTACGACGCCAGCTACGGCACCCTCCTTCTGGGCGACGGCCGCGGCGGCTTCCACACCCTGCGCAACGCCGAAGCGGGTTTGTGGTTGGATGGCGAAGTGCGCGACTTCCGCGTCCTCGCCACGCCGCTGGGCGAGCTGCTCCTCGTAGCCCGCAACGATGCCCCCCTGCAGGTGCTGCGCCTGAAGCCTGCCCCCCCGCTGGAGCAATAGCCCCCGCCGAATTGGCTAACTTTGGGCATCGGGCTCCGTGCCCCTCACAGCCTGAAAACTATGCAACCCGCCCGCCGAACCCTGCAAGAGGACGACATCAAGCGCGCCGCGCTGAAGTTCCTCAAGAGCCACTACCGCCACAGGGACCGCCTGCAGGACAGACCCACCATCGCCGCCCTGAACATGCAGGCCGCCGGGGGCATCCAGGCCGACGGCTACCTCCAGTATCACCAGACCGACGGGCGCCCTTTCCTGGCCACCTTCGAAGCCACCTCCCATCGCTCCCGCGACGAAGTGCTCTACCGCGTGCACAAGCACCTGCTGCGCGCCGACAGCCTTACCTTCGCCTCCATAGCCACCACCGTGGCTTTCGTCTTCTGGTTCCTCGCCGCCCATCCCCGCTTCTACGGCAACTACCTGTGGCTTCATCTCGGGCTGGTGTTCCTGTTCTTCTTCGCCTGCTATTTGCTGTGGTGGGGGCTGGCGCGTCGTGCCCGCCGCTACCGCTACATCTACGCCATCGAACAATTCAAGCAGTACCACGCCGACGAGCAGTGGGTCGCTTTGGCCTCCGATGTGTTCAGCGGCAGCGACGACCCCTACTTCCAGGAGCTGCGCCGCCAGTGCGTGCTCAACGGTTTCGGGCTGGTCGTTTTCGACCCCGAGCTGCGCTGGCAGGTCGTCGCCACGCCCACCCGCAAGGAGCTCTTTCGGGGGGAGCGCCGGCGCCTGCAATTTTTTTCCCGGGAAAACCTGAAGGAAGGGATGCGGAAAGTCGCGCCGGGCGGGTGGCTGGACCGCTTGCGCGGCATGCGCTCCGCCCCCTGGAACCCCTACAACTACCTGCGATTTCAGCGGCGCTACTTCCACCAGTGGGTGCTGGTGGGCATGTCGGCGTTGGTGGTGGGGGTGGTGGTGTGGCGGGAATCGCGCAAGGTGCCCGTGCTGGAGCTGGACCCCGAAACCTACGAGCAGGTGGTCCGTCAAAGCGGTGCCCCCCAAATGCAGGAACCCCCCGTCTTCGTGGTGGACACCCTGCTGGTCGGGCCCGAAGGCCCCCTGAACCGCAAGAGCACCGAGGCCGCCGCCGAGCTACCGCCCCGCGAGCGGCTCCCGAAGGATGCCGGCTTCGCCCTGCCCGACGCCGAGGCCGGCTGGCTGTTCTACCCCTGTTCCCGCCTGGCAAACTACCGCGGCACCTACTACGCCGTGGAGGAAAGCCGCTGGCCCGAGCTTCACGGCGCCCTCAAACGCGCCGCCTTCCTCAACCAGCGCGACCTCGTCGCCGCGGTGCTCAACCTCGCCTGCCTCGGCCTCGACAACGGCGGCGGCTACATCGTCTTCCTGGGCGCCCAGTTTTACCAGGATGTCGCCGACGCCCAACGCCAACTGGAACGCGCCGCCCGCGACGCCGCCCTCTTCGAAGTGCCCCTCGGCGAACTCGAAGTGTTGCCCGTCAGCTTGCCAACGTCGGAATGATCCGCCTCCTTTCCGGGCCGCACGGACGACAAAAAAGGCCGGTTGGTTTGGAAAAGCCGGAGGTGGTGAATATTTTTACTGCTGCTGCAAACACAAGATAAATTTTCGACGCTTCCCTTTTTTCGTAATTCCCTTTGTTGTCGCTGGATAAGACTGCGCTGAGCGGGCGGATTGCCCGTTCGATAACCTCTTGCAGAGTATGAAGTTCAACTACGCCCTATCGAAGAGCCGGCACGGATGGCGTCATCCGGGGATGGTCGCCCTTTTGGCGTTCCTCGTGGGCGGTTGCTGGCTGTTTCGCCCATCGATGGGGGAAAGGAGTGGGTGTGGGCGGTGGGAGGGGCTGCGCTTGAAGCTGTACCCCTGGGGCGGAGGTGTTTTGGCCGAATGCCAGACGGGTTTCGACGTGGTGTTGGAGGGCTGGGACAACACGAACAACACGGGCAATTTTTCGCTGCCGGTGGAGGCGGTGCTGGTGGAGCTGGGTCTGGAGCTGTCGGGGGCGCTGGAGGTGTTGAGTGTGGAGGGGGTGAACTGTCTTGCGGGCAATGCGTGTGGGTCGGGGGGCGGCTGTGTGAGCTGGACGGGGAGCACGGTTCGTTACGAGTGGTGTGCGGCGGCGGGTTCGGCGGGGGCCCTGTGGACGGGCTTGCTGTTTCGGGTTCGGCTGGACGGGCTGAACGGGTGTTTGGAGGGGGTTTTGGCGGATGCCGTTTCGTTGCGGATCGTGGGATTGGGGGGCGATTGCGCGCTGAGTCTGGACGGGAGCGATATGAGTTTTCCGCAGTGTTCGGCGTGCAATTTTTGCGGGGACGTACGCCTGCGGCTGGGGCCGCCGACGGTGGGACCGGGGCTGTGCCAGACCGGTTTTTCGGTGTGGGCGGAGAACCTGGGCGCGCAGGCGCTGAGCTACGACGACCTGAGTGTGAAGCTGGAGCTGGATTTGACGCCGGACATCTCGATAACGGGGGTGTTGCCCTCGCTGTGCCCGCAGAACAGTGCCTGTCCCTTGAGTCCGGGGGGCTGCTGGAGCATCGGCGGCACTTCGGTGGAGTACGGCTTTTGCGTGCCGGGGATGGCTTTGGCGGTGGGTTCGACCCACCTGTTCGACGTGGTGCTGTCGGGGGAGGGCTGTGTGCAGGGGGTGACGGTGATGGAGGCGGAGCTGACGCCGGCGGCGCGCGCCACGTGCACGATGCAGGAAGATGCGCAGGACCTGACCCTGCCCTCGTGTTCGGTGTGCCCCGGAGAGCGGACGCTGTCGGGCGACGTGTTGATGGAAGACGGGGAGCCGGTCACGGAGGTGCAGCTGAGCATCCAGGACGTGAACAGCCCCGACCCAAACGACTGCGACCCGGACGACCCGCTGGACTGCCAGCAAAGCGCCATGACGGACTGCACGGGCGCCTACGGGGTGAGCTTCGTGTGCAACACCGACAACTACTTCGGCGTGGCGGCCTCCAAAAACTGCAACTGGCTCAACGGCGTGACCACCTTCGACATGGTGCTCATCCAGCGGCACATCCTCGGCACCCAACTGCTCGACTCCCCCTACAAGCTCATCGCGGCCGATGCGGATAATTCCTCAACGGTGACGACTTTCGACCTTGCGGAAATTCGAAGGCTCATCTTGCATCGCATTGAACAGTTCAGTAAAAACACCTCCTGGCGATTCGTGCCGGCGGATGTGAGTTTGTCTTACCCGCAAGATCCCGCAATAGTTCCAATGTTCCCCAACTGCGGCAATGTGGACATGAGCGGCGGGGATTCGGAGCAGGATTTCGTGGCGGTGAAGGTGGGCGACGTGAACAACAGCGCTGTGGGATGCCTGCCGTGTTCGGAGGGTTCGGGTTCGATGTTGGTGGGGGAGCGTCTGTCGGGGGATCGGGTTTTGCGTTTGGAGGCGCAAGGGCGCGGGGCGCGGGAAGGAGAGGAGCTGGAGCTGTCTTTTCGGCTTCGGGGGTTCGAAGGCCTGGCGGCGGTGCAGGCTGGGCTGCACTTCGATGCGCAGCGCCTGCGCTTCGAGGGTTTGGGCACTTTGTCGCGGTGGGTTCGTTCGTACGATTTCGGATTGAGCGAGGCGTCGCAGGGGCGCATCCGTTGGCTGTGGGTGAGCCCGGACGGCGAGAACGCGGAGCTGCCCCCGGAGGAAGTGTTGTTCACGCTGCGCTTTCGGGTGCTGGAAGGCACGGCGGAAGGGGCGACGGCGGTGCGGTTGAGCGATGCGGTGCTGCCCTGTGTGGCGTACGATGCGGCGGGCGGGGCGTATCGGGTCCAGGGAGGTGCAGGGGTGTTGTCGCAGCGGACCTCGTCGGGTACGGCGCTACCGGGTTCGTTTCGGTTGCGGGCCTTGCCGAATCCGTTTCGCAACGGGCTGCGGCTGGAAGTGTGGATGCCGCAGGCGGGTCGGTTCCGCATCCGCGTGCTGGATGCCGCGGGACGGACGGTGCAGGAGCTGGAGCGCCGGCTGCCGGCAGGGCGGCACGAGCTGGAGCTCGAAGGCAGCGACCGCTGGCCCGCCGGGGTGTACTGGTATCGGGTGGAAGCACCCGAACGACTCGCGGGCAAGTGGGTGAAGCAGCGGTAGGGAATGTGGAATCGTGACGCGTGACGGGATGCTGTCAAATCGTGAAATCGTTAAATCGTAAAATTGTCAAATCGGCAGGGGGGGCTCGTTGTTCGTTGTTCGTTGATCGTTGATCGTTGTTCGTTGTTCGTTGTTCGTTGGGTGGGGGTTTGGGTTTGGGGAGGGTGCCGTTCACTCTCTCTGCTTACCCGGTGGTTCAATCCCCCCCAAACCCCAACCCAAACGAGCCACGAGCCACGAGCCACGAGCCACGACCCACGAGCCACGAGCCACGACCCAGAGTGCCAAAAGAAACTACCGAAGCCGTACG
>CAZBYX010000260.1:0-5890 GCA_964496055.1 uncultured Saprospiraceae bacterium
TGCGCACGCGCTGGTGCCAGCAGTGCATGCCGCTGATGGGGTCGGGATGGACGGCGTGGGTGATGTTCTGATGGACGCCGCCGTCGCTCCAGAAGATGCGGCGGCTGTCGGGGTCGGCGCTGTCGAAGGGGCGGATGCCGCTGAGGGTTTTCATCTTCCAGCCGCCTTTGCCGTCGTGTTCGATGTGGACGGTGTTGGTGGCCCAGCGGTTGCCGATTTTGTCCTGAGGGCGGCGCCAACGCCCCAGGTGGTGCGAACAAGCCACGACGCCGGGCCGCATGGCTTCCGTCACCCAGACCTTGTCGATGAAGTAGCCGATGTCGGTGTTGATGCGCACCAGGTCGCCGGTTTGGAAGCCCCAGCGGGCGGCGTCCCGGGGGTGCATCCAGATGGGGTTGCGGTTGGAGATTTCCGCCAGCCACTTGGCGTTGCCGCTGCGCGAGTGAATGAGGGTGGGCAGGCGGAAGGTCGGCACCAGGCAATACTCGCCTTTTTCGCGGTCCAGCTTCTCGGGGTGGATGTGGCTCTTGATGTAGGTGGGGATGGCGTACTCGGGCCATTTCCAGTCCACCATGGTCTGGCTGTAGAACTCGTTCTTGCGCGAGGGGGTGGGGAAACCCCGCACCGCCTTGCCCCGCACCATCACGCCGATGACTTGGCCGTCCTTGCGGATGAGGCCCGTCTTGTGGTCGGTGGTGGAGCCGGCCAGCTCTTCGGGGCTCAGGGGGGTGAGGTGTTTTTCGTAGCCGTGCTTTTCCACTTCGAAGGCGCCGTACTTGCGCATGTATTCCAGCTCGGTCAGGCCTTCCTTTTTGGCGGCTTCGGGCAGGCCGGGCACGTGCTCGAAGATGTACTGGTAGTACTCGTCGATGGTGATTTTCTCCCCGGGTCGGTAGGGGGAGAGGAAGTGCTTGCGGATGCCGAGCGAGCCGTCGGGGTCGATGCGCCAGCTGAGTTCGATCCAGAACTCGTCTTCCTCCCACACTTCGCCGGGGTTGACTTCGTAGGTGAACTGGACGGGCTTGCCGGCGCGGCGGGCGGCTTCGCGCAGCACGGGCTGGCGGAAGGCGATCCAGGTGCCGCTGTGGGTGGCGTAGGAGTTGATGTCGTGGCGTTCGGCGGCGTGGCCCATGGGCAGGACGTAGTCGGCGAAGAAGGCCGTCTCGTTCCAGGTGGGGGTGAGGGCCACGTGGCAGCCGATTTTGCTTTCGTCGCTGAGGGCTTCGATCCAGCTGAAGCCGTCGGGGTAGGTCCACACGGGGTTGAACACGCGCGTGAAATAGACGTCGAGCTTGCCGCGGCCTTCCTTGAGGAAGTGGGGCAGCAGGAAGCTCATCTCGAAGAAGGCCAGGGGGTATTCGTTGGGGAAGTGCAGCTCGTTCCAGAATTTCTGGGCGGGGGGCTTGTCGAAGAAGGTGGGCTTGAACTTGTTCCAGCTGTTGGGCGAGGTGCCGCCCACGGTGCCGACGCTGCCGGTGAGCACCTGCAGGAAGTGCAGCGCCCGGCTGACGCACCAGCCCCCGAGGTTGCCGCTGGCGGCGCTGCGCCAGTTGTGGGAGGCGAAGCGCGTGCCCGCCTCGCCGATGGCGCGCGCCACCTCCACGATTTTCGCGGCGGGCACCCCGCTCTCCTGCTCGGCGAATTCGGGGGTGTATTCGCGGTAGGCTTCCCGCACCTTTTCGATGAAGTGCTCGAAGCTCACTTCCGTGCCGGGGTGCACTTTTTCGAGGTACTCCTGCCAGTTGACCCAGTCTTCGAGGAAGGGGCGGTTGTAGAGCCCTTCGTCGAGGATGACTTTGGCCATGGCCAGCAACACGGCGGCCTCGCTGCCGGGGTAGGTGGGCAGCCAGTAGTCGCTCATGCTGGCGGTGTTGCTCAGGCGGGGGTCCATGACGGCGAGCTTGGCGCCTTTCATCTTGCCCTCGATGATGCGCTGGGCGTGGGGGTTGAAGTAGTGCCCGCTTTCGAGGTGGGCGCTGATGAGCAGGATGAAGCGGGCGTTGGCGTGGTCGGGGCTGGGGCGGTCGTAGCCGTACCAGAGGTTGTAGCCGAAGCGCGCGCCCGAGGAGCAGATGTTGGTGTGGGAGTTGTGGCCGTCCACGCCCCAGGCCTGCAGGATGCGGTCCATGTAGCCTTCATGGCCGGGGCGCCCGACGTGGTAGGCGATTTCGTTGTTGCGCCCCTCTTGCAGGGCTTGGCGGATGCGGGCGGCGATTTCCTCCAGGGCCTGCTCCCAGCTGATGCGTTCCCACTTGCCTTCGCCGCGCTTGCCGCTGCGCTTCAGGGGGTAAAGGATGCGGTCGGGGTCGGTCAGTTGGTTGATGGTGGCGGGCCCTTTGGCGCAGTTGCGGCCCCGGCTGCCGGGGTGGTAGGGGTTGCCTTCGAGCTTGCGCACCGTGCCCGTTTCCTTGTCGATGAAGGCCGTCAGGCCGCAGGCGCTCTCGCAGTTGAAGCAGGTGGTGGGCACGATGGTGTAGCGCCGCTTGCGGCGGCGGGGCCAGTCCGTGGCTTCGTACTCTTCCCAGTCGTCCCATTTTTCGGGGGGCGGGAAGTTGGTCAGGCGGGAGCCCGCTTCCAGGCGTTCGAGGGCTGCTTCCTGCTCCTGGTGCAAATCGGGGATGAGGCGCAGCTTTTCGGCCATGCGTTCGATGAAGGACGGTGTTTTTTTACCCATGATGCGTTGGTTTTGTCCGGGGCTGCCGCTCCCTTCCCCTCGAGGGGGGGAGGAAGCAACTTGCAGAGGCAACCCTTCAAAGATTTTCGCGTGGGGGTGGGTAGGGTGGGGGCGGGCGTCGCTCAGGAGGAATCAGGCGCATCCACGAGGCGGCGGTAGAGGGCCATGGCGGCCTGCGCCGCCCGTCGGGGTGTGAATCGGCGAATGTGTCGGGCTCCTGCCTGTCGGAGGCGCTGGTACAGTTCGGCGTCCGACAGCAGGCGCTGGAGGCCCTCGGCGATGTGTTCGGGGTCGTGGGGGTTCACGTAGCAGGCGCCGGGGCCGCCGGCTTCGGGCAGGGAGGAGCCCTGCGAGGTGAGGACGGGCGTTCCGCAGGCCAGCGCCTCCACCACGGGCAGTCCGAAGCCCTCGTACAGAGAGGGATAGAGCAGCAAGCGCGCCCGGGCGTAGAGCGCATGCAACGCCTCCTGCGATACGCGTCCCGGCAGAATAACCCACCGCTCCAGCCCCTCTTTGCGAACCAAAGCCCCCAACGAGCCCGGCAAACCCGTCCCCGCACCCACGACCACCAACGGCAAACGCTGCCCTTCGGGGAGCAGGGCCAGGGCTTGCAAACAGCCCCGGAGATTCTTCCGGGGGGCGGTGCCTCCTACGAAAAGAAGAAATTCGGAAGGCAGCCCCTGGAAGGCAGGCTGGTTGGGGAGGGGCGGTGCGGGTTGGAGGAAGCGCGCGTCCAAAGCCGGCGGAAGGACCTCCACCCGCTCGGGGGCGATGCCGAACAGCTCCACCAGGTCTTTCTTCGTGTGCGCGCTGACGGCGACGATGCGCCGCGCGATGCGGCAGGCCCGGCGGCATTTCCAGGCGTAGAGCCGGCGGTCGAGCCAGGGGAAGAATTCGGGGTGGCGCAGGAATATCAGGTCGTGGACGGTGACCACCAGGGGCAGGCCGCTCTTTTCGGCGCCCAGGGGCAACTCGTGGCTCAGGCCGTGGTACAGGTCCAGCCTCAGCTCCTTCCAGCGGCGGGTCTGGGCGTAGCTGCGCCACCAGCTTTGCAGGGGGGCGTGGCGCGGGGTGTGAATGCGCACCGCCTGCGCACGGAGGAAAGCCGCCTCCGGCCCGGGCTCGGCGAAGCGGGGCGTGAAAAGGTGGTACTCGTTGCGGGGGAAGGCTTGCAGCAGGCCCTGCAGCAGGCTGCGGGCATAGGTGCCCAGCCCGGTGGGGTTGTGGAACAGCCTTTTGGCCTCGAAGCCGATGCGCAGCATGGGCGGGGTTGCTTTGGGGTAAAGGTAAGCCCCTTCTGCTTTCTGCAGGGGGCACTCCCCAACCCCTTGCCCACTCGATGCGCTTCGGAGGGAGGGCTTCAGAGCTTCCGGTCTTTGTTCAACAACAGGGTGCACAGGGCTCCATTTTCGATTTTCACATCCGAGGTGCTCGGCAGGCGTACGCCCTTCTTCCCGTTCCGGGGGGAAGCGCAGGCCGAACCCTCAGGACAGCGGAATGCGCTGCGGGGCTTCCACCCAGATTTTTTCGGTGACGTAAATGCCGAGCAGCACGAGTGCCCCGGCTGCGGCCAGGGTCAGGGGCGAGGCACCGCTCAGCAGCAGGAGCGCCGCGGGTGCCAGATTGCCCGCCAGCAGGGTGCCCCAGCGGAAGGCCCGGCGGTAGCGCCCCCGCAGGATGAGCTCCACGGTGCGGCGGGCGTCTTCGGTGGGGTGGGGGGTGCTCAGCTCGAGCAGCAGCGTCAGCAGGTTGAGCGCCACCCCCGCGAGCAGGGCGTTTTTCAGGAAGAGCTGCCAGGCGGCGGTGCTCTCTATCCCCAGCCCCAGCAGCCCGAAAAAGGCGGCGCCCGCCAGCAGGGCGTGCACCAGCATGTGCAGGCTCAGGGTGGGGCTCTGCCAGAAGTCGCGCCCCTTCGCCTGGGCGAAGAGGTAGGCCGTGTACACCGCCACGAACACCGCCAGCGCCGCCCCCACCCACATCAGGGGCGCCTGCCAGGCGCTCCAGCCCAGAACGAGGCTCAGCGCCAGCAAGGTGAGCACCCCGCCGTAAACCGTGATGCCGTACCCGCCCCGCACCAGCCACGAACCCCACTGCGGGCGCAGCAGCACGTACAGAAAGCGGTCGGGCCGGTCCAAATCCTTGATGAGCAGCAGACCCGTCAGCACGAGGAAAGCCAGCGCCCCGCCGAGCCCCCACCCCAGGTGCGCCGCCGACAGAGGCGCCCAACCCGTAACCCAGGCCAGAAAAGCCACCAGGAGCGCCCCCGCCGCCACGGCTTTCGTGAGCACGTAGGCGCTCACCTCCCAGCCCCAGAGGATGCCCTTGTCGGGGGCGTCGTAGGTGCGGCGCGCCTTCCCGGGGCCGCCCTGCAGCAGCACCTCGACGCTCTTGGTGCCGTTGCCGAGGCTGCGCTCGGGGCTCAGCTCCTGCACGGCGGCCACCACGTCGCCGTTGGTGAAGGCGAGTTTTTCGGCGGCTTTGGCGAAGTGCCCCACCCCGCGGGCCTGCGCGCTCCAGAGGTAGGCGTCGCTGCGCGGCGTCTCGATGGGGTTGAGGCTGGCTTCGTCGCCGTCGATGTAGAAGAGGTTGGGGCGGGTGCCTTTGGCGGCCTTGCGCACGGTGACCTGCTCGCGGGCGAGCAATTGCGCGATTTCGGAGGCGGGGTCGTCCATGTCTCCGGAGATGATGGCGTGCTCGGGGCAGACGTTGACGCAGGCGGGCTCCAGGCCGATGTCGATGCGGTGGGCGCAGTAGTTGCACTTGGCGGCCGTGTGGGTGTCGGGGTCGATGTAGAGGGCGTCGTAGGGGCAGGCCTGCATGCAGCTCTTGCAGCCGATGCAGCGCTGCTTGTCGAAGTCCACGATGCCGTCCTCGCGGATGAAGAGCGCCTCCACCGGGCAGATTTCCACGCAGGGCGCATCCGTGCAGTGGTTGCAGCGCATGACGCTGAACAGCCGCCGCGTGTTCGGGAAGGTGCCTTTCTCCACGTACTTGACCCACGTCCGGTTGACGCCGACGGGAACCTGGTGCTCGCTCTTGCAAGCCGTCGTGCAGGCGTGGCAGCCGATGCACTTCCGATTGTCGATGATGAAGCCGTATCGCATGGGACGGGGTTTACGATGGGTTTACGGTTGGTTTGCAGTGGGTTTACAATGGGAAAAGTTGCGGTTGTCCCCAATTTTTGGACAATAGTTTAAGGTGGAAAATTTTGTAAAT
>CAZBYX010000261.1:0-5860 GCA_964496055.1 uncultured Saprospiraceae bacterium
GCCCCCTACACCGCGAAATCGAGCTGGTGGAAACCCTGAACGCCCTGCCCCCCGAAGAAAAAGCACCCCTCGAGGAAATGGCCCGCAGTTACGGCCGGGCTCTTCAAGGGGCGGGTTTGCGGGACGAGGGGGTGGCGGAGAGAGGTTTCGGGCGCTGGCCCCATATCCTGGGGTTGCTTTTGGGATTGCCCCTTGCCCTGGCAGGGGCCGTTTTGAACGGCTTGCCACTGTGGCTCGCCCAAAAAATCGCCGATTGGAAAGTGCGGAAGTTTGAGTTTCACGCCTCGGTGCGGGTGGCGGTGGGCATGTTTTTGTGGGTGTTCTGGTTTCTGGGCTGGGTGGCTGCCGCCGCCCTGAGCGGCAACGCGGTGTTGGGCGCTGTGGCGGTGGGCATGCCGGTGCTGGGAATCTTTGCCCTGTTCTACCGCGACAAGCTGGAAAGCTGTCTTCAGGAATGGCGCTTCCGAAGCTTGCCGGCGGGGATGCGCACCGAGCTGAAGCAAATGCGCAGCGCCCTGCTCATGCGCCTGAAAAAACACCTCGGTCGGGAAGGCAGCACCGTCAACTCTCAGGCTTCATGACCACCCGGTAACGAATGCGCCGCTCCGCCCGGCGCAGGCGCAGCCCTTGCTCCTGCAGCATTCGCCGGGCTTCGGACCAGCTTTCGGGCAAGTGCGGCAAGTGAACGGAGGCCTGCCGATCGCCGGCGGCAACCACGGGGGTGCCGCTCAACCGTTCCAGCCAGAGCTCCAAAAACCACCGGGGATAGGGCTGCCCCGAGGATGGCTCCTCCTCCACCCCCTCCAACACCCAAACCTTCGGATATTCCCTTCGGTAATAAGTGTCGTAGCCGAACTGCTGCGCCAGATGCCGCTCCAGCAGGCGGCCCGGCTTCAACAGCGGCAGGCTTTCCCCCTCGATTTCGAGATCGAGGCAGGGCTCGGGCACCCCTTCGGGGAAGACGAAGCGTTCTTGCGCCCCGGTGGCGCGATAGAGCCAGGAGAAAGGAAAATTGCGGAACACCCAGCGCGTGCTGTCCAGGGCGAGGGTGGGCAGGGAGTCGGGGTGCCCGGGAGCCAGGCGGAAGCGGTAGGCCTGGTCTTCGGGACTGATGACGAAGGCGAACTCGAGAGGGAGGTGCAGCAATTCCCCGGCATCCCCCTCGATGAGCAGGTGCCGGAAATAGACGGTGCTTTCGGGGGGCAGCCCTTCCCACCATCGGCGCAGGAAGGGAAAGTTGGCCCGGTCTACGGCGAAGGTGCGCAGGGGCTTCCCCTCGGTGGCGATGACGACCTCCATGCGTCGCAGGGGCAGGGGTTGCTCGCCTTGCAGCAGCAGGAGGGGGCGGTGGTAGTTGCGTCGGAAGGTTTGGAGGGAATAGTTGGAGCTGAGGGGCGCCGCTTCCATTTCGCCCCAGCGCAGGCGGAGGATTTCGCGGTCGTAGCCCCAGTATTCGGGGTAGTCGTAGGCGCCGAGCTCCTTTTCCGAGGGTCCCAGGCGCAGGGAGGCCGTTTGCCGGGCGCGCACTTGCTGCCAGGCTTCCACTACGCGCTGGCGGGTTTGGAAATCGGGAATGTGGCGGACTTCGTAATTCGGGCGGTCGCGGTAGAGTTCGAAGATGTGGCGCGTACCGGGGTAGGTGGTGTCCAGCCGGACGAGCACGGGCGCCTCGGGGCGGTACACCACCTGGAAGCGGTAGCTGGCGGCCGGTCGGGGTACGGGGGCGAGGGCCACGGGTGGCAGGTAAAGCGTCTTGGGCAGGCGCAGGGTCAATTCCAGGCGCCAGGCGGGTTCGGACCAATTGCCAATGACGAGGCGGTCGCCGGGCTCGAGCAGGTCCACCATATCGGCGAAGGGCGGGTGGTCGAAGCGCAGGCTGTCGTTGGGCACTTCGGGCACCCAGCGGCGGTTGGGGCCGCTGAACTTTTCCAGTCGGAAGGTCTGGGAGGGGGGGCGCAGGGTATCCCCTCCCTGCAAGACGAGCAGGGGTTCGTGGAAGAGCCGGAGCAGGGAGTCCCGTTCGATTTCGGCTTCGGCCAGGCGTTCCCTCCCCCGCAGGCGCTCCAGCGGGAAGCGACGCTCGCCCCACAGCAGAACGGGGGTTTCGGGTTTGGGGGGCTGGTACGCCCACAGGGCTTGCGTCAGCGCCTCGTCCCAGCGGGCCAGCTGATGGCGCGCCCCATCGGGGATTGCCCCCAGCAAGAAGACCCAAACCACCGCACCCGCCACCACCCCCGTCAGGGCGGCCGCTTCGTTGCCTCGGCTGTCACCCGCCTGCCGGAAGGCCCTGCGAAAACCCCACACCAAAGGATGGAACCAGAAGAACCGCGCCAGCCCCTCGACCCCCAGCTCCATCCAGCTTTCCGGGGAATGGGCCGGGGGGCGTTCCCGCTTCCAGAGGCGGTCCACCCAGCGCAACAACAACACCGCCAGACCCAGGAAATAGCCCGCTTTCAAAAGGAGGAGCGCATCGATTTCCACCGGCGGCAGCCCTTGCAGGAAATCGCGAATCCACCCCTGCGCCCCTTTCCAGAAACGCCCTTCGCCGAGCACCACCTCCTGAATCCGCGGAGAGGTCAACACCATCAGGGGGAGGAGGCAGGCCGTCCCCAGCGCCGCAAACCACCACAGCCGTTGCCCGCCCAAACGCCTCACAAACAACACCTTGCCCGCCACCCAATACAGCAGCAGAAGCACCGTAAAACTCAGCAGGTAGGTCAGGAATCCCATCTCCCAGGCGTTTCGAAACATCTACCAAACACAATTCTCCACATCGAGGATGCAATTTACCCCCTTCCTGACGGATGTGCCACTTCTTCAACGCCCACTCGAAGAATGGGAATTCCGTCCAGACGGAACCGGGCTGTCCATGCACTTCAATTTGTTTTCACTTGTCTCCCCGTGCCTTACCTTTACCCCATGCCCAAACTCTACGACATTTCGGTGCCCCTGCAGGAAGGATTGCCCACCTGGCCGGAGAGCCATGGGATTCACATCTCCCGGCTGATGACCATCGAGGAGGGAGGCTGGACCATCTCCCGCCTCGACGTGGACGTGCACTCGGGCACGCACATCGACGCGCCCCTGCACATCGTGCCCGGCGGGAAGACCACCTTCGACATCCCCCTGGAGAAATTGGTCGGTCCCTGCCACGTGGCGGAATTCTTCGGCCGCCGGGTCATCACGGCCGAAGACCTGGAGCGGGCCGACCTGCCGCCCGGCATCCAAAAGCTGCTCCTGAAAACCGACAACTCCCGCCTCTGGGAAGACCCGCACCACCCCTTCTTCGAGGACTTTTGCGCCCTCAGCGCCGACGGCGCCCAGTGGGTCGTGGACCGCGGCATCCATCTGGTGGGCATCGATTACCTGTCCATCCAGCGCTTCCACGACAGCCCCCAGACCCACGTCATCCTGCTGGAAAACGAGGTCGTCATCCTCGAAACGCTGGATTTGCGCGCCGTCCGCGCAGGTGATTACGAACTCTGGTGCCTCCCCCTGAAAGTGGTGGGCGTGGAGGGCATCCCCGCCCGGGCCGTCCTGCGAGAAATCCCGGACGAAGCGGGGTCGTGAAGAGCGCCTTGCCCCGAGTCGTAAAGGCGGGTTGTCTGGAGGATTTGGCGATTTGGCGAATTGAAGATTTGGTGAACTGGCGATTTGAGGATTTGACAAGCAGGGCTTGTATTCGCGGGAGGGGACAATATATTTCCACTTGTCTCAACCTATTTCCACCTATTTCTTAACCAACCCTAAACCCACCGCCCATGGAAGAATTTCCCCGTTCCCCGCGAAACCGGGTTCGACGCCTGCCCAAGCGGGGCCACTACGACCGCCGGACCATCTACGCCATCCTGGATGCCGGATTTCTTGCGCATGTGGGCTTCTGCATCGAGGGGCAGCCCTACGTCATTCCCACCGCCTATGGTCGGGAGGGGGACGTGCTGTACATCCACGGCGCCTCCACCAGCCGCATGCTCGGCCATCTGGAGCAGGGGCACCCCCTCTGCCTGAGCGTCACCCACCTCGACGGGCTGGTGTTGGCGCGGTCGGCTTTCAATCACAGCATGAATTACCGCTCGGTGGTGGTTTTCGGGCGGGCCACGCTGGTAGAGGGAGCGGAAAAATTGCGTGCTCTGGAAGTCATCAGCGAGCAGATTTTGAAAGGGCGCTGGGCGGAAGTGCGGCAGCCCAGTGAGAAGGAATTGCGCGCCACGACCGTCCTGAAAATCCCCATGGAGGAAGCCTCGGCCAAAATCCGGAGCGGCCCGCCCGGCGACGAGAAAGCCGACTACGCCTTGCCCGTGTGGGCGGGGGTGGTGCCCCTGGAGCGGGTGTGGGCCGCCCCCCAACCCGACCCCCTGCTTGCAGCGGGCATTCCGCTGGCGGACAGCGTGCGCCGCTTGTTGGAGGGCGGCGAATCGGAAGAAAACGACACCGCGGATTAGGGTCGGGAAAAGCCTATCTTTGCGCCCGTTTTCGAAGCCCTGGCTCTCAATCAGATTCCATCGCCGATGAACCCGCCCGTCAAAGTTTTCAAATTCGGGGGCTCTTCCGTTAAAGATGCCGAGAGCATCCGCAACGTGGCCGCCATCCTGCAGCGCTATGCCGATGAGCCCCTGGTGGTCGTCGTTTCCGCTATGGGCAAGACTACCAACGCCCTGGAGGAAGTCATTGCCGCCCACGCCCGCCGAAACGGCGCGGCCCTCTCCCTGTTGGAGCAAATCAAGGCCTGGCACTACGGCATCGCCCGCGAGCTGTTCGGCGCCGACGAGGAGCTGTTCAAAACCCTGCACGACGCCTTCGTCGAGGTGGAGTGGGTGCTCGAAGAAGAACCCCACGACAACTACGACTTCATGTACGACCAGATCATCGGCGTCGGGGAAATGGTGTCTTCCCGCATCCTGTGGGCTTACCTCAACAAACAGGGGCTGAAAACCCACTGGCTCGACGCCCGCGACGTCATCATCACCGACGACATCTTCCGCGAAGGGTGGGTCCAGTGGCCGGAAACCGTGGCCAACGCCCGCCGCCTGGTGCCGCCCCTGCTCGAACAAGGGGGCTTCGTGCTCACGCAGGGCTTCATCGGACGCACCACCGAAAACTTCACCACCACCCTGGGGCGCGAAGGCTCCGACTACACGGCGGCCATCTTCAGCTACTGCCTCGACGCCGAAAGCATGACCATCTGGAAGGACGTGCCCGGAGTGCTGACCGGCGACCCCCGCATCTTCGACAACGTCGTCAAACTGGACCGCCTGTCCTACCGCGAAGCCATCGAGATGACCTACTACGGGGCGAAGGTCATCCACCCCAAGACCATCAAACCCCTGCAAAACAAGAGCATCCCCCTGTACGTCAAATCCTTCCTGGACCCCGACGGCAGCGGCACCTATATCGGCGGGGACGTCGAAGACCACTACCCGCCCATGGTGGCCATCGAAAGCAATCAGGCGCTCATCAACATCGCCACCCGAGACTTCAGCTTCGTCGCCGAGCACCACATGAGCTACCTGTTCAACAAAATCGCGGAGCTGCGCCTGCAGGTCAACATGATGCAGAACACCGCCATCAGCTTCGCCGTCTGCGTCAACAACGTGGACGACAAGGTCGAGCGCTTCGTCAAAAGCATCGAAAAGGACTTCCGCGTCACCGTGGACAACGAGAACCTGGAACTCATCACCGTGCGCCACTACCAGAACGACCTGCTGGAAAGCCTGCGCAGCGGCAAAATCATCCTCCTCGAGGAGCGCATCCGCAACACCGTCCAGATGGTCGTCAAGGACGTGCCCATGATGCGCCGCAAACCCAAACCCGAGGAACAGCGCCCCCAAGCCTTCCTCACCGACACCCCCACCCCCTGAGC
>CAZBYX010000262.1:0-5854 GCA_964496055.1 uncultured Saprospiraceae bacterium
AAACTTTCCACTCTAAACTCTCCACTTTCTCACACCCCCACCCAACGAACAACGATCAACGAACAACGATCAACGAACCCCCCTGACGGTTTTACGATTTTACAATTTTACAATTTTACAATTTGACGATTTTACAGCTCCCCGTCACGCGTCACGTTCGTCACGTTGGTCACGATTCACCCTCCCTCCCACCCCGGTGCTTTGGCCCAGCGGGCCAGGGGTTCCACGTCTTGGGAGCTGAATCGGCCCTGGAGGAATTGGTAGTAGCCGGTGAGGGCGATCATGGCGGCGTTGTCGGTGCAGAATTCGAAGCGGGGGATGTAGGTGTTCCAGCCGTGTCGGCGGCCGCGTTTTTCGAATTCGGAGCGGAGGCCGGAGTTGGCGGAGACCCCGCCGGCGATGGCCAGTTCGGTGATGCCTGTCTGGCGGCTGGCTTGCTCCAGTTTGTTCAACAAGATGCTTACGATGCGGTTTTGGACCGAGGCGCAGATGTCGGGCAGGTTTTTTTCGATGAAGCGGGGGTCTTCTTTTTGGGCGTCGCGCAGGAAGTAGCGGATGGCGGTTTTGAGGCCGGAGAAGCTGAAGTCGAGGCCGGGAATCTGGGGTTCGGGGAAGGGGAAGCGGGGGGTGCCTTGGCGAGCCAGGCGGTCGATATGGGGGCCGGCGGGATAGGGCAGGCCGAGCATCTTGCCGGTTTTGTCGAAGGCTTCGCCGGCGGCGTCGTCGAGGGTTTGGCCCAGGACGCTCATGTCGAGGTAGTCGTCCACGCGGACGATTTGGGTGTGGCCGCCCGAGACGGTGAGGCAGAGGAAGGGGAAGCCGGGTTTGGGGTCTTCGGCGAAGTGGGCGAGGATATGCGCCTGCATGTGGTGCACTTCGATGAGGGGGATGTCGAGGGCCAGGGCCAGGGCTTTGGCGAAGTTCACGCCCACGAGCAGGCTGCCCATGAGGCCGGGCCCCCGCGTGAAGGCTACCGCATCGAGGTCTTCTTTGCGCACGCCTGCCACCCGAAGCGCCTCATCCACCACCGGGACGATGTTCTCCTGGTGAGCCCGGGAAGCCACCTCCGGAACGACCCCGCCGTAGCGCCGATGCACCTCCTGGTTGGCGGTGCAATTGCTCAAAACCACCCCTGCACGCACCACGGCCGCGCTCGTGTCATCGCAAGACGATTCGATTCCCAAAATAATCGGCTCCTGTGACATATGATTTTCCAAAATGTTTCTATTTTTAGCAGCGCAAAGACTCACCTCTGACCCATCTCCTCACGATTGCAAAAGTAGGCGTTTGGCTCGAAGCCGGAAGGCTCCGGCTGTCTTGGCCCTTTTTTAGCTACGTAGGCACCAATTCGATTTTCATATACAAACCGACTAAATCATGACCGGAAGTCAAGCCAAAGCCAGCCAACCCCGGGAAACCCGCTCCGCCGACCCCACCCTCAGCCCCATCCTGGGTGACGGGATGAGCGGGGCCACCCTCATCGCCGAAGGCACCGAACTGGAGTGCAAACTGAAAGCCCGGGAAAACATCCGCCTCGATGGCCGCCTGCTGGGGGATTTGCAGTGCGAAGGGCGGGTGGTCATGGGTCCGAAAAGTTTTCTGCGGGGCACGCTCCACGCCCGCGAGGCCGTCGTTATGGGGCGCGTGGAGGGGAAAATCCAGGTGGAGGAAGCGCTCCATCTGCGGGAGACGGCCTCCGTTCAGGGGCCCATCGCTGCCCGCTATTTGACCGTGGACGAAGGCGCCGAATTCGTGGGGGAATGCAGCATCGGGGAAGGGCAGGCACCGGCCTGAACAGGGTCCCCAGCCCTCAGGGGGCACCTTCTCCTTTTGGAGGCAGGAAGATTTCCGCCATCATGCAACGGACACTGCCCCCACCGGAGGTTTCGATGACGGGGATGGCGCAGGGCAGCAAAGGGTTGTGCCGTTCGAGAGCGGCGAGCTGGGCGGGCTCCAGGCTGCGGTGAGCGGTTTCGGAGAGTACCGTCAGGGGTTTGCCGCCGGTGCCCGCTACCTGCAGCATGTTTCCGGCGAAGGCGCTCATCTGCTCCTGCGTGATGGGGATGATTTCCTTGCCCGTGGCCTCCAGCCGCTGCTGCACGGCGGCTTTTTCCTCTTCCGAAGCGATGGCGTCCAGACAGATGACGGCGAAGGACTCGCCCAGGGCCATCATCACGTTGGTGTGGTAGATGGGGCGGCCGGTGGTGTCGGTGCCGTGGAAAGGCACTGCGGTGTATCCCGTCAGGCTGCAGAAGCGTTCCAGCACTTCGGGGTGGGTGCGCTCGCTGAGGCAGGCGTAGGCCAGGCGATGCACCCGGTCGAGCACCAGGCTGCCCGTGCCCTCCAGAAATTTTCCCGCTTCTTCGAAGGGTTCCAGATGCAGGCGCTCGCGGATGTGGAAGCGCTGCCCGACGGCCTGCAAGACCTCCTCGCGGCGCTCGCGCCGGCGGATGGGGGCCATCATGGGGTAGGTGATGACGCGCCCGTCGGCGTGAAAGCTGACCCAGTTGTTGGGGAAGACGGCATCGGGTTTGGGCGGCTCGGGGCTGTCGTCCACGACGAGGACTTGCACGCCGGCGCCCTGCAGGCGCTCCACCATGGCGTTGAACTCTTCCCGCGCCCGATGGGCAATGGCTTCGGGCGAGAGGGTGCGCTCGCGTTTTTGGAAGGCGTTGTCGGCGGCCGTTTCGGGGTTGTAGCCGAAATGCGCCGGGCGAATCATCAGGATGTGCTGGGTGATTTGACGGCTCATGATGCTGCTGTGTATGGGCGGGGCAGAGGCTTACCCATCCCCTTGCCATCCCACCGCCAACCCGGCGGGGGAGGGCCGTTCCGGGCGCCAAAGATGCGACGATTCGACGGCATTCTCCAGCGGCTTTTGAAGGGACGTATGCGTTTTTGGAACAATATTTGAAAAATCCTCAAGTGTTAGCGGGCGGTCCTGGCTCCAAGCCTTTTCAGCCGCCGGCAGCATCCCAGACCAATTGTTGTTGCTCTGTTTTTCTCAAGTGGTATTTTCCGGGAATCGGACTTGCTCGCCGCCGGTCCGATTCTTTTTGCCACTCGCTCGCATTTTTCCAGACCTGCCTCCTGCGTTTTCCTGAATCACAAAACCATGCCTCCTTGGGGGGACACCTGCTCCCGGCGGGGAAGGCCCCTTTCTCTCCGGGAGGAAAAATCTCACTGAACATGCAGAGAAAACTCGCACTGATGCTTTCCGGCCTGACCGTCCTGTTGCTGACGGGTTTCGCCATGGTGCAAAGCACCACCATCGACCGCCAAAAGACGACCATTCGGCAGCAAAAGAGTGAAATCCGGCAAAAGTCCCGGGAGTTGTACGCCGCCTACCGCGAAAACGAACGCCTGGAGGCCACCTTGCAAAGGCTGCGCGACAGCCTGCAAACCCTGCAGGGCACCATCGCCTCCCTGGAGCTGACCATCAAAACGCAAAAGGAGACCATCCGCAAGCTGCGTCGCCGGGCGGAGGCCCAAGAGGCCCGCATCGAGGAACTGAAGGCCGAAATCGCCCGCCTCAGTCATGAAAACGGCGACTACGCCGAGCGCATCCGTCGGCTCGAAGAGCAGAAGAAGCTCCTCCGCCTGGAAATGGAACAGACCCTGAACCAGCAAGACGAGGTCGAAAACCACATCCAGCTGCTCGAAACCCGGCAATCCCATTCCCTCGAACGCTACCACAACACCCAGCGCCTCAACGACTTGCTGAGCAACACCACCGTGCGCTTCGACCGCGTGCGCCTGCGCAAAAAGAAGCACGGCGGCGACATCCACGAGCTCAAGTACAACCGCGCCCACTGGAAGTACACCATTCTGGAGTTCTTCCTCGAACACCCCAACCGCCAACTCTTGCTCGATGAGGAGTTCCTCGTTCAAATCTACGACCTGGACACGGGCAAAGTCCTGCCCCTCAACGAACGCAACCCGGCCTACCCCGAGAGCGCCCTCGACAACCGGGGCTATCGCTTCCTCTACGACGGCAACCTCGTCGAGGTGGCCTACTTCAACAGCCAGAAGAAGAAGAGCCAGAATTACGAGGTGCGCATCTTCCTGCTGCGGGACGGCATAGCCTACCCCCTGAAAAACGGGCAGTTACAAATAGTGAAGGATGGCAAGGTTGTTGAAAAGTGATGCAACGGAGGGCATTCCCCTCCCCTGAATTCGGAAAGCCTTTATCTCAATAGAAGTTGTTTATGGGCAGCGCCGCAAGGTGCTGCCTTTTTCGTTTGGGGGAAGCGGTTTGGGGAGGGGGAGCGCTGCTTCAGGGGAGAAGCACGCCTTCGGGGATGCGCACTTCCACCCGGCCGTCGGGCTGCAGGGCGTGCAGTTCCACTTCGAGGGTTTGGTTGAGCAGCTCGGGTACGAGCGGTGCCTCGATGCGGATGTAGTTGTCCGTGTAGCCCGACATCTTCCCGGGGCGCTTGCTCTTTTCGAAAAGCACCTCGCGGCGTTGGCCCAGGTGGCTGCGGTAGAAAGCCCGCCGCTTTTTGTCCGAGAGGGTGGTCAATTGAAGGTTGCGTTGGCGGCGCAGGTGCATGGGTACGGGGTCGGGCAGGGCGGCGGCCGGCGTGTTGGGGCGCTCGGAGTAGGTGAAAACGTGGAGGTAGGCCACGTCCAGTTCGTTGAGGAAGCGGTAGGTTTCGAGGAAGTCCTCCTCGGTTTCCCCGGGGAAGCCGACGATGACGTCCACGCCGATGCAGGCGTGGGGCATGGCTTTTTTGATGGCTTCCACGCGGCGGGCGTAGAGGGCGCGGCGGTAGCGGCGGCGCATGGCGGCGAGGATGCGGTCGGAGCCGCTTTGCAGGGGGATGTGGAAATGGGGCACGAAGCGCCGGGAAGTCGCCACGAAGTCGATGATTTCGTCGGTCAGCAGGTTGGGTTCGATGCTCGAGATGCGGAAGCGACGGATGCCCTCCACGTTGTCGAGGGCGCGGATGAGGTCGATGAAGAGGGCTTCCTTGCGGGGGCGGCGCCCTTCGAGGACGGCGGTTCCGTTGCCGAAATCCCCCAGATTGACTCCCGTGAGCACGATTTCCCGCACGCCCCGTTCGGCGATGGCGCGGGCCCGCGCCACGGCGTTTTCCACCGTATCGCTGCGGCTGCGCCCGCGCGCCAGGGGGATGGTGCAGAAGGTGCACTTGTAGTCGCAGCCGTCTTGCACCTTGAGGAAGGAGCGGGTGCGGTCACCGAAGCTGAAGGCCTCGTGGAAGGAATTGGCTTGAGCGATGTCTCCGGCGTGCACCAGCCCTTTGCCGGGGGCTTTGGTCAACTCCTCGACGTATTCGAGGATGCGGAATTTCTCCGCCGCTCCGAGCACCAGATCCACTCCCGGGATGGCGGCGATTTCGTGGGGTTTGAGCTGAGCGAAACAGCCCGTGACCACCACGTGGGCTTCGGGGGCGCGTCGAAGGGCACGGCGCACCGCCTGCCGGCACTTGCGGTCGGCGAAGTCCGTCACCGAGCAGGTATTGATGACGTACAGGTCGGCTCCTTCGTCAAAAGGAACGACGGCATAGCCCGCCCGACGGAATTGCTCCGCCAGCGCGCTGCTCTCGCTGAAGTTCAGCTTGCAGCCCAGCGTGTGGAATGCGACCGTTCGTGGTGTTGCCATGGGCGCAAAGATAGCCATTCGACCCTTGGCCGCGGCCGTTGCCGCCCCCGATGGGTTTTTTCTTACTTTGCGACGCGCGGTTCCGGCGCCGAATGAAAGTTTTCGGCCGAAAGGTGGAACCCACCCTCGGAAGTCGATTCCATGCTTGAGTCTGCTGCAAAAAGTCCAATTCTGCCGAGGAACCGAAGATTTGAGGAATCGAGGATTTGAATAAATCATTGATAACCA
>CAZBYX010000263.1:0-5831 GCA_964496055.1 uncultured Saprospiraceae bacterium
CCCTTCACCACCTCCACCCTGCAACAGGAAGCCAGCCGGAAACTCGGCTTCAGCGTCCAGCGCACCATGGTCGTGGCGCAGCGCCTCTACGAAGCCGGGCACATCACCTACATGCGTACCGACTCGACCAACCTCTCCGACACGGCTCTGGCCGCCATCGCCGCCGAGGTGGAAAAGCAATTCGGCAAGGATTACCTGAAGGTGCGCAAGTTCAAAAGCAAGAACGCCCTGGCGCAGGAAGCCCACGAAGCCATCCGCCCCACCTACATCGAGCGCCAGCAAGTCTCCGGCAATCGGGACGAGCAGCGCCTCTACGAGCTCATCTGGCGCCGCACCATCGCCTCCCAGATGGCGGACGCCGTCTTGGAGAAGACCACCGTCCGCATCGGCATCTCCACTTTGCCGGAGCAATTCCTGCAGGCCGTCGGCGAGGTGCTCAAATTCGACGGCTTCCTCAAGGTCTATCTCGAAAGCAAAGAAGAGGACGAAGAGGAAGAAACCAAGGGCATGCTCCCCCCCCTGAAGGTGGGGCAGGTGCTCGACCTGAAGACCCTGAGCGCCACCGAACGCTTCACCCGCCCCCCCGCCCGCTACACCGAAGCCCTGCTGGTCAAGAAGCTCGAAGAGTTAGGCATCGGACGCCCCTCCACCTACGCCCCCACCATCAGCAAAATCATGGAGGAGAACCGGGGCTACGTGGTCAAGACCAGCAGCGAAGGCAAAGAACGCCGCTTCCGGGTGCTCACCCTCGAAGGCGGGCAAATCCGCTCGGAGGAGCAAACCGAATTCACGGGCGCTTTCAAAAACCGCCTCGTGCCCACCGACATGGGCATGGTCGTGACGGACTTCCTCAGCACCTTCTTCGCCGACATCATGGACTACGGCTTCACCGCCGACATCGAAAAACAATTCGACATCATCGCCGAAGGCAAACTCGACTGGCCCCGCATGCTGGAAGATTTCTACGGCCCCTTCCACCAAACCGTGGTCAAAACCCTCGAGACCGCCGAACGCGCCAGCGGCGAGCGCATCCTCGGCACCGACCCCGAATCGGGACGCACGGTGCTGGTGCGCATGTCCCGGTTTGGTCGGCCGGTGGTGCAAATCGGCAAGCCCGAAGAACTCGACGAAGGTGAAAAGCCCCGCTACGCCAACCTCGGGCCGGGCCAGAGCCTGAGCAGCGTGACCCTCGAAGAAGCCCTCGAGTTGTTCAAGCTGCCCAAAAAACTGGGCACCTATCAAAACCTCGAAGTCAGTGTGGGCATCGGGCGTTACGGCCCCTACGTGCGCCACGGCGACACCTACGTCTCCATCCCGCGGGGCGAAGACCCCCTCGCCGTGGACCTGGAGCGCGCCATCGCCCTCATCGAGGAAAAGAAAAAAGCCGACGCCCCCATCGGCACCTACAAGGGGCTGCCCATCACCAAAGGCAAGGGCCGCTTCGGGCCCTTCCTCAAGTGGAACGACCTCTACATCAACATCCCCCGCAAAATCGACCCCGCCGCCATCACCCTGGAACAAGCCCACGCACTCATCGAAGCCAAGCTGGAAAAAGAAGCCAACCGCTACATCCACCGCTGGGAAGACCTCGGCATCAGCGTCGAGAACGGACGCTGGGGGCCTTTCATCCGCTTCGGGAAAAAGAACATCAAGCTCCCCCGAATCAACGGCAAGAAAATCACCTCGGAAGAAGCCCGCAACCTGACGCTGGAAGAGGTCAAGAAAATCATCGAAGCCGAAATTCCCGGGGCTTTCAAGAAAAGCTGAACGCCGCGGGGGTTTGGGGCAGCGGGCAGGAGGTGTGGGGGCGGGCCTGTCGAAATCCCCTTACCTTTACCCCCATGCGATTTCTTTCCATTCTCTTCGTCGGGCTCCTCTTGAGCCTCATTGGCTGCCAACCCGCTCCCTCCGGCAACGACCGGACGACTCCCACCGTGCAAGACTCCCTCCCCTCGAATCCAGACACCGCGGAGGTCGAATCCTACCAACAACCCCTGCAACGGCAGTGCCCGGAAGTGGGCAGCCTGCTGGAAGGCAACCGCCTCGTCGTGGAGGATTTGGGTCTGGAGGTCCTTCTGGTCGCCGATTCCGCCACCGCCGACCCCGAGCTGGGGCCGAGCCATCGGCGCCTGCTGGTGCGCAGCCTGGAGGATTGCGCCATCCGATTCGAACGGCTCCTGCCCGTTGACCGCAGCCCCGACTACCCCTACCACCTCAGCGACATCACCTACAACAAGGCGCATCGGCTCGTCGCCCTGCGGGGCTTCTCCCGCCTCTATGTGCTCGACCTCGAGGCGCTCACACTCTCGCCCCCCCTCCAACCCCGCTTCCTCAACGAACGCTATGCCGAAGACGCTCAATCGGGGGCCATCCTCCGCCTCGAAGTCTGGGAGGATTATCTGGTGGGCTATGCCCGCGACATGGGCACCTTCGTCTTTCGCCTCACGGGGCCGCAGCGCTTCGAGGCGGTGATGCCTTTTGCCGAATTCGAAGTCCTCGAGGGCGAACGGTACAACAGCCTTTTCCTGCTGAGCACCGACGACGGCCGCGTCCAGGGGCTGTTCCCGGAGTACGATTTCAAAGAGAAAGCCCTGAAGCTGAACCCCCTGTTTTCCTCACCCGTCGGATTGTCCACCAACGTACCCCGCAGCGCGCGCAACAACCGCTTCCTCGTTCTGCGCCATCCGGACGGCCGGGCCCTCGCTCTGGACCTGTTGCAAAAAGAAAAGGTGGAACTGCCGGAAGCCCTGAAGGCCGCCCCTACCCGCGAAGTGTTGGAATGGCTGCAGCAAAACCGCCGGTAGCCCCGCAACGAAAACCGCCCCCGATCGCCTTTTCCTCTCATCCGCTATTCGGTGGTCTTCATATAAAAATTTCGGTCGTCCGCCCCCGGGCCGCTACTATTGCGGGCGTGCCGTCGGACAGCTGCGGCACTTCCTTTGCTACCTTCACAGGAAAACCATCCGACCGTTATGACCATTCGCAAATTGACCCTCCTCGTTTTGGCTTTCGGATTGTTCAGCACCCTGCAGGCGCAGGAACGCTGGACGCTGCAAAAGGCCATCCAGCACGCCGAAACCAACAACATCAGCATCAAGCAAGCCGAGTACGCCATCGAGGCGGCCCGCCTGACAGAGAAGGAAGCCCGCTACAGCCGGTACCCCTCCCTGAGCGGTTCCTTTTCCGGGGGGTGGCAGTTCGGCCGCACCATCGACCCCACCACCGACGCCTTCAACAACCAGACCATCGGCTTCAACAGCTACCGACTGGATGCCAACGTGCCCCTCTTCACCGGCGGGCGCATCCACAACAGCATCCGCCAAAGCCACACCGAGCTGGAAGCCGCCAAAGCCGACGCCGAAACCACCTTCAACTTCATCGCCCTCAGCCTGGCGGATGCCTACCTGCAAATCCTCATGGCGCAGGAGCGCCTCGAAAGCGCCGAAAAACGCCTGGAGCTGTCGCGCAAACAACTGGAGCAAACCGAAAAGATGATTGCCGCCGGCACCCTGGCCGCCAACGAAGCCCTCAACCTGCAGGCACAGGTCGCCCGCGACGAGCAGGCCCTCATCCAGGCGCGCAACGTCCTCGACCTCAGCTACCAGACCTTCAAAAACCTGCTCGAACTGGAACCCGGCACCGAAATCGAAATCGCCCGGCCGGAAATCGTCGTTCCCTCCCAACCCGACCCCGATGCCCTGGACTTCCCCTCCCTCTACCGGCAAGCCCTCAACACCCAACCCCAGATTCGGGCCGGGGAACTGCGCGCCCAGAGCGCCGACATCGGCGTCAGCCTGGCCAAAGCCAGCTTTTTCCCCAGCGTCGTCCTCTTCGGCTCGCTGAACACCAACTGGTCCAGCGCCGCCAAAGATTTCCAGAACCCCGACTTCTCCAATGCCGAGAGTGTCCTGCAGGACCCCCTGCCCGCCGTCATCAACGGCATCCCCGGCGATATCGCTTTCTTCCAGTTCGAGGGCATCACCTATCCCGACCTGCCCTATCTGGACCAGCTTGACCAGAACTTCGGGCAGAACTTCGGCATCAGCATCAACGTTCCCATTTACAGCCGGGGCACCAACCGCATCAATTTGGAACGCGCCAAACTCAACACCCTGAACGCGCGGGTTTCCCTCCAACAAGCCAAACAACAACTGCGCAGCGACGTGATCAACGCCCTGACCAACGCGCGCGCCGCCAAACGCAATTACGAAGCGGCACAGGTCTCCCTCGAAGCCGCCCAGGCCGCCTTCGACAACGCCGAAAAACGCTACCGCCTCGGCGCCATCAACGCCTACGACTACCTCTTGGCCCGCAACAACCTGGACATCGCCCAGGACGAGGCCATCGCCGCCAAATACGAATACGTCTTTCGGCTCAAAGTCCTGGATTTCTACATGGGCCGTGAACTGAAATTCTAAGCCCCCCGAAAAGCCAACTGACTCTCAACTCAATCATTCGAAGACTATGGCAACCCAGAAGAAAAAAAAGAACAACCGCCTGATTTACATCCTCTTGGCCCTTGTGGTCGTCTTGGTGGTCGTGGCGGTGATCCAATCGAAAAACCGCCAGACGGGCGAGAAGGTCTTTACGGCCAAGGTGGAGAAACGCGACATTCAGGAGCGGGTATCCGCCAGCGGCAAGGTCTTCCCCGTCACGGAGGTGAACATCAGCTCCGACGTGAGCGGGGAAATCGTGGAGCTGTACGTGGAGGAAGGGGATTCGGTGGTGCCCGGCCAACTGCTCGCCAAGGTGGACCCCGAAGCCATCCGCTCGCAGGTGGAGCGCAGCGAAGCCCTGCTCAACAGCGCCAAAGCCCAACTGGCCGATGCGCTGGCCCAAATCGACAACTTCCGCGCGCAGCGGGAACAGATACAGGCCCAGCTGCGTAACGCCCACGAAATCCACCGCCGCAACGAGCAGCTCCACAAGCAGGGCGTCATCTCCGATGCCGATCTGGAAGCCTCCCTGGCCTCGGTCGAGACCCTCGAAGCCAACCTCAAGGCCGCCGAAGCCAACATCAGCGCCGCCGAAAAACGCGCCGAAGCCGCCCGCTACTCGGTGAAAAGCTCCGAAGCCACCCTGAAAGAAACCAAAACCAGCCTGCGCAAAACCAGCATCTTCGCCCCCATGGGCGGCATCGTCTCCCGCCTGAACGTGGAAGTGGGCGAACGGGTGGTCGGCAACCAGATGATGTCCGGTACGGAAATCCTGCGCATCGCCGACCTCAACGTCATGGAGGTGCAGGTCGAAGTCAGTGAAAACGACATCCCCAACGTCCATATCGGCGACCCCGTCGAAATCGAAATCGATGCCTACCTGAAGCGCAAGTTCCTCGGCCGGGTCTCCCAAATCGCCAATTCCGCCAGCAACATGACCACCGCCACCGGCGCCGTGGCCCTGACCACCGACCAGGTCACCAACTTCGTGGTCACCATCGACATCGACCGCAACTCCTACAAAGACCTCATCACCCCCACCAACCCCTACCCCTTCCGGCCGGGCATGTCGGCCAGCGTCGAAATCCTCACCAACACCGTGGAAGATGCGCTGGCCGTTCCCATCCAGGCCGTGGCCACCCGCGAGCGCGAAGAGGAGGACAAAGCCAAAGCCCAGACCGTCAGCCTCTCCGAAACCCTCGACGACGACCTGATGGAAGTGGTCTTCGTCGTCCAGGCCGACACCGTCGCTATGGTTCCCGTAACGACCGGCGTACAGGACGACGAGTACATCCAAATCCTCAGCGGTCTCGAAGAAGGGCAGGAGGTGGTCGCCGGGCCCTATGCCGCCGTCTCCCGCAAATTGAAAGCAGGCGACAAAGTCATCGTCGTCTC
>CAZBYX010000264.1:0-5814 GCA_964496055.1 uncultured Saprospiraceae bacterium
TCGGAAATCGAAACCGGGCGCGCCGACGCCGGAACGGGCCGGGTCGTTCTGAACAAAGGGGGACGAGAATGGGAACCCCTTCCCGTTTACGAATCGGGGCTCTTCCTGGACGGCGACCTCAAATCCCTCGCCTTGATTCGGGGAGTACCTCAGCAAGCTCCTCTCCTCATAGCCGGCAACAACAAAGCCCCCTGCCAGGTCGTGGCGCTGCCCTCCTCCGACGAGCGCTTCCCCTCCGAAAGGCTTTCCCTGAAATAACCCCAAAAACAAAAGCCGCCAGGGATACCTCCCGGTCGGCTTTTTCTTCCAAGGGCCGCCCGGACGCCAGGGCCGGGGCCATGTGATTGGATCGCAGTTTTTGGAACAGCCTTCTACAGAACGCGGACGGGGCCTTTGTCAGTGGGGGTCTTAGTTTTTTAAATCCGGCGGGCTGTTTTTTTAATCAAATGGTTCGAGAGGGTTATCAGCGCCGTGCCCAACAGGAAGGCGCCGATGGCCAGGATTAGAATCATCATAGAGCAGAATGGTTTCGGATAATCGGTTTGTGAAATTATCGGGAACTACCATCCAAAACACAAAATCCCATGCAAACAGAGTCCGAGTATGCCCTCAAAGAGCAAACGCTTCGGATTCTAATGTTGCATGGGAATTTGTTCAGCCTCAAAAATCAAGGCTTGACGATTCTTTTTAATGCAAGAACCTTGCCAAAAAAATTTAATGCGTAAAAGCCTGCCGCAAAGCTTTCGCCTTTGCGGTAAAGCACAACGCCACCTCCTTCCTCGCAGGGGGCAAGGCCGGCACATTTCAACGGGAAACCAAGAGGATTCGGAAAAAGAATTGGTGTTTACAATCGGCTAATGGGAGAATACGGAAAGGCGATACCAAGATTCTTTGGGGAAGGGAAACTCAAAAACGTCTGCTTCGCTGGGCGGAAAGGTTACCGATCATGATGATACTGGTGCCCAACACAAACGCGCCTGCTGCAATGTACAGGATAAGCATGATTCGCGGAATTGTGTTCAGGTGGGATTAACTTTGCCTCAATTTCATTGGGAGAGCGCCAAGATAAAAAATTCCATTGGGTTCCATCCACGCCGCACCGATTTTTCTTGGTTTTTTTTCCCACCCTTTTCCCGCCCCCAAGACCTGCCCTTTTTCCATTCGCGGAAGCGCCTTCAAGCCTTGAGGAAAAGTCAGATTTTTTTACACCTGATTTTCAGGGGTAGGTGCGCTTGCTTCCGTGCTTTGGGCATTTTTTCGGGGGGTCATTTCCCCGCCAACTCCCGATTCATCACTTCTTCCTGGTGGTTGATGGATTCCTGGTGGACGGCTTTGAGGTAGGCGGTGATGAATTCGGCGCTGAGGCCGAGGGCTTTGCCTTTGGCGACGGCTTTTTCCAGGATTTCGGTCCAACGGGCGGGCTGGAAGATGGAGATGCCGTTGCGCTTTTTGTATTCGCCGATGTTTTCCGCCAGGCGCATGCGCGCCGCCAGCAGGTTCAGGATTTCTTCGTCGATGTCGTCGATTTGGTGGCGCAGGTGGTCGAGGGTCTGGAGGAATTCGCGGTCGTCGGTATCGGGGCGGCGAACGACGAGCCGCTCGACGATGTGCTCGAAGTCTTGGGGGGTCACTTGTTGGGCGGGGTCGCTCCAGGCGGCGTCGGGGTTGGGGTGAACTTCCAGCATCAGGCCGTCGAAGTTGAGGTCCAGCGCTTTTTGGGCCACTTCGGCGAGGATGTCTCGTCGGCCGCAAATGTGGCTGATGTCGCAGATGAGTTGAAGGTCGGGGAAGAGGCGCTTCAGCTCCAGGGGAATTTGCCAGCGGGGCACGTTGCGGTATTGGGTGTCGCCGTGATAGGAGAAGCCGCGATGGACGGCGGCGATGCGCCGGATGCCGGCTTTGTACACCCGCTCGATGGCGCCGATCCAGAGTTTGAGGTCGGGGTTGATGGGGTTTTTGATCAGGACGGGCACGTCCACCCCCCGGAGGGCATCGGCCACTTCCTGCACGCTGAAGGGGTTGACGGTGGTGCGGGCGCCGATCCAGAACACGTCCACGCCGTGCTTCAGGGCTTCGAAGACGTGCTGGGTGTTGGCCACTTCGGTGGTGATGCGCAGGCCGAATTCGTCTTTGGCGCGGCGCAGCCAGGCCAGGCCCTCCGTGCCCACCCCTTCGAAGGAGTCGGGCCGGGTGCGGGGTTTCCAGATGCCCGCCCGAAACAAATCCACGCCCCGGGCCGCCAGTTCCCGGGCGGTGCTCAGCACCTGCTCTTCGGTTTCGGCGCTGCAGGGGCCGCCAATCAAAATCGGGCGTTGCTGCTTGTCGAATACGGGTTGGAAGTTCATGGTTCTTTCTTTTTGGCCGCGAACGCTATCGGCACAAGGCCGGCGCCCGCAGGGTTCAGCGTTCCTGGAGGATTTTTCGAATGGCATTGGCCCGCTGAATGAGGCGGTGAATGCCGTCGAAGTCCTTTTTGATGAGCAGGCTGCGGAAGCGCGCCAGGGTGTTTATGTGTTCGTCGAGAACGTCGAGGACGTTGTCGCGGTTTTGGCGGAAGATGGGCGTCCACATATCGGGGGAGCTTTTCGCCAGGCGCACCGTCGAGTCGAAGCCGCTGCTGGCCAACTCGAAGATGCGGTCTTTTTCCCGTTCTTTTTCCAAAACGGTCAGGGCCAGGGCAAAAGAGCTGATGTGCGAGATGTGGGAAACATAGGCGGCATGGATGTCGTGCTCGCGCGCGTCCATGGTAATGATTTTCATTTCCAGGGAGCGATAGAGCTGCACGACGGTCTCGGTGGCGTCGGCATCGCTGTCGGCGGTGTCGCATAGAACGGTGTATTTCCCTCGGAAGAGGTCGGGCACGGCGGCTTCGATGCCCGAATTTTCGCGCCCGGCCATGGGGTGGGTGGCTACGAAGCGCCCACGGCGGGGATGGGTTCGAACGCTCTCCAGCAGGCGTTCTTTGGTGGAGCCCACATCCAATAGGACCTGGCCCTCGAGGTGGTCGAGGGTTTGGGGCAGCAGGTCGAGCATGACGTCCATGGGGGTGGCCAGGACGACGATGTCGGCTCGTTGGATGCCGCGCTCGAAGGTTTCGGCCTCGTCGATGATTTTGCGGCGCAGGGCCTTGTCGAGGCTCTCCTGCCGGCTGTCCACGCCGATGATGAGGTCGGCGAAGCCGTTCTCCTTCAGGCTGATGGCCAGGCTGCCGCCGATGTGGCCCACCCCGATGATGGTCAGCGTTCTCATGAGTCGAGGGGTTTGGGAGCGGGTTGGCGGTTGGAGGCAAAGGCCCGGGCGCGCCCGATGGCTTCCTGGAAAGTTTCCTCCGGGCTGCACAAAGAGAGCCGGACGAAGCGCCGCCCCTGCGAGCCGAAGATGCCGCCCGGCGTGATGAACAGATGAGCGGCATCCAGGAGCTCATCCGAAAAGGCGAACCCATCGGAATAGCCCCTCGGAACGCCCGCCCAAACGAACATGCCCGCCCCCTTCCGGTCGAAGGGGCAGCCCAGGGCTTCGAGCAATTGCCAGGCGAGCGCCCGCCGCCGGGCATAGGCGGCGTTCAGGGAGCTGTACCATTCGGGGGGCAGGGAAAGGGCCACGGCCGCCGCCAGTTGCAGGGGTTTGAACATGCCCGAATCCATGTTGCTTTTGAACCTGAGCAAGTTGTCGATGAACTCCCTGCGCCCTGCCACCATGCCGATGCGCCAGCCGGCCATGTTGTGCGACTTGCTCAGGCTGTTCAGCTCCAAAGCCACCTCGCGCGCGCCCGGCACGCTGAGCAGGCTCAAGGGGCGGTCGTTGAGGATGAAGCCGTAGGGATTGTCGTGCACCAGCAGGATGCGGTGGCGGTGGGCGAATTCGACCAGCTCGGCAAAGAGGGCGCGCTCGGCCCGGGCGCCGGTGGGCATGTGGGGGTAGTTGAGCCACAGGAGCTTGACGCGCTCCAGGTTGAGGCGTTCGAGCTTCGACAGGTCGGGCAGCCAGCCGTTGTCGGCGTCCAGCAGGTACTCGCGCACGCGGGCGCCCGCCAGCTCCGAAACCGCCCGGTAGGCGGGATAGCCGGGGTTGGGCACCAGCACCTCGTCGCCGCTTTCCAGGTAGGTCATGGCAATGTGCATCAGCCCTTCCTTGGAGCCGATGAGGGGCAGGACTTCGGTCTCCGCGTCCAGCTCTACGGCGAAGTGTCGGGCATACCAATCGACGAAAGCCTGCCGGAGCTTTTCGTGCCCCCGATAGCTCTGGTAAGCATGGCTGCCGGGCTCCCGACCGGCCTCCTCGAGGGCCGCCAACACCGACGGATGGGGCGGCAAATCCGGGCTGCCGATGCCCAGATTCAGCACGGGCACCCCCCTCGACTTCATGGCGGCCAACTGGCGCAGCTTCTGCGAAAAGTAGTACTCCTTCACCGCCCCCAGGCGCTTTGCCGGGCGAATGAAACTCCCCCCCTGGGGCCAAGGGTCCTTCTCAACCTTCATGGTGCTTGCCTTTTTCGTAAACGCCCATCACTTTCAGCTCGTGGGTCAGGGGCTGGATGGCTTCCAGGGCCTGCTCCCAGCTCACCTTCCCCTCCAGGACGAAATCGATGTAGAACCGGTACTCCCAGTGCCGGCCGACGATGGGTGCCGATTGAATTTTCGTCAAATTGACCTGATAAGCCGCCAATACCGCCAGCACTTTGTACAGGCTGCCCACCTCGTGGTCCAGGCTGAAGCAAATGGAGACTTTTTCCTCGGTGGGGGGGCGGCGGGCGGGTTGGCGTCCGAGCACGAGGAAGCGGGTGTGGTTTTGCTTGTGGGTTTCGATGGAAGGGGCGAGCACGTGCAGGCCGTAGCGTTCGGCGGCCAGGGAGCTGGCCACGGCTCCGATGTGCTTCCAGCCGTTTTCGCGAATGTGGCGGGCGCTCAGGGCGGTGTCCACGGTTTCCACCAGCCGGATGTGCGGATGCTGCTGGAAAAACTCGGCGCACTGAGCCAGCGCCATGGGATGGGAATGCACCTCCTGCAAATCGCTCAGGGTGCTCCCCGGAAGGACCAGCAGGTTCTGGCGGATGCGCAGGTACACCTCCCCGACAATGCGCAGGCTCGACTCCCGCAGCAGCTCGTAGTTGTGCATGATGCTGCCCGCCAGCGTGTTCTCGATGGCCATCAAGCCGGCGTCGGCGGTGCCCCGCTCGATGAGCTGCACCACCTCCCGAAAGGTGTCGGCAGGGAGCACTTCGGGCTCGGTGCCCTCGAAAAAGCAGCGGGCGGCGATTTCGTGGAAAGCCCCCGGATACCCCTGAATGGCGATTCGGGGAGCCGTCGGGGCGGGGCGGCCCGCTTGTCGGGCGGCGGCATCGGCCTGGCGGTCGTCGGCTCGATAGGTCATGCGGCAGGTGGTTTGGGTCAACAAAAAAGCCCTGCATCGGCAGGGCTCGGCGTGCGGTCGTTCGCGTGCGGCGCAGGCATCGCCAAGCCCTCTACGGCTCTGCGTAGAAGTAAAAGAACCCGTAGGCGAAAAAGCGGCAAGAGCGCATGTGGCTTTGGTTTTGGCCGGGCAAAAAAAAAGCCCCGTTGGAAGGGACTTCTAAATTTTATCTTCTGACCTCCGAAGAGCAAAATTCAGCAAGTCCCTTTACGGCGCGCCGTAAAAGTAAAAGCCGAAAAAGTAAAAGCTGCTCTGCGGAAGATTCATGGCTGCTTGTGCAATTGGAGTCGCAAACGTAAACAATAAACCCACACGGCACAACCCCCACCCGGGTAATTTTTCGAATGATTGTTTTTCATCTACGACGTTCAAGGGGGAAGGCGGTTGGAGGGGCGGGTGCGGGTT
>CAZBYX010000265.1:0-5808 GCA_964496055.1 uncultured Saprospiraceae bacterium
AGGACGAAGATTTCGGCGCCGTCGAGTGGGGTCTGCGTGAGGGAATCCACCACCAGGCCGTAGGCGCGGGCGGCGCGGGTGTCGTTGAAGCTCCAGATGTAGAGCCCGTCGTGGCGGTTGCCGCCGAGGATGCGCCCGCTGGGCAGGTAGGGACATGCCGACCACAGGCCATTGAAGCCGCCGCTGGGGCCGCTCCAGGTGTCGTAATAGCCCACCTCGACGGGGAGGCCGGGGTCGGCGATGTCGTACACGCGGAGGCCTTCGGTGTTGTGGCTGACAAAGCAGAAATCGCCCCGGATGTAGGGGTTGTGCACCAGGCTCTGGGGGTTGGAGGTGAAGTGCGCCACTTCGACGGGGTTACTCAGGTCGGCCAGGTCAAAGACGTGGGCGGGGTTGCCGTCCTTTTCGTCGGCGATGATGAGGTAGCGCCCGTCTTCGGTGGAGGAGGCCGAGTGGGTGTTGGAGCCGTCGTAGGTGATGACGCCGACGAGCAGGGGGTTGCTGCGCTCGCTGATGTCGAGGATGTCCACCTGAGCCTTGTTGAAGGCACAGGCGAAGAGCAAATCCCCCCGGATGTGGCTGTCGTGGATGTAGTAGCCGGGGGCGTAGAGGGCCACCTCCTGGGGTTCGGCGGGGTTCGACACGTCGAGGATGTGGACGCCGCCGGTTTCCTGAGTGCCCATGACGTACACGTAAGGCTCCTCCACGCCGAGGTTTTTCTGGATGATGTGCCCTTTGGTGAAGGTTTCCCGGTAGGTGGTGACCAAATGGACGCTGTCGGGCAGGGGGCGCAGGTCGATGACCTGCATGCCGTGGTCGGTGCCGGAGACGTCGGTGACCACGTAGGCAAAATCCCCCACGACGGTCACTTCGCGCCAGTTGGTTACGGGGCCGGGCACGAAGTCCACTTCCGAGGGCACGTTGGGATGGTCGATGAGGATCACCGCCAGGCCGGTTTTGGCGCCGAGCAAGGCGTACTCCCGGCCCAGGCTGTCGGCGTAGTACCAGCAGCCGGAGTAGCGCCCGTCGCCCCGGTCGATCTGGAAGAGCAGCTCGAGGTTGAGGCTGGGTTGGGCCGTTGAAACCCGACTGGTGAGCAGGATGGCGATTGACAGGAGGAGAGCGGCGAAAAATCTCATTGGAAAGAAGCTGAGTTATTGAATCATTTCCGTTCGTGGGTTTCAGATGGCTGTTTGCGCGGGATGTAAACCGAATTCAGCCAAAATTGCCCGCAGGTTCAATAAAGTTGGGCGATTCAGCTGCAATAATTCCAGAGTGGCACGACCACTGGGTGTTTTTCCGATGACGAACAAGAGAGATTGGCTCCATTCGAAATGGTCGGTCCATTGGTTCAGGCGTGGGTGAAAGAGCCTGGATTGCCTTCCCGTTTTCGGATCGGCCCATTGGGTGTGGAAATGCTTGTGGGCATTACAGCCGCCACATGCGAGGGCCAGGTTTTCCGGTTCGGAGGTGCCGCCTTTTGATAGCGGGATGATGTGGTCGATTTCGAAAAGTACCGGGCTGACAATCTCAGGGGTTAGGCAATATTCGCAGCGGAAGTGGGCCCTTCTTCGGAGGAATTGTCGTTCGGCGGCTGAAAACTTTTTTTTCGGCATTTCAGTACCCGCTTGCCTCCATTTCGTTTAAAAGGTCTTTCAAAGGCACAGCCCTCAATTCGGCGAGTTTACTGAGCAGTTGAAGCCTTTCGGCTGCTTTTAGTTCCAAAAACTCCGTGATTTGAATGAGTTCCTGCCGTTCTCGTTCCGTGATGGTGGCCTCTTGCAGTTTTTCGCGAAGCTGCTTTTGGCGGCGCAGCACACTCGGCGGAAACAATGTTTCCAGGGATTTCAAGATGGAGGCTTCCTGCTCGGGCAGTTTTTCTTTCCGCCGTTCGGACAATATTTTTCGAAGGGCCTCGACGAGTTGCTCGAGGTCTTGCGTAGGCAATTGATTCATGCCTGCCATCAGTTCATCCACCCCCACCTTCAAACCCTTCCGGATTTCGATTTTGCGCATGGCTGATGGAATTTCTACAAAAATAACAACCGGCCAAAACAGCGGGCAGGGCAATTATTCCCCCTCACTCATTCAGCCTGGCCCCGCAATACTTGCAGAAGACCGCGTCGTCGTCGTGGCCTTCGCGGGCACAGTAGCGGCAGGCCTGGGTGTTGGTGCGTCGGGCCTGGAAGAGCTCGGCCGTCACGATGCCCGTCGGTACGGCGATGACCGAATAGCCCAGAATCATGACGATGGCCGAAAGGAATTGCCCCAATGGGGTGATGGGCGTGATGTCCCCGTAGCCCACGGTCGTCAGGGTGACGATGGCCCAGTACACGCTGCGCGGAATGCTGGTGAACTGAGACCCTTCCTGACCGCCCTCCACAAGATACATGACGGCGCCGATGATGGTGACCAGCAAGACGACAAAAATGAAGAAAACCAGAATCTTTGGTCGGCTGGAACGCATGGCCTGCATGATGACCAGGCCCGCCCGGGAATACTTGACCAACCGAAAAATGCGGAAGACCCGCAACAGGCGGAGCGCCCGAATGACGAGCAGCGACTGGGTGCCCGCCACGAAAAGGCTCAGGTAGGTGGGCAGGATGGACAGGAGGTCCACGATGCCGAAAAAAGAGGTGGCGTATTTCCAGGGCAGGCGCACACTGTACAGGCGCAACAGATACTCCACCGTGAACAGAACCGTGAAGATCCATTCCACGGCATACAACAAGCCCCCCCAGCGGTCGTGAATCTCCGGCACGCTCTCCAGCATGACGACCAGAACGCTGGCCAAAATGGCCGCGATGAGCCCCACATCGAAGGCCTTGCCTTCCGGCGTGTCGGCCTCGAAAATGATTTCGTGCAACCGTTCGCGCAACTGGTGGAGCCGTGATTCCGACTTCATGTGCTCACGTGTTGAAACAGCAGGCTGCCGATGCGGACCATGGTGCTGCCTTCCTCGACGGCGATGCGCCAGTCGCCCGACATGCCCATACTGATTTCCCGAAAGTGGGGCGCCTCGGCAAAGTAATCCTCCTTCAGGCGCTCGAAAAGGTTACGCAGGCCGCGAAACTCCTTTCGAATCTGCCTCTCGTCGTCGGTGAAGGTCGCCATTCCCATGACCCCGCACAGGCGCACGTGGGTCAATGCTTTGAATTCAGCCGATTCGAGGATGGTTCGGGCTTCCGCTTCAGACAGGCCGAACTTCGTCTCTTCCCGGGCGATGTGAAACTGGAGCAGGCCCTCGAGCACGCGGCCGTGCTTACGCCCCTGCTTGTCCATTTCGCGCAACAGTTTGAGGCTGTCCACGCTGTGGACCAGATGCACGAAGGGAGCGATGTACTTGACCTTGTTGGTCTGCAAATGCCCGATGAGGTGCCATTCGATGTCGGGGGGCAGGGCGTCTCGTTTGGCGAGCAATTCCTGCACGCGGTTTTCCCCGAAAATGCGATGCCCCTGGCGATAGAGCTCCAGGATGCGCTCCGGGGGCTGGTTTTTGGTCACGGCGACCAACTTGACTCCTCTGGGCTCCAGTTCATCGAGCAGTTCGCGCAGTTCCATAGGCGAGTGGCGGTTTGATGCGCAAAGATAGGAATCACAGGGAGGGGTTCGGGTTTTGAGGGAAGGGTGGGGGGGAACGCGAGCTGCCGTTTTGTCATACCTTTACGTGTGCATCCTGTCAGAGCGTGCGCAAAAACAGAGTCATCGAGGGGAATTCTGCACATAAGGCAGGGAAAGCAGGCTTTTCGGCCCGTGGCACAACACTTGATGCGCCCAGGGCGAGGCATTACGTTTCGAAACTGATTGTAAACCAAAAAGGATAAGAAATGGGCAAAATCATTGGCATTGACCTGGGTACGACCAACTCCTGCGTAGCCGTCATGGAGGGGAATGAACCGGTGGTCATTCCCAACGAGGAAGGGCGTCGCACCACGCCTTCCATCGTCGCCTTCATGGACAACGGCGAACGAAAAATCGGCGATCCGGCCAAGCGCCAGGCCATCACCAACCCCGAGCGCACCATCTACTCCATCAAGCGCTTCATGGGGCGGCGCTATCCCGAAGTGACCAACGAAATCAAGCTGGTGCCGTACAAGGTCGTCCGGGGAGAAAACGACACCGTTCGCGTGGAGGTTGACGGCCGGCTCTACACCCCGCAGGAAATCAGCGCCATGATTCTTCAAAAGATGAAGAAGGTGGCCGAAGATTACCTCGGGCAGGAAGTGACCGAAGCCGTCATCACCGTGCCGGCTTACTTCAACGACTCCCAGCGCCAGGCGACCAAGGAAGCCGGTGAAATCGCCGGGCTGAAGGTGCGCCGCATCATCAACGAGCCTACCGCCGCAGCTTTGGCCTACGGCCTCGACAAACGCAACAAGGACGGCGTAGTGGCCGTGTACGACCTCGGGGGCGGTACCTTCGACATCTCCATCCTCGAACTCGGCGACGGGGTCTTCGAGGTCAAGTCCACCAACGGCGACACCCACCTCGGCGGTGACGACTTCGACCGCAAAATCATCGACTACCTGGCCGATGAGTTCAAGAAGAACGAAGGAATCGACCTGCGCAAAGACCCCATGGCTCTGCAGCGCCTCAAGGATGCCGCCGAAAAGGCCAAAATCGAGCTGTCCAGCTCCACGGAGACCGAAATCAACCTTCCCTACATCACCGCCGTGGACGGCGTGCCCAAGCACCTCGTCATGAAGCTGACGCGCGCCAAGTTCGAGCAGCTCATCGACGACCTCGTCCAGCGCACCATCGAGCCTTGCAAGAAAGCTCTCGAAGATGCCGGCCTCAGCACCAGCGACATTGCAGAGGTCATCCTGGTCGGGGGGTCCACCCGGATTCCGCGCATCCAGGAAGCCGTGGAGAAATTCTTCGGCAAGAAGCCGCACAAGGGCGTGAACCCCGATGAAGTGGTCGCCATCGGTGCTGCCATCCAGGGTGGGGTGCTCAGCGGCGACGTGCAGGATGTGCTGCTGCTCGACGTCACCCCGCTGTCTCTCGGTATCGAAACCATGGGCGGCGTGTACGACGTCATCATCGAAGCCAACAGCACCATCCCGACCCGCAAGTCCAAAATCTACTCCACCGCCACGGACAACCAGCCCAGCGTGGAAATCCACGTCCTCCAGGGTGAACGCCCGATGGCCAAAGACAACCGCACCGTCGGACGCTTCATCCTCGACGGCATCCCGCCCGCACCGCGCGGCGTGCCGCAAATCGAGGTGACCTTCGACATCGACGCCAACGGCATCCTGAACGTCTCGGCCAAGGACAAGGCCACCGGCAAAGAGCAGAGCATCCGCATCGAAGCCTCCACGGGCCTGACCAAGGAGGAAATCGAACGCATGAAGGCCGAAGCCGCCGCCAACGCCGAAGCCGACCGCAAAGCCCGCGAACGCGCCGAAAAACTCAACGCCGCCGACACCCTCGCCTTCCAGAGCGAAAAGCAGCTGCGCGAGTTCGGCGACAAGATTCCCGCCGACAAAAAGGCGGCCATCGAAAAAGCGCTCAACGAGCTCAAAGAAGCCCACAAGGCCGAAGACCTCGACCGCATCGACAAGGCCACCCAGGAGCTCAACAGCGCATGGCAAGCCGCCAGCCAGGAGATGTATCAGGCAACCCAACAGGCTCAAACCGACGGCGCCACCGCCGGCGGTACGACCAATGGTTCCTCCTCCTCCGGCGGCGAAGACGTCACCGACGTCGAATACGAAGAAGTGGACGACAAGAACTGATAGCTTCTTTTAGCGTGGAACAGCTTTTGACAACCCCTCCGAAGCCCCGGCTTCGGAGGGGTTTTTT
>CAZBYX010000266.1:0-5781 GCA_964496055.1 uncultured Saprospiraceae bacterium
GCTGGAGGGTTTCGGTTGGAGGGGCGGGCGGGGAGGCTTCCGGAAGGAGCAGCCCCACGGCGTCGAGGCGATTGAAGCCCGGGACGGCATTGGTC
The DNA here is from genome assembly GCA_964496055.1 of uncultured Saprospiraceae bacterium. Taxonomy (GTDB): domain Bacteria; phylum Bacteroidota; class Bacteroidia; order Chitinophagales; family Saprospiraceae; genus CAZBYX01. The sequence continues at coordinate 96 of CAZBYX010000266.1, forward strand.
TTCAGCTCCACCACCAACTCCGAAACCCACACGGGGCCCGTGGAGAAAGGCACCTCCAGCCGACGGGCGGCCAGGTCCTGGGGTTCGGGGAAAGGGTTTTCGTAGAGGAGGGTTTCGCGGCCGGTGCTCTCGGCGGCGAGCAGCAGGTGAAGAGCGCCGGGGTTTTCGGATTCCACCAGAACGGCCCCCTCTGCCAGGACAGGCGCCCCGAAACGCAGGCGAAGCACCTCGCCCAGGTAGTTGTCGGCTTCGGAGGGGCTCCAGCTGCGGCCGTCGGGCGGCCCCGTCAGGAAGGCGGCGCTGCTGTCCTCCTGGCTGGTCACTTCGACTACCCGGTCTGCCCATCGCACGGCTTGCGCGCCCACCAGGGCGGGCAGCAGCATCCCAATGACCAGCATCGCGTTCCTCATGATTCGTTATTGTGGGGCCCCGGGGAGCCGCCTTCCGGGTGCGTGAGCCGAAACAACCACCGCGCCAAATCCCCGGCGCGGCCCTACCTTTGCCCCAAAGGGCAGGCCGTCCGGCGTGCTCACACCTCCCTCCCTAACAATTCACAGCCATCATGCAAACCGAAGACAAAATTCTCGAAAATCTTCGGGTGGAGTTGAAAAAATACGAAGCCATCCTGAGCCGGGCCGCCGACACCATCCTGGACCAGGAGGTGTCCTCCTACCCCATCTTCGTTTTCCATCGGGGCGGCCCCCAGCTGGGGGTTCCCCTCATCGAGGCGCAGCAAAGCCACACCCATTGGTCGGTAAACGCCTCGACCCTCGAGGAGTTCGCCACCCGGCAGCTCATCCGCAACGACCGCGTGGAGGATTTCCAGCGCATCTACAAAGACCCCCGAACCCATTTCTGCATCTTCCTGCTCGATGCCGACAACGCCGCCCGCTTCGTCTTCCTCCCCCGAAACTGATTTTGGTAAACTATTTGCCGTAATTTTCACCAGGATTGCAGGGTCGGCATCATTTTTTCAGGCCCTTCCCCAGTCCCGTTTTCCCCAAAATTCAGACTCCAAGCCGCGAAGTGAGCCCAAAACTCGCTTCCGCCCAAATCGAAAACAAAATCTCAGGAGAGGAATTCCCCCTCCATCCGCTCTGCAAAACTCACGATCTGGTGGAAGTAAATTTTAACCGCGACACACTGGGAGAAAATTCACCCATTGGATTCACCACAAGCCCCGTGAACCCGCATAAGGTCCTGCTCATCGAAGACAACCCCGGCGACGCCCGCCTGGTGGAAATCCTTTTGGGCGAATCCGACCTGGTGGACTGCTGCTTCGTCCACAAAACCACCCTGGGGGACGGGATGGCCGCCCTGGAAAGCGGGGAAGAATTCGAGGCCGTGCTCCTGGACTTGACCCTGCCCGACAGCCGCGGCCTGGAAACCCTCGAACGCCTGCTGACCAAGTTCCCCAACAACAACGTCATCGTCCTCACGGGGCTGAGCGACAAAACCATCGGGCTGGAAGCCGTGCGCTTCGGCGCCCAGGACTTCCTCGTCAAGGGCGCCTTCGACGCCGACACCCTGGCCAAAACCCTGCGCTTCTCCATCGAACGCAATCGGGTGTTGCAACGCCTGGAAGAAACCCAGCGCCTGGCCCACATCGGCAGCTGGGAATACTCTTTCTCCAACGACCTGTTCACCGCCTCCGCGGAGCTCTTCCGCCTTTTCGGCCTCTCCTCCCTCCGACGCCACTGGCACCTCCAAGACCTCCAATCGCCCACCTCCCCCCTCCATCTGTTCGTGGACATCCACGAGCAGGCGCGCACCCACGGCGAACACAAACAAGACCTCGAAATCGAACTGCCCGACGGGCAGCGCCGCTTCCTGTACCTCCAATGCAAGCTCAGCAACCAGAACCAGGACCAGGTCATTCACGGCATCGTCCAGGACATCACCGAGCGCCGCCAAACCGAGGAGCTCAAGAAAGCCCGCGACCTGGCCGAGCGCAGCGCCCGCATGAAGGAGCAGTTCATCGCCAGCATCAGCCACGAAATGCGCACCCCCATGAACGCCATCCTCGGCATGAGCAATATCCTCATCCAGATGGAGCTCAACGAGGAACAACACAACCTGGTGCGCTCCATCAAGCAATCCAGCGAAATCCTGCTCGGCGTCGTCAACGACATCCTCGAAATATCCAGCATTCAAAACGGCAAAATCGTCTTCGACTACGCCCCCTTCGACCTGCAAGTACTGCTCGACACCCTCGTCAACGTCATGCAGTACAAAGCCCAGGAGAAGGACATTTACCTGGAAATCCACCGGCAGGAGGGCATTCCCAACCTCCTGGTCGGCGACAAGCTGCGCCTCAATCAGGTGTTGTACAACCTGGTCGGCAACGCCATCAAGTTCACCGACGAGGGCTTCGTCAAACTCCACATCGAGAAGCTGGAACCGAAAAGCCCCGACAAAGTGCACCTGCGCTTCACCGTGGAAGATTCCGGCATCGGCATCCCTGAAGACAAGGTTGACACGGTGTTCGAGGCCTTCACGCGCATCCGGCAGAAGGACCGCATCTTCGAGGGCACGGGGCTGGGGCTGTCCATTTGCAAAAATCTCGTCGAGCAACAGGGTGGCACCATCGGAGCCACCAGCCAACTGGGGGTGGGCAGCAAGTTCTTCTTCACCCTCGAATTCGAACCCGCCAAGGAATTGGCCGCGCCCCCCCCGGCTCAGGAGGAAAGCATCGAACCACTGGACGAAAACGACAGCTTCAGCCTCCTGCTCGTCGAAGACCACAAGATGAACCAGCTGGTCGCGCGCAAAACCCTCCAACGCCGTTGGCCCAACATCGACCTCACCATCGCCGACAATGGTCAGGAAGCCATCGAGTGGCTCCAAAAACGCTCCTTCGACCTCGTCCTCATGGACATCCAGATGCCCGTCATGGACGGCTACGAAGCCACCCGGCACATCCGAAAGAACATGCCCCCCGATATCGCCGGGATGTATATCTTGGCCATGACCGCGCACGCCCATATTTCCAAAGAAGAAAAGTTCAAGGAGTACGGCATGGACGACTTCGTCCTCAAACCCTTCGAACCCGAAGACCTCTTCCGGAAAATTTCCAAGTACGTGCGCCTGGCCCGGGCCAAGCGCGCAACTTAGCCCGGTATTTGCATGCATTCCAACGCCTTTTCCTCGCCCCCCGCTGGATACTGAATGAATTCAAACCCCGCCCTTCCGGTCCAGGCTCTCCTATGCCCCGACCCGAAGGGCACCAATTCCTCATGACCCATGAATAATGTTATGTACCAGTACATTGACCTGAGCTACATGGACTTGATGACCGACGGGGATGCGGATATGAAAAGGACCATGCTCGAAATGTTGCTCAACGAACTGCCGACGGAAATGGCCAACATGAAACATCTGTTGGAGCAAAAGGACTGGGACGCCCTGGGCAAAGCCAGCCACAAGATGAAATCCTCGCTGGCCTTCGTGGGCAATGCCCAGCTGACCGAAGCCAACCAGAAAATCGAGCATTTCTCCAAAGCGGGCGAAAACCTGGACCAAATCCCCGCATTGATGGCCACCGTCGAAGAACTTCTGGGGAAAGCCCTGGCCGAACTCAAGACCGCCAGCGAAGAATTATAGCTTTGCGGCGGCCACGGCAGCGCCGCTTGTAACCTCCAGCGCCAAGCTGCGTTTTTCAGGGCAGCCGGCCGGCAGCCGGCAACCCCCACAGCAGTGCCCCCGAAGCAGGCGCTCCGGGCCTTACTCCAATTTCCAACACCCTCACCATGAAAGGAATCATCCTCGCCGGGGGACTGGGCACCCGGCTTTACCCCCTGACCCTCGCCATCAGCAAGCAGCTCATGCCGGTTTACGACAAGCCCATGATTTATTACCCCCTCTCCACCCTCCTCATGGCCGGCATCCGGGACATCCTCATCATCAGCACACCCTACGACCTGCCCAACTTCCAAAAATTGCTGCAAGACGGCTCCGACATCGGGTGCTCCTTCTCCTACGTGCCCCAACCCGAACCCAACGGCCTGGCCCAGGCCTTCGTCCTGGGTGCCGAGTTCATCGGCAACGACTCGGTGGCCCTCGTCCTCGGCGACAATATCTTCTACGGCGACGGCCTGGGCCGCCTGCTGCGCAGCTGCGCCGACCCCGACGGCGGCGTCGTCTTCGCCTATCGCGTGGCCGACCCCGAACGCTACGGCGTGGTCGAATTCGACGAACAGCGAAACGTCCTTTCCATCGAAGAGAAGCCCGCCAAACCCAAATCGAACTACGCCGTGCCCGGGCTCTATTTCTACGACAATAACGTCGTGGACATCGCCCGCAACCTCAAACCCAGCGCCCGCGGCGAGTACGAAATCACCGACGTGAACAAAACCTACCTCGAGGCCGGCAAGCTCAAGGTCGGTGTCCTGGGGCGGGGCTACGCCTGGCTCGATACCGGCACCCACGCCTCCCTGCTCCAGGCCGGCCAGTTCATCCAGGTCATCGAAGAACGCCAGGGCCTCAAAATCGGCTGCATCGAAGAAATCGCCTGGGAAATGGGCTACATCGACGACGCCCAACTGGAACGCCTCGCCCACAAGTACATGAAAAGCGGCTACGGCGAATACCTCCAAAACCTGCTGAAGAAATGGTGAAGGTGAGTTTAGAGTGTAGAGTTTGGAGTTTAGAGTTAGGAGTTTGGAGGGGTTGTGGGTTGTGAGTTGTGAGTTGTGAGTTGTGAGTTGTGGGTTGTGGGTTGTGAGTTGTGAGGTTTGAGGTTTGGGGTTTGAGGTGGGAAGTTGGAAAGGCGCGGTGTGCGAAGTCGCCGAATCGCTTCAGGAAAAATGGAAATCCTCTTCCGGAGGGCGGCTCCTCCAGGGGGGCGATGGGTTGGGTGAGCCCAGGGCAGTGCCTCCGTTCCTTCCGTACATCCCCGGATTTTTCCCCATCTTTGACAGGCAGGGGCAAACAACAACCCCCCGGGGGATTGTTTGTCATTCATGCTGTGGCGTAACTTAGCGCCCCCCAAACCGGAGCCCCGCTCCTCTTCAGAAGCATACTTTTCGAGAATTCTTTCAGCGGAACGGCATTCACCCAACCCCTGCCTTGGTGAAAAATCTCATTCCACATTTCGTTCAGGAAAAGTTCGAAAAGGGGGAGCAGCACGGCTTTTTCCAGGCCTACACCCTGTTCGTGGACCTGTCGGGCTTCACCTCCTTGACCGAACAACTGATGCGGGAGGGCCCTTTGGGTGCGGAACGCCTGTCCACCCTGCTGAACCGCATCTTTGAGCCGTTGGTGGGCGAGGTTTATGCGCGGGGGGGCTTCATCCCCTACTTTGCCGGAGACTCCTTCATCGGCATTTTTCCCTGCGAGGAAGGGGTGGAATCCACCGAGCTGTTGGTGACGGCCCAGGCGCAACTGGCGGCGCTTCGGGATTCGGCCCGGCGCTTCGAGAGCTTTCACATCGGGGTGAAGGTGGGGCTTTCCTTCGGGGAGGTGGAGTGGGGCATCGTGGGGAAGAAGCGCAAGGCTTACTACTTTCGGGGGCCCGCCATCATGAGCTGCGCCGAGTGCCAGAAGCACGCGCGCGAGCAGCAAATCATCTTCGACGAGCAATTTCGGGGGCGCCTGCCGGAAGGGTTCGAGGGCTTCGAGCCGGTGGCTCAGGAGGAGTCCTTCTATCTGTTGCAGCGTCAGGTGCCGCCCCCTCCCGCCCCCACCG
>CAZBYX010000267.1:0-4491 GCA_964496055.1 uncultured Saprospiraceae bacterium
CAACGAACAACCAACAACGAAAAACGTCACGCCGTCGCGATTTCACCCTGCGGGCAGGTTACAGCGGGGGAACAATTTCCACGTGTTGCAGGGGTTTGTTCAGCGGTCGGGTTGGAGGGCCTGGTGGATGCGTGCGAGGCGTTCGAGGAGCCGGGGCAGTTGGTCGAGGGGCAGCATGTTGGCGCCGTCGGAGCGGGCTTCGGAGGGTCGGGGATGGGTTTCGAGGAAGAGGCCGTCGGCACCGGCGGCGATGGCGGCGCGGGCGAGGGTTTCGATGAGTTGAGGGCGCCCGCCGGTGACGCCGCTGCTTTGGTTGGGTTGCTGCAGGGCGTGGGTGCAGTCCACGACCACGGGGGCTCCCATGGCCTGCATGATGGGAATGCTGCGGAAATCCACCACCAGGTCTTGGTAGCCGAAGGTGGTGCCGCGCTCGGTGAGCAGAACGCGCTCGTTGCCCGATTGGAGGACCTTTTCGCGGGCGAAGCGCATGGCTTCGGGGCTGAGGAATTGCCCCTTTTTGATGTTCACTGCTTTGCCGGTGCGGGCGGCGGCGACGAGCAGGTCGGTCTGGCGGCACAGGAAGGCCGGGATTTGCAACACCTCCACCACTTCGGCGGCCCGGGCGGCTTCTTCCGGGGCATGGATGTCGGTGGTCAGGGGGAGGTCCAATTGGGCGCCCACTTCCTGAAGGATGTGCAGGGCTTTTTCATCGCCCAGGCCGGTGAAGGAATCCAGGCGGGAGCGGTTGGCTTTGCGATAGGAGGCTTTGAAAATGAAGGGGATGCGCAGGGCATCGCAGATTTCGGCGACGCGCCCGGCGACCTCGAGGCAGAGGTCGCGGCTTTCCACTACGCAGGGGCCGGCAATGAGGAAAAACCGCCCGCTGTCGGCATGGCGCAGGCGGGGGATGCTCTGCAGAAGGGCTCGGGTTGGGTTGGTAGCCATAGGTCAAAAGTAAAGGCCGGCAAAGCTACGGAGCCTGCCGGCCTTTTTTCGATTCGATTCGCGGGCGGGGAGCTCTCAGTTCAGAAGCAGCTTGCGGAGGCTGGCGCCCTCGCCATTGCCGACTTGCAAGAGGTAGAGCCCCGCAGGCAAGTCCGGCAGCTGCAGCACCTCGAGGCTTCGGCCTTCGGGGAAGGTCTTCCAACCCCAACCCGCCACCTCCTGCCCGCGCAGGTCGAGGAGGCGGATTTGCAGGGCGCTTTGCTCGGTCAGCTCCAGTTCCAGGCTCAGGAATTCATCCGCCGGATTGGGGAACAGGCGCAGCCGGCCTTTCCCGCCGAACAATTCCTGGGTGGCGGAAGGACAGAGGGTGGAAAAGCTCACGATTTCGGAGAAATCGCTTTCCCCGCCCAGACAGAGCGCCGCCACCCGCAGCTCGTAGGTGCTGCAATTCATGAGGTCTTCCAGGTCGGCGGTCGGGGCCAGGGTTTCCACTTCGTTCCAATCGGGGGTGCCGCTCAGGCGGTATTGGAGGCGATAGGCGGTGGCGTTGGGCGTGCCCTCCCACTGGAGGCGGAGGAAGGTTTCGCCCACTTCCAGGGTGTCGAGGTTGGCGGGAACGGCCGTGCACGGGGGGTAGCAATCGGTGGAAAAGAGGAAGCTCTCGGAGAAGCCGCTCGTGCTGCCGGGGCAGACGGCTTCCACCTGCACCTCGTATTCGGTACACACGTCGAGCCCGGTGAGTTGGGCGGAGGTGGCGCTGCCGTTGAGCTCCAGCCAGTCGGGGCTGCCGGTGGGGCGGTAGCGCAGGTTGTAGGACAGGGTGGAGGGCGTGGGTTCCCAGGTGAGGAAGGCGTCGCTGAGGTTGACGGAGGTGGTGTCCAGCCCCTGCGGGACGGCGCACTCGGGGGGCTGCCCCGCCGTGATGAGGACGCAGTAGTCTTCCACTTCCCCGAAGTTGAAGCCGTTTTCGCAGGGGTCGGGGTCGTCGTTGAATTTCATGCTGACGCGCATGCGGGTCAGGCCTTCGAGGGCTTCGCCGGGCACGACGAGGGTGCCGCGCACGGTGTCCTGGGAGGTTTGACCGGCGTCGAAGGCCAGTTCGTTTTCATCGTCGAAGTCGCCGTCCTGGTTGTAGTCCACCCAGACGCGCCAGTATTCGCCGAAGCTGGGCCCGCTGAATTCGGGGATGAGGGTGAGCTCGTAGATGCCGTAGGTCTGGAGGTTGGCGGCCAGGCCGGTGTAGTCGCCGTAGCCGGCGTCGGAGTCGGTGATGTTGTTCAAGTCGGCGAGCAAGACCCCCCCGATCCATTCTTCACTGGCGTTGGAGGCTTTGCTGGGGCAATAGGTCAGGTCGGTGCAGGCGCCGCAGCCGAAAGTGCGGAAGCTCACCGGCGGACTGAAGGCGGTGCCCCCCGTGTCGCAGACGGTTTGGACGAAGAGCTGATAATTGACGCAGGAATCGAGCCCGGGCAACTGGAGGCTCGGTTCGGTCAGCCCTTCGAAGAGGGTGCTGTCGCCCGCCTCGGAGACCAGCAGGAGGTTGTAGGTGTTGGCCGCCAGAACGCTGGCCCACACCCCCAAAGCGGTGGTGTCCTCCACGTTGAGCACCTGCAAGCCCTCGGGATGGACGCAGCAGCCGTCGGTGGTGAAGAACTCCACTTCGGTGAAGCCGCTGCTGGTGTCGCGGCATTCGTCGAGCAACTGGAATTCGTAGGTGGTGCAGGGCAGCAGACCCGTGAAGGTGAAAGGGCTGATGACGCTGTCGAAGGAGGTCCAGACGGTGTCGCCGCTGAGGCGATAGCGAAGGCTGGTCTTGCGGGTGGAATCGGTGGAGACCCAGGAGAGGACGGCGCTGGTGTCCAGCAAGTCGTGCACCTGCACGGAGAGGGGCGGCGGGCAGGGCCCGCAGTTGGCCATGATGAGTTGCAGGGCGTTGAACGCATTGACGCGGCCGCCGGTTTTGGTTTCGGGCACGAGGTTGGGGAGGGTGTCCACCCCTTCGAAGAGGTAATCGCGCACCAGCAGGGCGGCCACGGCGGGGTCGGCCTGAGCGGTGGCGGCCAGGCTGGGGCAAGGTGCCGAGTACATCAAAGCCACGACCCCCGCCACCAGAGGGGTGGAGAAGGAAGTGCCCGTCCAGGGGCCGGGGTCGCCGCCGGGGAAGATGTTGAAGACGTCCTCGCCGGGGGCGCCCAGGTCGATGGTTTCGACGCCGAAGCCGCTGAAGGTTCGCACGTCGTTGTGGTTGGTGGCGGTGACGGCAATCATGTATTCGCTGCTGCAGGCGGTGGGCAAATCCCCCACCTCGTCGATGTTGAAGGGGGCGTTGGCGGTCGCAGCCACGCTGAGGATGCCCTGCACGCCGAGCGAATCGTAGAAGGCGCACCACAGGGGAGCGCTGTTGGGGTCGCCCTGATCGATGCCCCAGCTGGAGTTGGTGGCTACGACGAAGGCACCGTGCTCGCCGTTGCTCTCGTTGTAGCGTTTGCGCATGATCAGGGGGTAGGTGTATGATTCGATGACGTTGGCTTCGGTCAATTGGCCGATTTCCACGTGCATGATTTTCACGTTCCAGTTGATGCCGGTGACCTGGCTGGCGTTGTTGCCCACCGCCCCGATCATGCCGCTGACGAAGGTTCCGTGAGCGGCGGCGGGGATGACATCGTTGTTGGTCAGGGGGTTCCAGCCGTTGTAGTCGTCGATGTAGCCGTTGCCGTCGTCGTCGAGGCCGTTGCCGGGCACCTCTTCTTCATTGACCCAGAGGTTGCCCTGCAAATCGGGGTGGGAGCGGTCGGCGCCCTCCACCACACAGACGACGATTTCATCGCCGGCGGCGGTGAGCCCGCCCGTGGTGAGGTCCCAAGCCAGGTCGGCGTCCACGTCGGCATCGGGGGTGCCGCCGCTTTGGCCGGTGTTCACCCACTGCCATTGCATGCCGAAGAGGGGGTCGTCGGGCACGGTTTGCCGCATGCTGATGAGGTGATTGACCTGCGCCACCTGCACTTCGGGCTGGCGCCACACATGCTCGAGGAATTCGCGTTCGTGGATGCGGGCGAAATCGAAATGGAGCAGCCAGATGCGCATAGGAGGCGAAAGCTGCTTCACCACCTTTAATTGGGTGGGCTCCCCCCGAAAAGTCTGCAGCCGCTCCGCCAGCAGACGCACATTGGCTTCGGGTTCGAGTTGGACGATGAGGTCGCCGAGGACGTGGTCGAGCTGCTGAGCAAGGCTCCCGCTCCCCAAACACCCCACCAGGGCGATGGCTAAGTAAAGCTTCTTCATACTGTGGGCTTGAACTTGTGGTTATCGGATGAATTGGTCTCTTGCAGAAAAGCCCCCCCTCCAAACAGGCTGCGGCTCAGGGGACGACGGGAGGGTTCGTACGCAGCCTCTCACTCCAACCTCCCCCCCAAACGCTCGAAATCGTCGAGGAGGCGTCGCCGGGCTAAAAATAGGAGCTTGGCGGCTCTTGGCCTTCCCTTCCTGAAGAATTGTTGGGCTTTGCTGGGCATCGGACAAATTTTTTCCTGTCAGCCTTGCAATTTG
>CAZBYX010000267.1:4591-5759 GCA_964496055.1 uncultured Saprospiraceae bacterium
GATTTCGAGCTGCCCGAGCCCCCCCTCTTCCTCATCGGGCACTGGCGCAGCGGCACCACCCACCTGCACAACGTCCTTTGCCAAGACCCCCGCGCCGGCTACGTAACCACCTACCAGTCGGTCTTCCCCAACCTGATGGGCAGCCAGCGCTGGCTCAAAGCCTTCATGAACCGCTTCATGCCCGCCAAACGCCCCTCCGACAACGTCGTCTTCCGCGCCGACTACCCCCAGGAAGACGAATTCGCCCTGAGCAACGTCAGCCCCTACAGTTACTACCACTTCATGTATTTCCCGCGCGAGTACCGTCTGTTCTACCAGCGCTTCGTGCGCTTTCAGGTACCGGACCAAATCCGGAAGGCCTGGAAAAAGGACTACCTCAAGCTGGTCAAGAAATCCCTGCTCAACACCGGCGGGCGGCGCGCGGTGCTGAAAAACCCCGTCAACACCGGCCGGCTGGACATCCTGCGCGAGCTCTTCCCCGAAGCCCGTTTCCTCTACCTCTATCGCAACCCCGTGGTGGTCTTCCTCTCCACCCGGCGCTTTTTCCGGGCCCTGTTTCCCACCATCCAGCTCCAAAAATTGCCCGACGAAGAACTCACCGAGCTCATCCTCGACGTGTACGAAAACCTCCTGAAAGACTACCTCGAAAAGCGCAGCGCCCTGCCCCCCAACCGCCTGTACGAATTGCGCTTCGAGGACTTCGAGCGCCGCCCCCTTGAAGAACTGGAACGCCTCTACACCCACCTCGAGCTCGAAGGCTTCGAAGCGGCCCGGCCCCGCTTCGCCCGCTACCTGGAACGCCAAAAATCCTATCGCAAGAACCGCTACACCATCGCCCGAAAGGACCTGGAGCGCGTCTTGCAGCGCTGGGGCTTCGCCCTCGAAGCCTGGAAGTACACCGTACCCGAAGAAGTGGAAGTCATCCCCTGAAAGGTGAGGGGCGTATTGGACGCCCCTTGATACAAATGGAAATACCTGGAGACTGGTGTCGAGGTGTCACGGTTTCGAGGTTCCAAGGTTTCGAGGTGTCAGGGTTTGGAGGTGTCACGGTTTCGAGGTGTCGCGGTTCCAAGGTTTCGAGGTTCCAAGGTTTCGAGGTTCCAAGGTTTCGAGGTTTCGAGGTTTCGAGGGGTTTGGGGTTTGGGGTTTGGGTTTATTTGAACCGCAG
>CAZBYX010000268.1:0-5752 GCA_964496055.1 uncultured Saprospiraceae bacterium
CCGGCTACTGCTTGTTCAGTGCCCAGTCGTATTCGAGGAAGGTGATTTTGGCGTCCGGGCGGAGTTTGACCTTCGAATAGCGGTTGATGAAGGCGACGAGGTCGCCGAAGTCTTCGGCGTACCAGTCGAAGATTTTGCTCAGCTGAGCGGCGTCGGGCTGGATTTTGTTGTAGGCGGGGTCGTTGATGAAGCGGCGGGCTTGCCGTTCGAACATGGGTTCGAGGTTGCGGGGCGTCCAGGCCTGATTGAGCAGGGGCGGGCAAGACCGCGCCGCGCAGTTGACGGCGAAGTGGATGCGCGGCTCTTTGAATTTGGGGCGGATGATCTCGTTCTCGATCTGGTTGAGGCTGTACTTTTTGTCTCCCAGTTGGATCCACTTCACGTCCCAGGGTTTGCCGCCGTGCAATTTGGTGATGCTGGAAACGGGCCAGTGCTCGAGGATGAGCTTGACGGTGAAAGCATTGTAGGCATTGATCCAGTAGGCGAGCTGCTCGCCCTTCGACCAATCGGGGGCGGGCGGGTTATCCCGCAGGATGCTCAGGTAGTTGTCCAGCTTGTGCTCTTCTTTTTTCAGGGCGGCATAGTTCACACGCCCCTGCGTGTTGACGAAGCGTCGCAGCAGGAAGTCCCACTCGGCGTGGCTGGGCACGTTGCGTTTCAGGGGCACCTTCAGGACGGGGGTTTGAGGCGTGGGTTCGGGTGCAGAGGGCGTCTCGATGACTGGGGCGGTTTTTTGCGGGGGGGTCGCATCGGAGGAAAGCGTGACGGTTTCGGGGAGGGGTTGGGCGGTTTTGGGGGTTGTCTTCTTGTTCGCCTTGGAGTCAGGAGGCTGCAGTTCCTTTTCCTGGTCCGTTTTGGGTGTCGGGTCTGTCGGCTTGGAGGGAGGCGGGGTGGCCATGGATTCCGAGGGGTTCAGGGCGGCGTGGTCTTCCTTCTGGTTCGTTCGCTCATTGGGGGTGGCAGGGCTTTGGCAGGCAGGGCTCAGCAGCCACAAAGCGGTCGTCAGGACAAGGAGCGTCGTTTTCATGAACCTGATTTTTGCGATTTTGGTCGTTTGAAATGGAACCCCGGGAGGGGCACCTTTGCCGGGGCGAAGTTCGGGAACATAAACCGTACGGCATGCCCGTTGGTTTGGTTGCTTCCCTGCGGAAAGTGCCCTCCGGGCAACCGCTGCGACAAAGTGGGCTTCTCTTTCAGGGGGGCATTCGGGGGCGAAGCCTTTTTTTCGTGCGGCTATTCCTGGGAAGAAAATTAGCTTTGCCCACCAATTTCAAGCCTATGTCCGTTCTGGTCGAAAACCTGACGAAAAGCTACGGGGCGCAAAAAGCCGTGGACGACATCAGCTTCCGCGTGCGCAAGGGGGAGGTGCTGGGCTTTCTGGGGCCCAACGGCGCCGGCAAGAGCACCACGATGAAAATCATCACCTGCTACATCCCGCAGACCGCCGGCCGCGCCGAAGTCTGCGGCTACGACGTGGAAACCCAGAGCCTCGAGGTGCGCCGCCTCATCGGTTACCTGCCCGAAACCAACCCCCTCTACCGCGACCTGTACGTGCGCGAATACCTCCACATCATGGCGGGCTTCCACGATTTGCCCAACAAAAAAGCCCGCGTGGAAGAAATGATCGAGCGAACGGGCCTGACCCGGGAAAGCCACAAACGCATCGGCCAACTGTCGAAAGGCTATCGCCAGCGCGTGGGCCTGGCCCAGGCCATGCTCCACGACCCGGAAGTGCTCATCCTCGACGAGCCCACCTCCGGGCTCGACCCCAACCAGCTGGTCGAAATTCGGAGCCTCATCAAACAACTGGGCCGCGAAAAGACCGTCATCTTCTCCACCCACATCATGCAGGAGGTGCAAGCCCTCTGCGACCGCGTGCTCATCATCAACCGGGGGCGCATCGTCGCCGATGACCCCATCGAGCAGCTCCAGCACCGCGTGCAGGGCGAGAGCGTCGTCACCGTCGAATTTCTGGAAAAGACCCGGGCCACCGCCCTGGCGAAAATTCAAGGGGTGACGCGCGTGCGCGAGCTCGGCGCCAACCGCTGGCAACTCATCGGCCGCGCCGATGCCGACCTCCGCCCCGAAGTCTTCCGCTTCGCCGTGAGCCAAAAACTGACCCTGCTGGAAATGCACAAGGAGGTCTTCAGCGTGGAGGATGTCTTTCAACGGTTGACCCTGGACGAGGGGCGATAGACGATGGAATTACGATGGGTTCGCAATGGGCAAGGCATCGAAACAAATGGAAATAGGTAGAGACAGGTTGAAATAAATTGTCTCCAATCCCGCGCCCCACTCCCACACTCAACCGACAACCAACAACCAACAACGAACAACCCTTCCGACCCCGCGCCCTTCCCTGTAAAAGCGTAAAACTGTAAAACCGTAAAACCGTGGTGTGGGTGTGGGAGAGGAGAGTGGGTTTGTGGGAAGGGTAACTGTTAACTCTGTTTGTACTCTGGCACCTCTGTGGTTCAATCAAACCCCCACCCAAACCCAACGAACAACGAACAACGATGTTATCGAAAAGCGTCAAGGCTGGTTTGTTGCTGCTGATCTGGGGGTACCTCCCCGGTCAGGACAGCCTGCTGGTGACGCCCAATTTCAAATTTCGGGAGGGGCTGTACGCCGACCATGATTCGTTTCGCCGAAACGCCCCCACCCTGCCCCTGGATTCGGTGGAGCTGGAATACTTCGTCAACCCCCAAACCCTGGTGATGCAGGTGGCGCGGGTGCGGGTGCGAGGTTCGGAGGAGGAAGTGGATGCGGGGGGGCTGTATGCCATCGTGCTGGAGGGAATGCCCTACCTTCGCGTGCCGCAGCGCGAAATCCAGAAACCCCTGCCGGCCTTTGCCGCTCTGCGGGTGCGGGGCAAGATCGGCTATCTGAGCTACCCGGTGCGGCAAACCGTGGAGGTGCCCATCGTCGCCTACAACCCCCGGAACGGCCGCCCCTTCCTGCATAGCCGCGTCAAACGCGAGCGCGAAAACACCGTCGAGCGCATGCTCGACTTTCATTCGGGCCGACGAGCGCCCTTCAGCGTCGAAAACTTCTTGCGCTGGATTGCCGACGACGCCCAATTGACGCGCACCGTGCAGGAACTCAGCCCCCGCGAGCGGGAGGAAAAACTTTTCAAGTGCCTGCTGATTTACAACGACCGGCACCCGGTCTTTGTCCCACAGGCGAAAAAAGACGACAACGCCCGATGAGCACGATTTTCTTCAAGGAAATCAACGCCTTCTTCAGCTCCATCATCGGCTACCTGGTGGTGGCCGTCTTCCTGGTGATCATGGGGCTCATCATGTGGGTCTTCCCCGACACCAGCCTGCTGAACTACCCCTATGCCACGCTGGACCAGTTGTTCGACATCGCTCCCATGATCTTCGTCTTCCTCATTCCGGCCATCACCATGCGCTCTTTCGCCGAAGAAAAACAGGCCGGCACCATGGAGCTGCTCGCCACCAAACCCCTGACCGACCTCCAGATCGTGCTGGGCAAATTCTGGGCGAACCTGACGCTGGTGGTCTTCGCCCTGCTGCCGACCGTGCTGTACTACATCACGGTCTATCGCCTGGGCTCCCCGCCGGGAAACCTCGATACGGGGGCGGTGCTGGGCTCTTACATCGGGTTGATTCTCCTTTCGGGGGCCTTCGTTTCCATCGGCCTGTTCGCCTCCAGCCTGACCGACAACCAGATCGTGGCCTTTCTGCTGGCCGCGCTGCTGTGTTTCATTTTTCACTGGGGCTTTTATTTCTTCAGCAAGCTGCCCGTCTTCGTCGGGCGGGTGGACGACATCGTCCAGATGATCGGCATCGAGTACCATTACCTGTCCATCAGCCGGGGCCTGATCGACACCCGCGACGTGGTCTATTTTCTGAGTTTCATCGCCGTGTTCGTCAAATTGACCATGACCTCGCTCGAACGCCGCAAATGGTAAAGGGAAACTGCACATGAAGCCAAAGCGCAAAACATCCAACGGCTTGCCCTTCCCCCTCGACCTCCGCTCCCGGCGGGCGCAGAGCCTGCTCGAACTGGGCCTCTTCCTCGGCATCGCCGTGCTGCTCAACATCCTGGGCAACCTCTTCTTCACCCACATCGACCTGACGGAAGAAGGGCGGTTCACCCTGACGAAGCCCACCCGCGAGCTTTTGAAAAAGGTGGACGACGTGGTGTACGTGGAGGTGCTCCTCGAAGGGGAGTTTCCGGCGGGTTTCAAGCGCTTGCAGCGCGCCGTGAAGGAAATGCTCGACGACTTCCGCTCCCACAGCCCCTACATCGAGTACGAATTCACCGACCCCAACCAGGGCAGCATCGAGGAAATCAACAAGCTGCGCGAAGAGCTCGCCAAAGACGGCATCGTGCCCACCAACCTGCGCCTCAAGGATGTGGAGGGCACCTCCGAAAAGCTCATCTACCCCTGGGCCAAGGTCTTCTACAAGGGCCGCATGGTCGCCGTGGACCTGCTGGAAGAAATGGCCGCCGGCGACCAGGAAGCCAAACTCAACCAGTCCATCAGCCTGCTCGAATACAAGTTCGCCAACGCCATCCACAAGCTCAGCAAGGACGCCAAGGAAATCATCGCCTTCACCACCGGCCACGGCGAACTCGACGAGCTGGAACGCAAGGACCTCGTCCGCAGCCTCCGGCAATACTACGAAGTGGGTACTTTCCACCTCGACAGCGCCGCTTACATCCCCCAGGACGTCAAGGTGCTCATCGTGGCCAAACCCCGGGCTCCCTTCAGCGAGAAGGACAAGTTCAAAATCGACCAGTACGTGATGAACGGGGGCAAGGTCATGTGGCTCATCGACCCCCTGAACGCCGAGCTCGACAGCATGCGCGCCGACGGCTCCTACGTGCCTTACGACTACCCCCTCAACCTCGACGACCTGCTGTTTCGCTACGGCGTGCGCATCAACCCCAACATGGTGCTCGACCTGCAGTGCTCCCACATCCCCATCGTGGTGGACCCCACCGGGCGCCAGGAGCTTTTCAAGTGGTACTACCACCCCATCATCCTGCCCGACAGCAAGCACCCCATCGTCAAGAACCTCGACGGCATCAACCTCTTCTTCCCTGCCTCCATCGACACCATCCGTACGAAAACCCCGGTGAAGAAGACCATCCTGCTGCACAGCTCCCGGCACAGCCGCCTGCAGTTCAACACCGCCCGGCTCAACTTCGAAATCCTGCGCTACGAACCCGACCCGAGCAAATTCGACAAAGGCCCGCAAACGGTGGCGGTCTTGCTCGAGGGCACCTTCCCCTCCCTGTACGAAAACCGCGTGACCCCGACCATGCTGGAGGGCCTGCGCACCATCGGGCAAGAGTTCCACAGCCGGAGCCAACCCACCGCCATGCTCGTCGTCTCCGACGGCGACGTGGCCAAAAACCCCATCGTCAACCGCGAAACCAAGCAGGTGCTGCCCCTAGGCTTCAACCGCTTCACCCGATACCAGTTCGCCAACAAGGACTTCCTGCTCAACGCCATCGAATACCTGCGCGACGAAAACGGCATCATCGAAGCGCGAAGCAAGGAGGTCAAGCTCCGCCTGCTCGACACCGTCAAAGCCGAAGCGGAAAAGGGCTTCTGGCAGTTCATCAACCTGGCCGTGCCCTTGCTGTTCCTCCTCGCCTTCGCCTGGACCTACAACTTCTTCCGAAAGCGGCGGTTTGGGTGAGGGGTGGTCGTTGTTGGTTGTTCGTTGTTCGTTGGGTGGGGGTGTGATAAAGTGGAGAGTTTAGAGTGGAA
>CAZBYX010000269.1:0-5727 GCA_964496055.1 uncultured Saprospiraceae bacterium
GCGATCTTCCGGCTGGGGCAATCTCATTCCGTGCAGGAGGTTGAGGGGCATCCGGTCAGGACAACCGAATTGCCGAGGCTTTGTGTGCTCTGTCCAGCGGCAACTGGCTTCCGGGGGGGGTGTCATTGCCGCAGGTTACAACCCCCAGAGGAGGGGCCAGCAGGGAGGAGCCCCTACCGGCTGTAAGCCAGGGGTTATCGCCGGGGTAATTCGATGCACATGGCATAGTGAAAGTCCATGGCGTACAAATAGCCCAGTTCCGGGTTGACAGCGACGCTTACGGCGAAGGAGGCATCGGGGTATTGGTCTTTGTTCGGCGACTTTTCGGCCCAGATGTGTTCCCCGGTCTGAATGTCCACTGCATAAAGCTTTTCCGTTCCCAGGCAGCCGAAGTACACGATGCCGTCGTGATAAACCATATCGCCGCAAGTGGCTCCGCTGTTGGGTTCGTACCAGATGATGTCACCGGTGCGGGGGTCCAGCCCGTAGAGGCTGAAATGGGTTGGGTTGACGACGAGCACTTCTTCTTCGATGAGATAGTTGGTCCAGTTGAGCATTTCCTGGAAGCTGAAGCGCCGGGACCAGCGGATTTCCCCCTCGAACAGGTCAATGCAGTACATGGTTCGCCGGCCGGCGAAGTAGGCTTTGTTCTCCCAGATGACGGGCGGTGCGATATTGGAAACGCCTTCGGGGTCAATGTCGTAGAGGACGAACTCCACATTGCCGGTGGTCATGTTCCAGGCGTAGATGTCCATTTGCGTGTCGGGCCAGTTGTATTTTCTGTTTTGGAAGACCAAAATGGTGTCGAGGGTGATTGGGTGAATCCAGATGCCGGGAGGATGCATGTGGGGCTGGAAGCCATCTTCTTCCCGCAGGACGAAAAGAGTGTCCCAACCATTGAAATCCACATCGCTCCTGACGAGGTAGTTGGCGGTGTCCTTTCTGCTTTCCTGAACGTGAAAGATGGAAGTGCCAAACACAGTGATTGCGGGTTTGCCATAGCCCTGCACATTGTCGAAGCACCATTCGGTCGTTCCGGTCAGCAAGTTGACGACACAGACCTCGTTTTGGGAATTGTAAACCAGTTTGTCACCCACGATCGCTCTGGCGAAGAGTCTCGTAGGGCTGTCGCCTATTCCCGGGTAGTCGTCCCACTCCCATAAGCGTTCCCCCGTCAGGCCATCCAGCATTATCAATTTTTCTCTTTCCAGATTGTTGTTTGGAGCAGTCTCCAGGCTGAAAAGTACATTGCTTTGAAAAGCAAGGGGCTGGAATGATATTCCCCACCTCGAGGAGTCAGGTGCTATCAGTGTTTGCCAGACTATTTTTAGCTTTCCTTCACTCGTAATGTCCGGGTCCAAGGTGTCGCGTTTCTCCTCGGGGGGTAAAGGAACAATTGGGTTTTTTTCCTTTTTACAGGCAAGGCAAGTAATGGTAATGGCAATTAGAAATAAAAGTCTCATGAAAGGAGGCTTTTTTGTGGGAAAGATTATAGAATAAGGAGGATCTATCTAAATGCTATTTCAAATTTAGCATCATCCTTTCCAGTAAAAATCATGTCTAAGACAAGCTTCGTATTTGCATCATTCACCATTTGCAAATGGTTGCTTCCGGGCATGGGGTAAGTGGCGATTTTCCCCGGGAGGTTTTCAGCGGATTCTTGCAAAACCACTCCGTCGCTGGGTTTGAAATTTGATTGTCTTTATTCCAATAGAGTGGGGCCGGATGATTGGCCTCAGAAAGATGAATGGAATTCTGTCCGATCGGGCTTCAAATATAATTTGGAAAATCGTGCCCTTTTAAATTTTTATTTCAAAAAATTTATTATTTGGCTGCAGTATTGCGCAATGGTTTCGAAAATGGAAAAAAAGCAGTTTCTTGTAATGAGAGAAGCCTTGGTATGTAAAAATTCCAAATATGAATGCTGCTCAATTACAAAACCTCATCGTTGACTTCCTTCGTCGAACGGCGAATCCACAGCGCAATCTTTCCGAGGAGCTTGCTGAGGTATTGCACATCAGCACCAATGCTGCCTATAAGCGCTTGAGCGGCTACACCCCTTTTCAGTTGGATGAGGTTTTGCGATTGGCCCAACACTATCAAATGCCCCTGGGGTACTGGCTTTCCGCATCAGATGACCGTTTGTTGGCGGAGTTTTCGGGCTTCAAGGCGATTTCTTCCAGTTTGAAGTACCTGGATGGGGTTCGGGAGGAGTTGCAAGGCATTTTGCAATTGGCCGACTATCGGCTTCAGATTGCAAACAGTGGTCTATCGGATTTTTATTTTTTCCTCTTCGATGAGCTGACGCTGTTTCGGTTTTACATATGGCAGCGGCTTCAATGGCGCGATCCTGAATGGGATGAGCTTCCGTTCTCCTTTGATTTGCCGCACAAAGAAGAATTGCTCACGAGGGTGCGAAAGCTGCTGGGCTACTATTTCAGGCTGAACGTGGAGCAAATATGGAGCGAAAGCATATTCGATTCGATCTATCAACAAACCCGATACCTGCTCGAAGCCAACCTGTTTCGAAACCCGGAAGATGCTTTGGTCATCCTCCGAAAATTATCGGAGTTGTACAGTCACCTATATGAGATGGCGAAAACCGGGCGGTTGTTTCCGCCGGAGGGAACCGTGGAACAATCCGCGGGGAAGGTGAAAACCTTTGTGAATCAATGTCTTGAAAATACAAATGTCATCTTGCTGGAAGGCGGTGAGCAAGCGACGGTTTATGCCATCCTGGATAATCCCAACTTCTTGAAAATCAAAGACCCGAAAATTTGCACATACGTGAAAGGCATGTTCGAACGGTTGTTGGCACGTTCGGAGCAGGTCTCTGAGTTGGGCGAGCGGAGCCGCCGGGACTTTTTCCAGCGATTAAAAATCCGAATGGCCTTTTTCGAGAAGGAGATTCAGCGGCATGTCGACAGCCGAAAGTCCATCAACTCCCGCCTTTCTGCTCCCTAACGGGATTTGGAGGTAAAGCTGAGGCCTCATACCAAAGCCCGCTCCCACCCCGAAGCGGACTTTCTCTTCGGGGGACAGGCGGTTGAACAATTCGAGGAAATCCAGGGGGCGGCCGCTCTCGCTGGTAGCAGCGAGAACCCCGGCGACAGTGGCGACCATCAGCGTGGCGCCGGAGGCCGCCAGCCCCGGGTCGGATTTGCTGTCGCAGCTGAAGCCGCTGCATTCCGTTTTGCCGATGATGCCGATCAGCAGGAGCGTGCCCCCGGCGCACATGCCTATCGTCCCCAGAGTGACGGCATTGCGGCTCTTGACTACCATGGTTCGGTAGTGGGGCATCAGCGTGTCGAACAGGGCGGGTTCCAGGGCGCGCACGTCCCACATGAAGCGCTCCAGCCCGTCGAAATTGAAGGGGTACTGCAGCTCGCGCCAGGTGAAATACTTCCGCTCCAGAGTGTTGCAAGTGCAGTCGTAGTGGTGGTAGGGGCAGTCGTAGTGGCTTTGGGCGAGGGCGGGTGCCCCAAGAACCACCCAAAACAGGAGGGTAAAAAGAGTTCTCATGGCAGGGGGATTTTAGTTGACGATAGCACCGGGCGCCGAATGGCTCCCGGACGTTACCCAAATTATCCCGCCATCTCTTCCCCGCACCCTACCCCCGAACCTTTTTGCACGACTTTAACGCCCCCCGAAGCACCCTTTTCGGCCGGGTGTTAAGGAACCCTGAAGAAAAGCCTCGTTTTCAGGGGGTGCGTGCCCACTTCCGGGGGGAAACGTTAAATTGCGATGGCCTGGAATCCGTAGCATCATGAGTTTTTACGAAAAGTACATCCTGCCTCATGCCCTGCACTTTGCCTGCAAACAGCGGCTGGTGGAACCGCTTCGGCGGGAGGTGGTTCCCCTGGCGGAAGGGGTGGTGCTGGAGTTGGGCATCGGCTCGGGGCTGAACCTGCCCCACTACGACCCCGGAAAAGTGCGGGCCGTCATCGGGGTGGACCCCTCGGAGGCGCTGTGGCGCAAGTCGGAGCCTTTGCGTCGGGGCTTGCCCTTTCCGGTGGAGTTCCTTCCTGCCCGGGCCGAAGCCCTGCCCCTGGAAAAGCACTCGGTGGACACGGTGCTGCTCACCTTCACCCTCTGCACGGTGGAGGGGGTGGGGCCTGCCCTGGAGGAGGCCCGGCGCGTGCTGCGACCCGGCGGGCGCCTGCTCTTCTGCGAGCATGGCCTGGCTCCCGAACCCCACGTCCGGAAGTGGCAGCACCGCCTCAATCCCCTGTGGAAGCCCCTCGCCGGCGGCTGCAACCTCAACCGCGACATCCCCGCCCTATTGCGCACCCACGGCTGGAACATCGCCCACCTTCAGGAAGGCTATTTCGTGGGCTTCAAAGTGGCAGGGTACGCTTATCGGGGGGTGGCGGTGGGGAGATGAAATTCCAAAAGGAGAACAAAATCAGCATTGTTGTTTGTGCCTTCGTCTAGGGGGGCGTTCGGTTGGAGCAGAAAAAACCGCGGAAGAGTGAGGGAAAAATTCTCAATATCTTTTGCCGGAAGTTAAAGCAACCAGAAAGTATGGAGAATCAAGAGCAAATATTGCTTCAGCTTGTCGAATCATTGATAAAATGCTGGGAGAACGAAGTTGTTGAATTCAAAGAGGCTACAAATGACTTTTCTACCTCTGAAATTGGAAAATACTTTTCTGCATTGGCCAATGAGGCGAATTTGAGGGGAATTGAGCAGGCTTGGCTGGTGTTTGGTGTGAATAATAAAATCAGGAGAATTGTCGGGACGAATTACCGGGAAGATTCCGAACGTTTGCAGAGCCTGAAAATGCAATTAGCTCAAGGGACCGAGCCCCGGGTTACTTTTCGAAATATTTTTGAGTGCCTCCATCCTCAGGGGCGCGTTGTGTTGTTTGAAATTCCTCCTGCACCTCCAGGTATTCCTATCGCCTGGAATGGGCACTATTATGCCCGTGCCGGGGAAAGCCTTACAGCTTTGGGGTTGGACAAACTGGATGCCATTCGAAAACAGACTTCAACCAGAGACTGGTCTGCTCAGGTTATTCGAGAAGCAACAATAGCGCATCTTGAGGAACAAGCTTTGCACCACGCCCGGGAATCCTTCAAGCAAAAATATGCCAACCGTTTTCCAGAAGAGGAAATCAACCAATGGCCCATTAGCACTTTTCTCGAACGTGCCCGATTGAC
This sequence comes from uncultured Saprospiraceae bacterium, assembly GCA_964496055.1. Classification (GTDB taxonomy): domain Bacteria; phylum Bacteroidota; class Bacteroidia; order Chitinophagales; family Saprospiraceae; genus CAZBYX01. Next base: position 5,163 of record CAZBYX010000269.1, read on the forward strand.
GAGGGATGGCCGTTTGACACGGGCGGCCCTTCTGCTTTTGGGCAAACCTGAGTCGGCTCATCTATTGAATCCACACCCAGCCCAAATAACCTGGAAACTGGAGGGGCCGGAAAGAGCCTATGCCCATTTTGGCCCCCCATTTTTATTGACCACCACCCACCTATACCAGAAGATTCGCAACATCCAAATTCGAATCTTGCCGGAAGATGCTTTCTTGGCTGTGGAAATGGCTAAGTACGACCAAAAGGTTGTTCTCGAGGCACTTCATAACTGTATCGTCCACCAAGATTACACCCGAAATGGGCGCATTGTCGTCACTGAGTACCCCGACAAGTTGATTTTCGAGAATGAGGGGAGTTTTTACGATGGGCACCCTGATGACTATTTGAGTGGCACCAAAACACCCAGGCGTTACCGCAATCCATTCCTCGCCCAGGCCATGTCGGAACTCAACATGATTGATATCATGGGGTACGGCATCTATCAAATTCATTTGAGTCAGGCAAAAAGATATTTTCCTATGCCGGATTATGATCTCGAGAACCCCGAGGTAGTTCGGATGACC
>CAZBYX010000270.1:0-5709 GCA_964496055.1 uncultured Saprospiraceae bacterium
ACTCACAACTGACAACTGACAACTCACAACCGACAACCCACACCCCCCCCGCCCCCTAAATTTTCTATCTTCGCTGCTCTTGCCAAAGAGCCCTGCAGAATCATGAGCAAACGCAGCAAACGGACAAAGCGGAAACCACGCCCCTCATCCCGGAAACCCCAACCCGCCGTGGTTCGCGAGGTCTCCTGGTGGAGGGGAAGCAGCCCGACGGAGGAAGGGGAAGAGCGGTGGCGCCGAATCTTTTTGGGGGTGGCGGGGGTCGTGCTGGTGCTCATGCTGGGGTTGAGCCTCAACAGCGGCATCAACGCCGACGACGAATTTCAGAACGATTACTCCGAGAAGCTGGTCGATTACTACCTCTCCTTCGGGGCCGACACCGCCGCCCTGAACATTCCCAAGGGCAAGATGCACCTGTACGGCGGGCTGTTCGACCTGGTGGCGGGTCTGACCAACCGCGCCCTGGGCTTCGGCATGTACGACGAAGCCTATCACGACGTCCGGCATCTGTTCAACGCCCTTTTCGGCTTCCTGGCCATGCTGTTCACGGCTCTGTTCGTTCGGCGGGTGGCCGGTTGGCGAGGTGCCTTGCTCGCGCTGATTTTCCTCTTCCTGTCGCCCCGGTTTCTGGGGCACAGCCTCATGAACCCGAAGGACATCCCCTTTGCGGCGGGTTACATCGTGGCGCTCTATTTCATGATGGAATTCATTCGGCGCCTGCCCAACCCGGGATGGAAGACCACCCTGGGGCTGGTGGCCGGTATCGGGATGGCCATCGGCACGCGTGCCGGCGGGCTGCTGCTCATCGCCTACCTGGGGCTGTTCGTTGCCCTCGATTTTTTGATGCGGTACGGCGTGCGGGGCCTGGTGAGCAAACGTCCCACCCTCCTCCGCACCCTGGGTTGGAGTGTGGGGGCGGCCGTAGGGGGCTTCGTGCTGGCTCTGCTTTTTTGGCCCTACGCCCTGGTCTCCCCGATTGCCCACACGATGGAGGCGCTGAATGAATTTTCGAGCCTGGGGGTGAAGATTCGGGTGCTTTTCATGGGGCAGAACATCATGAGCGACGCCACCCCCTGGCATTACCCCCTGACCTGGATGGCCATCACGATTCCCCTGTTCGTTTCGGTGGCGTTTTTGGGGGGGCTGGTCATGGTTCGGGGGCTGGTCAGGCGGTTTGGGGGGCTGGCGGTATCGTTGAGCTTTTTTGCCGCCGTTTTTCCGGTCGCGTACATCATCGCCAAAGACGCCATCTTGCACGACGGTTGGCGGCACCTGACCTTCGTCTATCCGCCGATGGTGGTGGGGGCGGTGCTGTTCTGGTTGTGGGCGGAGGAACGCCTGCGGTCCAATCGCTTCGGCCTGCGGGCCCTGCATCTCATCTTGGTGCTCACCCTGCTCGAGCCCGCCCTGTTCATCGCGCGCAACCCCGCCTACCCCTACGTGTACTTCAACATGGCATCCGGGGGCATCAGCCATGCCTTCGGGCGCTTCGAGACCGATTACTGGGGGCTCAGCGTCAAGCAGGCCGTCCGATGGATGGAGCGCCAGGGCATCCTGCGTGAAGACATGCCCGACACCCTGGTGGTGAGTACCTCCTTCATCCACAACCTGCGCGTGTACACCAAGGAAAAATACCAGGGCAAGGTGAAACCCATCTACCGCCGCTTCAACCAGCGCTACGAAACCCCCTGGGACTACGCCGTTTACCCCTCGCGCTACATCCGGGGCGGGCACCTGCGCAACCGCACCTGGCCCAACTCCAAGAGCATCCACGCCGTGCGTGCCAACGGCGTGCCCCTCACCGCCATCGAGCAGGCCAAGGACGACTACGCCTTCCGCGGGGAGGCGGCCTTCAAAGCCAAAGACTTCGCCGGCGCCGTCGAGTGGCTGAAAAAGGAGGTGGAAGCCTACCCCGACAACGAAGCCGCCTGGGAAAAACTCGCCATGGCGTATGCCAACCTCGGGCAAGCCCTCGAATGCCTGCATGCCGCCGAAAAACTGCTGGAAGTGGCCCCCGATAACGTCAACGGCTTGTTCTACCGGGGCTTCGCCCGCCTCAACCTCGGCCAAGCCGACCAGGCCCTGAGCGACTTCCGCCGCGCCACCGAAGTGAACAGCGACTACGGCACCGCCTGGTACTACATGGCCCTCATTCAGAGCCAGCGCCAGGACTACGCCCAAGCCACCAAAAACGCCCTGACCGCCATCGAAAAGATGCCGAAATTGCGCCCCGCTTACGAGCTGGCCATCCAGTTGCTCGAAGCCCAGGGCGACCGCCAACGCGCCGACCAGGTCCGCGCGCTGTTGGCGCGCATCCAGTAGCCGCGCCGCCCCGCAACCCCGCCAGCCCAACCGCATCCGATGAACTACAAGCTCCTGTTCCCGACTTACCGCAACCGCTACAACTTCGTGCGCCGTAACCTCGAAAAATTCGCGGGCACGCGACCCTTCGACTGCGCCCTCAACCTCGGCACCGGCGAAGGCGACTACGACCCCATGATCGCCCGCCACTGCCGCCGCCTCATCGCCTGCGACATCAACGCCCAGGACGTGGCCTTCGCCCGCCGCCTCAACGCCCACCTGCCCAACGTGGATTACCGCGTCGAAAACGCCCTGGAACTGCGCTTCGACGACGGCTCCTTCGACGCCATCGTCACCGTGGACGTGCTCGAACACGTGGGAAAACCCGAACGCATGGTCGCGGAAATGGCCCGCGTGCTGCGCCCCGGCGGCTGGGTGTTCATCACCTTCCCCCAACTTCACTTCCCCTGGACCTACGACCCGATCAATTACCTCCTGGGCCGACGCGCCATCCCTCAGGGCGCCTATGCCTTCGGGCACGAGTACCTCATCGATCCGGCCGAGTTCAAAAGGTGGAGCGAAAGTCATGGCCTGGAGGTGCTCGAAGAGTGCAACCTCAGCGGCTACCTCGTGGGCCTGCTGGAAATGTACTGGACCGGCGTGGTGCAACGCCTGTTCAAAGCCAACGCCACCAATCTGGACCGCGATGGCGAAAAACCCATCCGGTTGCGCCCCTCGACCCGCGAACCCGCCCTGGCCAAACTCACTGACGCCGTCCTCTGGCTGGACAGGGAGCTTTTCAGCAGCCAAAAGCACTCGGTGGGCAAGGGTTTCGTCTTGCGCAAGTGCATCGCCTGAGCGCAGGGGGAGCCCCTGATTTGGCAGCAGGCAGTCATTTCGGCCCCTTTTCACCCCGGTAGCCGTTGCCTGCCCGTCCATTTTCCCCTAACTTGGATGAAAATTGCCCCGAAGAGCGCGGTTGTTCGAGGAAAACCCATCCCACTTGCCATGAAACGTTTCTTCCTGCTTCTCTTTCTGAGCTTCCTGATGCGGCAGTTGCCCGCCCTGGATGCCTCCGTGTCCTTCTCCACCTTCAACAGCCCCCGCGGCCCCTACGTGGAAGTGTACCTCCACCTCGTGGGCAGCACCGTCACCTTTCTGCCCCTGCTGGGGGACACGAACCAGCTCCAGGCAGCCGTGGAAGTGGTCATCCTTTTCAAAAAAGGCGAGAACATCGCCCAGTTCGGCAAGTACCGCCTGCACAGCCCCATCGGCCCCGCACCCGTCAATTTCGTGGACCTGAAGCGCTACGCCCTCCCCAACGGCATCTACCGGGCCGAAGTCACCCTCACCGACCTGAACAACCCCTCGGACAGCCAGACCTACTCCTCGGAAGTGCGCGTGGAGTACCCCGAACAGGAGCTGAGCCAAAGCGACATTCAGTTGCTGGCCTCTTTCCGGCGCGCCCAACCCGAAGAGCGAAGCCCCCTGATCAAAAACGGCTTCTTCTTCGAGTGCCTGCCCTTCAACTTCTACGGCCGCAGCGCCGACAAACTCATCTTCTACAACGAAATCTACAACGCCGACCAAGCCATCGGCGACGATTACCTCGTCACCTACAAAGTGGAGCGCGCTAGCACAGCCGGCAAACAGGAAACCGTCCTCATCGGCCACAAGCGCCGCAGCCCCAAACCCATTGACATCCTGCTCCTGCAACTGGACATTTCCAAACTGCCCAGCGGCAACTACAACCTCCTGGTCGAGGTGCGCAACCGGGAAAACGCCCTGCTCAGCCGGCGCGCCGTTTTCTTCCAGCGCAGCAACCCCTACCTGCACCGCAACCGCGAAGCCATCGCCCAGGGCGCCGACCTCAGCGGCGAATTCGTCGAACGCCTCAGCGAACAGGAGCTCCGCTACAGCCTCAAAGCCCTCTACCCCGTGCTCGACCACCAAGACGGCGAGCTGCTCAACACCCTCATCAAAGAAAAAGACCCCAAGGCCATGCGCCTCTACCTGTTCAGCTTCTGGGCCACCCAGAACCCCAACGACCCCGAAAAAGCCTACCAAACCTACATGCAAGTGGCGCGCAAGGTGGACGAACAGTTCCGCAACGGCTTCGGCTACGGCTTCGAAACCGACCGCGGCTACATCTTCATGAAGTACGGCGCCCCCGACGACGTGGTCACCGTCGAAGACGACCCCGTCGCGCCCCCCTACGAAATCTGGGTGTACAACCAGTTCCCCTACACCAACCAGCGCAATGTCAAATTCCTGTTCTACAACCCCAGCCTGGCCACCAACGGCTTCATCCTGCTGCATTCCAACGCCCGCGGTGAAGTGAACAACCCCCGCTGGGAAATCGAGCTCTACGGCCAAGCCCCCATGGAAATCGACGGCAGCAACTACCTGGACGGCACCCGCATGCAGGACAACATCGGCCGGCGCGCCCGCCGCCTCTTCGAAGACTTCTGAGGCAAACCCGCCGCCCTTTTTGGTCGGGAGCTCGTATCTTGCCCCCGATTTATCGCTGGACAAACGCTCCGGAACGCCCATCTCTGCAATCTCCCCTGAACGCTTTGAATCTCGGTCGGGGCACAACCCCCCCGCCCGTAAAACGTTAAGAACTACGTGTCCGAAAACTTAGTCATCATACCGACCTACAACGAGCGGGAAAACGTAGCCCGGATGGTGGAAACCGTTTTCCGGCTCCCTCTGCCCTTCCACATCCTCATCGTGGACGACGGCAGCCCCGACGGCACCGCCGAAGTGGTCCGCGACCTGCAAAACCTCTACCCCCAAACCCTTCACCTCATCGAGCGGGAAGGGAAGCTGGGCCTCGGCACCGCCTACGTGTGTGGGTTCCGGTGGGGGTTGGAGCGCTCCTACCGCTACATCTTCGAGATGGACTGCGACTTCTCTCACAACCCCGAAGACCTCCTCCGCCTGCACCGGGAACTGGCCGAAGGGCGCGCCGACCTCGTCGTGGGCTCCCGCTACGTGCGCGGGGGGCGCCTGGAAAATTGGCCCGCCGACCGCATTTTGCTGTCCCGGGGCGCCAGCCTCTATGTGCAGACCATCACCTGGATGCCCGTCAAAGACCCCACCGCGGGCTTCGTCGGCTATCGGCGCGAAGTGCTCGAAACCATCGACCTGGACCTCATCCGCTTCATCGGCTACGCCTTCCAAATCGAGATGAAATTCGCGGCCTGGCAGTTGGGCTTCCGCGTGCGGGAAATCCCCATCACCTTCACCGACCGCATCGAGGGGCATTCCAAAATGTCGAAGGGCATCGTCAAGGAAGCCATCTTCGCCGTGCTGCTCATGCGCCTGCGCAGCTTCTTCCGCTCCTATGCCCGCCCCGCAACCTCCGAAAAAGTGACCCCCGAACCCAGCCGCCAGAAATAAGCCCCC
>CAZBYX010000271.1:0-5706 GCA_964496055.1 uncultured Saprospiraceae bacterium
GGGGTGTAGGGTTTGCGTTTTTTGCCCAGGCGGAAGTAGCGTTCGGGGTGGAGGCGCATGTCTTGCAGCAGCAGTTCGAGGTGCTTGTTGGTGCGGCGCAGGCTGGCGGCCATTTCGGGGTCGTTGAGCAGCATGGGCAGGGTTCCGGGGCCGTCGCCGAGGCGCTGGAGCAGGTCGTCGAGGCTGCTCAGGGCGTTTTGGGCGGTTTGGAGGGTGCCGTCGAGTTGGCGCAGGGCCTCGTCGGTGGTTTGGAGGGTTTTCTGGAGGTCGAGGGTGGCGAGCTGGTCGCTGAAGGAGCTGGCGTTGCGCAGCAGGTTTTCGATTTGGGCGTTGCTGGCTTCGAGGGTGGCGGTGAGGCTTTCCACGTTTTGGAGGGTGCGCTGGACGTTGCCGGCGAGGAGTTGGTCCAGACGGGCGGTGGCGGATTTGAGGTTGCTGACGGTGGCCTGCACGTCGCTTAGGGTGCCCTCCAGTTCTTGGCTCTGGGCGAGCTTGTTGGACAAGGTGTCGAGCATGCGGGCCAGGCCCTTGTTCAGGGTTTCCATGTAGTTTTCCAGGTCTTGGGTGCTGACGGTGGAAGCCAGCAGGCCCAGGGTGCGGCCCTGGATGGTGTCGCCGCGTTCGGCGCAGGTGCCTTCCGTGCAGGTACCCTCAAACACGAGGTTGACGTAGTGCCCGCCCATGAAGCTGGCGGGGGTGATTTCGGCCACGGCGTCGCGGGGGATTTTCAGCCCGCGATTCAGGTTCAGCTCCACTACGAGGCGTTCGGGGTTGTCCTCTTTTTGGCGAATCTGGCTGACGAGCCCCACCTCGAAGCCGTTGATGTGGACGGGGGTGCCGACGCGCATGCCCGCCACGTTGTCGTATTCGGCGTACAGGATGAGGTTGTTGGCCAGGATGTTGATGCCCTTGAGGTATTGGATGCCCCAGACGAGCAGGGCCAGGCTGATGACGGCCAGCAAGCCGATTTTGGTCTCTCTGTTCAGTTTGATCATGATGAGAAAGGCGGTTGGTTGTGGGAAGGGTTGGGGCATCGGGCGAGCGCCCGCAGCGCGGAGCCACACGCCCCGGCGGGGCTCCTTGTGAAAACGGGCGCAAGTTTAGGAAAAAATACAGCCATAGCAACGCCCGAACCGGGCAGACTGTTGCGGGCGTCGGCCGGCGGTCGCTGGAAGGGGGCGGGTTCAGCGGCTGCCGATTTCGCGCAGGGCTTGCTCGGTGGGGATGCGGCGGCCGTTCCGATAGGCCACCACGAATGCGTCGGGGAAGCCCTGGCGGCGGGCTTGCTGGCAGGCCTCCCGGGCTTCCTCGAAGGTGGAGAAAGGCAGCATCTGGTATTTGTAGAGCCCCTGCTCGTGCAGCACTTCCACCGCCTGGGGCAGGTGGTTCCAACTCCCCGAGCCGGTGTCCAGTTTTCGGGGCGAAGCCGCCAGTTGCACCCGAAACTGGATGCCCGTATCGAAGGGGTCTTCCTCGAAGGGGGGCGCCGTACTGACCGGCGCGGCCGGCAGGATGGGGGCGCTGGCTTTTTCCTCGGCCCGGGCGCTGCGTTCGGGTTTGACGGCACGGGGGGGCGTGGCCGGTTGGGCAGTGGTGGCGGTTTGGGCGAGGGCGGGCGGCGCGGAGCCTTCCACCTCGAGCTTGAAGTCGCGGAAGGCCTGGAAGAGGGCTTCGGCCATTTGCCGCTGGCCTTCGGCCGAGCGCAGGAAGCGCTCGTCGCGGCTGTTGGTCAGGTAGCCCGTCTCCACCAGGACGCTGGGCATGGCCGTTTCGCGCAACACCAGGAAGCCGGCTTGCTTCACCCCCCGACTGTTCAGCGGCAGCATGGAACCGATTTTGTCCTCCACCATCTGGGCGAAGCGGATGCTCTGTTCCAGGTAGGCGTGCTGGAAGAGGGTCAGCATGATGTAGCCTTCGGGGCTGTTGGGGTCGAAATCGTACTGGGCTTCGTAGTTTTCCTCCAGCAGGATGGAGGCGTTTTCGCGCATGGCCACCTGGAGGTTTTCCTCGGCCCGATGCAGGCCCAGGACGTAGGTCTCGGAGCCCTTGATGAGGTGGGTGTTGGCGCCGACGGCGTTGCAATGAATGGAGATGAACAGGTCGGCCTGGTTGTCGTTGGCAATGCGCGCCCGCTCGTGCAGCGGTACGAACAGGTCGCGTTCGCGTGTGAAAACGACGCGCACGTCCGGGAAGGCCTCCCGAATGCGGTTGCCCAGGTGGCGGGCGATGGCCAGCGCCACGTGCTTCTCCCACACGTTCTTGCCGCGGCACCCCGAGTCATGGCCGCCGTGGCCGGGGTCGAGCACGACGGTGCGGATGTATTGGCCCGGCGGGGCGGGCATATCCGGGCGATGGTTATTTTTGCCGACCTCGCCGCTGAGGGCTGCCTCGGCCTGCAACCCGGCGCGGGTGCTGCTTTGGCCCGCAGCGTTAAGAAAGAGCAAAACGACGAAGCCCCCGACCCGGCCCGACGTTGTAATCCATGCGTAAAGGTTCTTCATAGGTCAACGGTGCTTGACTTGTAGGAGCGGCAAGTTCCGGTCGTGTGTTGGAGACCAGCAGTGGAGGGAGCTTGTTCGTGAAGCGTGTTTTGACCACCCAAAATAACGCATTATTCCCTTGACTACAAAGCGCCAACAAATCCTGGTTTTTCTAATCGTTCTGCCCGGGCTCCTCCCGGCGCAGGTTCGGCCCGGCGGCCTGCCCCCCCAAACGGGCAACCCCGGCACCCTGCCCGGCTTCGTCCAGGACAGTGCGCGCTTCCAATTTCCACCCCCGGACAGCACCCCCAACCCCCTCGAAAAAATCACCCTCTCCGCCGATGCCATCGACGAACAACTGGACTATGCTTCCCGGGATTCCATGTTCTGGGACCTGAAAAACAAGCAGATACACCTCTTCGGGCAAGCCACCGTCACTTACCAGACCATGAAGCTCGAAGCGGATTACATCGTCATCGACTGGGAGGAGAATACCCTGTGGGCCAAAGCCCGACCCGGCGTCATCGGGCCCGAAGCCCGACCCAAATTCAGCGAACGGGACCAGACCTTCACCACCCGCGAGATGAAGTACAACTTCAAAACGCGCAAGGGCATCATCTATCAGGCCGCCACCGTCCAGGAAGGCATGCAGGTCATCGGAGAGAAGGCCAAATACATCAGCGCCGGCGAAGACACCACCCGCAGCGACGTCATCTTCAACCAAAACGCCATCTTCTCGACCTGCGACTTACCCACCCCGCACTACGGCATCCGCAGCCGCAAGCAGAAGGTCATCCCTGAAAAGGTGGCGGTTTCCGGCCTCTCCAACCTGGAAATCGCCGGGGTGCCGACGCCCCTGTTCATCCCCTTCGCCATCTTCCCCCTGAAGCTGGGCAAGCGCACGGGCCTCATCTTCCCGAACAACTACGAGTTTTCCGAGCAATGGGGGTTCGGGTTGCGCGGGGTGGGGTGGTACTTCCCCATGAACGACTATTGGGACCTGAGCGTCACCACCAACCTCTACCTGAAGGGCACCTTCGGCATCAATGCCTCGGCGCGGTACAGCCGGCGCTACAAATACCGGGGCAGCCTGGGCCTCAGCTTCGACTACCGCCGCCAGGAAACCGAGGGCGTCGTCACCTTCACCCCCTCCATGGGCCTGCGCTGGAGCCACAACCAGGACGCCAAAGCCCATCCCACACGCACCTTCGGCGGCAGCATCAACCTGCAAACCAACCTGCACCAGAGCACCGTCGAAAACGACGCCGAGTCCGTCCTGCAGGGCACCCTCAGCTCCAACATGAGCTACCGCCAAACCTTCGCCGACGGCAAGTTCACCCTCTCGGCCGGCTTCAACCACTCCCAAAACACCCGCACCCGCCAGGTGACCATCAACTTCCCCAACGTCACCCTGCAGATGCAGCGCATCCAGCCCTTCAAGCGCAAAATCCGCACGGGGCGCGAAAAGTGGTACGAGAAAATCAGCCTGCTGTACAAAGGCGAAATCCGCAACCAGATTTCCGCCACCGATACCACCCTGTTCGAACCCGAAACCCTCGAAGAGGCGCGCTACGGCATCAAGCACAGCCTCAACACCGACGTGCAGTTCAACGTCTTGAAATACTTCAACCTCGCTCCACGAATAGACTACCGGGAAATCTGGTACTTCAACACCCTGCGCCGCGAATTCGACCCCGCCAGCGTCAACATTCAGTTCGACACCATCTACAACCCCCTGGATTCGAGCGACTTCACCATCGAAGCCGACACGCTCAACTTCGGCACCACCCTGGAGCGCAACGTCTTCGGCTTCCAGCCCCTGCGCCTGTTCAACGCCGGCATGAGCCTGACGACCAAGCTCTTCGGTACCCTCCAGTTCAAAAAGGGCTGGTTGGGCGGCTTGCGCCACACCCTCACCCCCTCCATCGGCTTCAGCTTCACCCCCGACTACACCAACGACCGCTGGGGCTATTTCCGCACCACCCAAAAGGACATCCGCGGCAACGAAGAAACCTACTCCATCTTCCAGAACGGGGTCTTTTCCGACCGCCCCGGGTCCCAGGGCCTCGTCATGGCCGCTACCTTCAACATCAACCACAATTTCGAGGCGAAGGTCTGGTCGAAGCGCGATTCGGCTTACAAGAAAGTCAGGCTCTTCCGCTCGCTGGGCATGAACTGGAACTACAACTTCGCCGCCGACAGCCTCAAATGGAGCCAGGTGCGCATCAGCGGGAACACGGCCTTCTTCAACAACATGACCACCGCCCGCTTCAACGCCACCTTCGACCCCTACGACGTGGACGAAAACCAGCGCCGCATCAACACCCTGATGCTCGACAGCCGGGGCAAGCTGCTGCGCTTCGTCGATGCCAACCTCTCCCTGTCCACCAGCCTCACCGTGCGCCGCCTGCGCGACCTGTTCAAAGGCGTGGACAGCGACGACCGCAGCGGCCGCAGCACCTCCACCAACGACCCGAGCGGCTTCGCACCCCCGGCCGGAAACCAGCAAAGCTCCCCGCCCCCCCAGCAGGAAGCCCTGCTCGACCTGTTCGACAATTTCTCCATCAACCACAACTTCTCCCTGCGCCGCTTCACCGACAACCAGGGCCGCGACACCACCCTCGTCAGCGCCCATTCCATCGACGTGCGCGGAAACATCCAGCTCACCCCCACCTGGGGCGTGCGCGTCGGCCGCATCGGCTACGACTTCAAGAGCAAGCGCGTCACCTACCCCGACTTCGGCTTCTACCGCGACCTGCACTGCTGGGAAATGGGCTTCAACTGGCAACCCCGCCGCGGTACCTATTCCTTCTTCATCCGCGTCAAACCCGGCCGCCTCGGGTTCATCAACATCCCCTACCAGAAAAACAATGCCGACGCCTTCCGAAGATTTTGAACGGGGATGAGATGGAATTAAAAGGTTTCAAGGTCTCAGGGTTTCAAGGTCTCAGGGTCTCATGGTTTCAAGGTGTCATGGTTTCAAGGTCTCGGGGTCTCAGGGTTTCAAGGTCTCAGGGGTGCATCGAAACAAGTTGTAATACATGGAGACAAATTGAAATATTTTGTCCCTACCGGCTGCGATTGGCTGCGAAAAAGCTGCGAAGCACTGCGGTTCAACCCCCACCCCCACCTCCACACCCAACGAGCCACGAGCCATGAGCCACGAGCCACGAGCCACGAGCCACGAGCCACGAGCAACTCCCCCCCTAACTCTAAACTCTCCACT
>CAZBYX010000272.1:0-5704 GCA_964496055.1 uncultured Saprospiraceae bacterium
GGTGCTCCTCTGTGTAGCAGAACGCCCCCGCGCCCTCGCTGCACACCCTCCCCTCGATTTTACAGTTTTACAGTTTTACGATTTTACAGGCAAGGGCGCGGCTTGGGGAGGTTGTGAGTTGTTCGTTGTTCGTTGTTCGTTTGGTTGGGGTGTGGGTGTTGTGGGGGATTGAACCGCAGTGCATCGCAGCTTTTTACGCAGCCAATCGCAGCTCGTAGGGGCAAAATATTTCAATTTGTCTCCATGTATTTCAATTTGTTTCGATGTCTTGCCCACCCTCTCGCCCCACACCCTCCCGTCGATTTTACGATTTCACAGTTTTACGATTTTACAGAATAGTGCGCGGGTTTGGACACAATTTATTTCCTTTTGTCTCCAGATGTTTCCACTTGTTTCGATATCATTCCCACCGCAAACCTCTTGCAAGCTTTCAGGCTTTTGATTCCTGGGAATGAGGCGTTTTGGAGGGAGAACCGGGCTGGGCGGGTTCGTCCGGATATTCGATGCGGATGTGGTAAATGCTGCGCAAGAGTTGTTTGAACACCACCTTGCATTTTTCCAGCTCCTCGAAGGTCATTTCGCTTTCGTTGAGTTGCCGTTCCTTGATTTTGTAATCCACCATGCGGTCGACGAGTTCGTCGATGCTCTGGCCGGTGGGGTTTTTCAAGGACTTCGAGGCCGCTTCGATGCTGTCGGCGAGCATGAGGATGGTTTCCTCTTTGGTTTTCGGGCGCGGGCCCGGATAGCGGAATTTCAATTCGTCGATTGGCTCGTCGGGGTTTTTCTGGGCATGGATGCGGTAAAAGAATTCGACGCGGGTGGTGCCGTGATGGGTCAGGATGAAATTGATGATGGGTTGGGGCAGGCGGTATTTTTTAGCCAGGCGCAGTCCTTCCTCCACGTGTTCGATGATGATGCGGGCGCTTTCCTGGGCTGAGATGCCTTCGTGGGGGTTGGTACCGCTTTGGTTTTCGATGAAGTATTCGGGGTTTTTCATTTTCCCGATGTCGTGGTAGAGCGCCCCGACTTTGACGAGCAGCGGGTTGGCGCCGATGGCTTCGGCGGCGGCTTCGCTGAGGTTGGCCACCTGCAGGCTGTGCTGCAGCGTTCCGGGGGCCCGCAGGGAAAGCTCCTTGAGCAGGGGGCGGCTCATGTCGCTGAGCTCCACCAGGGAGAGCGCGGAGGTGTAGCCGAACACCCGCTCCAGCAAAGGAATGAGCGGGAAAGCCAGCAGAATGAAAACCATGTTCAACACCAGCCAACCCGCTGTGGACCAATCGATGGCCAGCAGCGAGCCCTCCTGAATCAAACTCAAGCCGATGAAAGCCCCCAGATAAGTCAGCCCGATGTACAAAACGGAAGAGAAAAAGCGCGACCAGTTGCGCGCATCCGCCACCGTCAGCACCGCCACGATGCCGGCTAAAATTTGCATGAAGGTGAACTCATACCCCAGCGAGGAGAGGAAGCTGGCCAACAACACCACCACCACGTGGGAGAAAAAGGCCAGCCGGTCGGTGTGAAAATGTTTGATGACGATGGGAACGATGCAAAACGGGATGGCATAGGTGCTCAGCACGTTCGTCTTCTCCACGCCGTACACCAAATAGCTGAACAAGACGAACCAGAAAAGAATGAAAATCAGGGGGCTGAACCGTTGGAATACTTCCTGCGCATAGTAGGCCCGAATGTACATGGTAAAAGCCCCGAGAATGAGCGTGGTGAGGAGCAAATAACCGAGAAAAACGCCCAGGGCGGTGCGCTGGCGGGAGACCTCCTCCTGGTATTTTTCTTTGAAGGAGAGCAGCTTTTGATACGTTTCGGCGGTGATGTATTCCCCGTTGCGAACGATGACCTCGCCCTTTTGCACCACCCCCTTGGTGGTGACGATTTGGTCCAGCAACATTTGCTTGTGGCGCCGGGTGAGGGAATCGTTGTAGAACAAGTTGGGCTGAATGAGGTCGGGCAGGGTGAAGAGCAAAAACTCAGCGACGTACAACTTGCTGAAGGGCAGCGTATCGGTCAGGTGGTCGCGCACCCTTTCCACCGTCCAGAGGTTGCCGAGGGTTTCTTTTTTCGTGGTCACTCCCCGAATGACATTGATGACGAAATCGCGGCCCTTCCCCTGATGTTCGGGGGCCAGTTGAATGATGCCCCGGTCGTAGGCCCGGTCCAGATAGTCCAGCCCGAATTGGTAGTAGCGGTCGGGGTTGCGCACCACGTCGGCGAATTGTTCCTCCCCCCTGACCTTTTCGAGCTCGGCGTGGAAGCGGTTGAAAAACTCTCTTTTTTGCCTGGGCCCGACGTTGGGGTCCAGTTCGTAGTAGGGCGGGAAATTTTGCTCGATTTCCGCCCGGGCCTGGGCGATTTCTTCGGGGGTTTTCTTGATGGCAAAGTCGAAAGGCGCGACGAGGTCTTCGTATTTCCATTGCTCCCCCTGCTCGAAGGAATACTTGAAGCGCACGTGTTGGGGGAACAAAAAGCTGATGGCCACCACAACCAGCAGGACCAGGGCGTAGCGGGTGGCTTCGGGCAATCGCTCCAGGGTAGCCTTCAGTCTGGGCTTCATCATGGCTTAAAGGTAAGCTTTTCGACTTTCGGCAGCCAACAAATCGCCCCTCAACCCTCCCCTCGGACGGGTGTGGCGGTTGGGGCCGCCCTCCCACCGCTTCCCTTCTTCGGGGCGCGGGTTTGGGTCCGAATTTGCCTCTCAAGTCGCGCGGTTCGGCGGCTGTTTCAGGTGTTCGCTTTCCAGGGTATTTCCGTGGCGCCGAGCTGCCGGCTCAGAAATCGGCTCAGCACGAACAGGTAGTCCGATAAGCGATTGAGGTATTGGACCACCAGGGGAGGCACCGCTTCGGCAGAGCTCAGAGCCACCACCCGCCGTTCGGCCCGGCGGCAGACGCAGCGCGCAATGTGGCACTGGGCCACTACCGGATGCCCGCCCGGGAGGATGAAGGATTTCAAGGGGGGGAGGGTCTGCTCCATGGCGTCGATGGCACGTTCGAGGAATTGGATGTGGGATTCGTCCAGGGTGGGGATGTTCAGTTTTTTGGCCGGGTCGGCGGCCAGCATGGAGCCGATGGTGAACAGGCGGTTCTGAATTTCCTCCAACTGGGTCTTCTGTTCGGCGGGCTCGATGACGGCTCCTACCCATCCCAGCCAGGAGTTGAGCTCGTCCACGGTGCCGTAGGCTTCGATGCGGGGGTCGCTCTTGGGCAGGCGCTTGCCGCCGAACAGGCCGGTCTCCCCTTTGTCGCCGGTCTTGGTGTAAATCTTGAATGCCATGAATCTGCTTTCGGGTTCGCGATGCGTGTCGGGGAGCAAAGATAGGCACCCGAACCCGACGGCAAGGCCCTAAACCAACGAGCCCCCGATTTTCGGGGGCTCGTTCTTCGTTCACTGTGCAGAACTTTCCAGGTGTTTCAATTGAAGCTGCAACTTCTGAATGTCCAGGTCGAGCAGTTGTTTTTCCATTTCCAGCTCGGAAATTTTGTTTTTCAAGGCCTGGACTTGTTCGTCGATCGATTTGCGCGATTTGCGACGTCCTCTTGGCATGATGTTCCGTTTTTTTGGTTTAATAAAAAGTATTTGAAATAAGTCGTTGGCGTGCCTTTATTCCACGCGCTTTTTTCCGCTTTTGTTTTTTGAAAGAGATGCTCTTTGAAAACGAGGGGAAGCAGCGACTTGAAAACCAGCTTTCTCCACTTTTTTTTTCAACACAAAAACCGAAAATTCATCTGCAAAATGAGGAGGGCCGGTATCAGGGGCAAATATGTGGAAATATCTTTTTAATTCGAAAGGCCGGCTTCAATTTTTTTTCAGGGGTGTTTTCTTCTTTTTTCCGTTCCGAATTTTTGAACCGTTTCTTTCCTCTTCCGTACGCATTTTTTCCTTTCTGGTTTGTCCACGGTTTCGGAGCGGGGAAGTTCAGGCTTCGTCGTAGCGTTCGTCGCGGACGAAGGGGAGGCGTTGCATGCGCACCACTTCGAGGCTGGGGAAGCCGAATTCTTCGACGACGCGGCCTTCGATGCGGTAGATGCCTTTGCCGCGGAAGGGGTGGCGTTGGAGGAAATCGGGAAAGTGGGTGGTGTCGAAGAAGCGGCCTTCGCGGTCGAGCCAGGTGCCGAAGGCCATCCACTCCCCCTTGACGGTGCGGACGTCCTTTTTGCACACGTAGTAGCCCAGGATGGTGACGATGCGGCCGACGAACCTGGGCAAGTGCTCGGCCAGGATGCCTTCGTGATCGTGACCGGGGGCGAGCAGGTCGAAGGGGGAGCAGAGGGGGAAGCCCAGCAGTTCGATTTCGTCGAAGGCCTGGTCGTAGGGGCCTTCGTGCAGTCGGGGCAGGGTGAAGTCCTCATGGGGGTGTTCGAAGAGGGTGCCGGTGGCGAAGCGGCCTTCGCGCTGGCGCTGGGGGTCGAGGGCGGCGTTCTTTTCCCACATGAGTTCGTATTTGGTCTTGCCGGTGAAGCGGAAGGCGCCGATGCGGATGAGGATTTCGAGCTGTTCGGGACTGATGGGCACCCGCTGGACGAAGTCTTCCAGGCTGCGAAAAGGGCCGCCCACGCTGCGCTGATGGACGATGGCATGCGCCACCGAGCGCTCCATCTTGTGCAGGTGGACGAAGCCGAGGTAGAGGTCGCGCCCTTCGATGTGGGTCAGGTAGCGGCTGTGGTTGACGCAGGGGGCATGGACGTTCGCCCCGCTCATGCGCGCCTCGTGCACGTAGTATTCGGTGCGGTAGAAGCCCCCGAAGTTGTTGATGACGGCGGTCATGAACTCGAGCGGGAAGTGGGCTTTGAGGTAGAGGCTCTGGAAGCTCTCGACGGCGAAGCTGGCCGAGTGGGCCTTGCAGAACGAGTAGCCGGAGAAGCTTTCGATTTGGCGCCAGACTTCGCGCGCCAGGGCATCCGAATAGCCGCGGGCGCGGCAGTTGTCGAAGTACTTTTTGCGCAGGCGCTCCAGGGTGTCGCCGCTGTGTTTTTTGCCCGTCATGACGCGGCGCAGCACGTCGCTCTCGTCCAGGTCCAGCCCGGCGAAGTGGTGCACGATTTTCATCACGTCTTCCTGATAGACCATGACGCCGAAGGTTTCGCCGAGGTGTTCGCGAAAGACGGGGTGCGGATATTCGACGCTGTCGGGTTGGTGGAAGCGGCGGATGTACTCGCGCATCATGCCCGACTGCGCCACGCCGGGGCGGATGATGGAGGAGGCGGCCACCAGGTGCTTGTAGTTGTCGCAGCGCAGTTTTTTCAGCAGCCCGCGCATGGCGGGGCTCTCGATGTAGAAGCAGCCGATGCAGTGGCCGGAGCGCAGCTGGGCGCGGGTGGCCGGGTCGTTCAGGATGGTGCGCACGTCGTGGATGTCGATGGCGCGGCCCTGGTTTCGGCGGATGAGCTCGACGGCGTCTTTGATGTGGCCGAGGCCGCGCTGGGAAAGGATGTCGAGTTTGTGGAAGCCCCAGTCTTCGGCGTGGTGCATGTCGAAGTGGGTGATGGGGAAGCCTTTGGGCATCATCTGCAGGGCGGTGGCGTAACGCAGGGGTTTTTCGGCGATGAGGATGCCGCCGGCGTGGATGGAGAGGTAGTTGGGGAAGCCCTGGAGGCGCTGCCCGAAGCGCCAGATTTGAGCGGCGATGTCGGCATAGGCGCCGAGGCCTTCTTTGGCGGGGGCGGCGCCGGGGCGGCGGCGCAGGGCACGGGGG